>NZ_CP059903.1:1893000-2208500 GCF_014127485.1 Nocardioides dongkuii | reverse complement strand
CGGTCAGCCCGGGCCTGCCGCCCACCACCCGGCCGGGCCGGTGCTGATGGTCAGCACCCAGGGTGGCCACCTGGCGCACCTCCTGGCCCTCCGCTCCTGGTGGGAGAAGCACGGGCGGGTCTGGGTCTGCCCCCGGACGCCCGACGTCGAGGACCGCCTCCGTGGCGAGCGGGTCGAGTGGTCCCACTCGCCGACCACCCGCAACGTGCCGAACCTCCTGCGCAACGCTGCGCTCGCCGTACGGCTCCTGTGCCACGAGCGCCCGTCCCTGGTCGTGAGCGCCGGCGCCGGGGTCGCCGTCCCGTTCTTCGCCGCCGCCTGGTCGCTCGGCATCCCCACCGTCTTCATCGAGGTCTACGACCGGGTCGACACGCCCACGATGACGGGGCGCCTGTGCGCGCCGTTCACGACCCGACGCATCGTGCAGTGGCCCAGCCAGCTCACGTTCTACCCGGACGCCCGTCTCGTGGGGCCGCTGCTGTGAGCGCGCTCGTGCTCGTCCTCGCGGGGACCGACCACCACCCCTTCGACCGGATGGTCGCCTGGGCCGACGACGCGGCGGTGCGGCATCCCGAGGTCCACGTCGTCGTGCAGCACGGAGCCTCCCGCCCGCCGGTCGTCGCCGAGGGGAAGGACTTCCTCGGGCACGACCAGCTCGCCGGGCTGCTCGAGGCGGCGTCGGTCGTCGTGTGCCACGGTGGTCCCGGCCTGATCACGGAGGCCCGGGAGGCCGGCCACGTCCCCCTCTGCGTGCCGCGGGACCCGGCGCTCGGCGAGCACGTCGACGCCCACCAGCAGCGCTTCGCCGCGATGGTCGGGCGCGTCGGGGTCGTGCGCGAGGTGCTCGACCGCGCGACCTTCGAGGTCCAGCTCGACGCCGCTCTCGCGGAGGGCGCGCACCGCGGTGTCGGCCTCGCCACGGTGCACGAGCTCCGGGACAGCGCGCGCGCCAAGGTCGCGGCGGAGCTCGACGAGCTGCTCGCGGTGGTGCGTCCCCAGCCCCGGACCCGTCGGCGGAGCCATGCCGGCCGCTGAGCGACGTCCGGTTGCGGTCGCCGCTCCGAGCAGCGGCACCACGACCACGACGACCGTCCTCTACCTCGGCGGTTTCGGCCGCTCCGGCTCGACCCTCGTCGAGCGGGTGCTGGGCGCTGCCCCCGGGTGGGTCAACGTCGGCGAGCTCGTCGACCTCGCCCGCTCGGTCGCCCCCGCCGACGAGCGGTGCGGCTGCGGCGAGCCGTTCTCCCGCTGCGCGGTGTGGCAGCGGGTCGGCGACCTGGCCTTCGGCGGCTGGACCGAGGACGTGCTCGACCGCCTCGTCCGGCTGCAGCGAGTGGCCGCCCGCCAACGACACCTGCCCGGCCTCGTCGTACGGCGCGGCGCGGTCCCGCCGCCGCTCGCCGACCTGCGCACGGCGTACCGGAGCATCTACCGCGCCGTCGCGGAGGTGACCGGCGCCCGAGTCGTGGTCGACGCCTCCAAGGGCCCGGCGCTCGGGCAGGCGCTCGCCGGAGCCCCCGGGCTCGACGTCCGGGTCCTCAACGTGGTCCGGGATCCGCGCGCGGTCGCGTGGTCCTGGAGCCGGCACGTCGAGCGCCCGCACGCGACCACCGGGCGCGACGAGATGTGGCGGATCCCGGCCCGGCGGGCCGCCGCCCAGTGGAGCGCGCTGCAGCTGGAGATGGAGATGATCGCGGCCGTGGGTGGCGTGCGGTCGGCACGGCTGCGCTACGAGGACTTCGTCGCCGACCCGGTCCCGTCGCTCGTGCGGGCCACGGCCGCCCTCGGGCTGCGCCTGGACCCGGGCGACCTGCCGGCCGTCGAGGGCGGCCGGGTGCACCTGGGGCCCAGCCACGGCCTCTCCGGCAACCCCGGGAGGTTCCGCTCCGGCGACCTCGCCCTCCGGCGCGACGACCGCTGGGCCGACGAGATGCCGGCGGCGGACCGGGCCGTCGTCACGGCCCTCACGCTGCCCCTGCTCACCGCCTACGGCTACCTCGCGACCCCCGGGTCGCCCACCACGACCGGCCACCCTGACCGGCACGACCCCGAGGGGCGCATGTGAACGCACAACGATCGACGACGGCGGAGTCGACGACGACCACGCCGCTGGTGAGTGTCGTGGTCCCGACCCGGGGCCGGCCCGAGCTCCTGGCGCAGACGCTGGCCACCATCACCGCCCAGGACTACGCCGGGTCGATGGAGGTCATCGTGGTCCACGACCAGGAGGACCCCGATCCCTGCCTGGTCGGGCTCTCCCGCCCGGGTCGGGCGGTGCGGCCGATCGTCAACACGCGCACCCCGGGGCTGTGCGGCGCCCGGAACTCCGGCCTGCTGGCCTCGAGCGGCAGTCTCGTCGCCAGCTGCGACGACGACGACCTCTGGCACCCGACCAAGGTGCGCCGCCAGGTCGACCGGCTCCTCGCCGACCCCGAGCTCCTCGCGGTCGGCGCCGGCATCCGGCTGCTCATGGGAGACCGAGGCGACGTCGACTGGCCTGCGCGCGAGGCCGTCGTCTCGCACGAGCGGCTGCTGTCGAACCGCGTCAAGGAGCTGCACAGCTCGACCCTGATGATGCGTCGCTCGGCCTTCGACCGGGTCGGCCTGTACGACGAGGACCTGCCCTTCAGCTACGGCGAGGACTACGACTGGTTGCTCCGGGCCAGCAGCGCCGGCCGGATCGGCGCCGTCCAGGACGTGCTCGCGGACATCCGCAAGGACGTCCCGTCGTGGTTCCGCGAGCGCTCGCGCAACACCGCGACCGCCCTGGAGTACCTCCTCGACAAGCACCCCGACTTCCGGCACCGTCGGCGCGGCCACGCGCGGATCCTCGGACAGATCGCCTACGCCCGCGCGGCGGCCGGCCAGCGCCGGCACGCGCTGGGGATGGCCGGCCGGGCCCTGTGCCGCTACCCCGCGGCGCCGCAGGCCTGGCTCGCGATCGCCATCGCCAGCCCGGGCGTCGAACCGCAGCGGATGCTCTCCGCGGCGCGCCGCGTGGGGCGGGGGCTCTCATGAGCCGGCTGCCGAACTTCCTGTACGTCGGCCCGGACAAGGCGGGCTCGTCGTGGTTGCACGAGATGCTGCTCAAGCACCCGGACGCCTACCTGACCCCGGCCAAGGACCTGTACTTCTTCGACCGGTACTACGACCGGGGGCTGGAGTGGTACGCCGCGCAGTTCCGCGCCGCGCGCGGCGAGGCGGTCGTCGGTGAGGTGTGCCAGGACTACCTCTTCCACCCCGAGGCGGCGGCGCGCATCCACGCGACGCTGGGCCCGGTCAAGGTGATGGTCTGCCTGCGCGACCCCGTCGACCGCGCGTGGTCGTCGTACCTCTACATGCGCAAGCACGGCATCGGCCCGGACACCTTCGCCGAGGCCCTCGAGAGCCGGCCGGAGCTCCTCGAGCACGGTCGCTACGCCACCGGCCTCGACCGCTTCCTCGAGCGGTTCCCGCGCCACCTCGTCCACGTCGGCGTCTTCGACGACCTCGAGGCGGACCCCCAGGGCTTCCTCGACGCGGTGACCGACTTCCTCGAGATCGACCCGCTGCCCCTGGAGGCCAAGGACCTCGCCGCGCGGCTGCCCGCAGCCCGGGCGCGCTCGGTCCGCCTGGCCGGCGCGGCTCGGCGGAGCGCGGACTGGGTGCGCGAGCACGACGGCGCGCGGCTGGTCGGCATGGTCAAGCGGTCGCCACTGGTGCACCGGGCGCTCTACCAGCCGATCGACCGGCGGGCGGTTCGTCCCGAGGCGGGCGACGTGTCGGCCGTCCGGGCGGCCCTGGCCCCCGAGGTCGACGCCCTCGAGCGCACGTTCGGCTTGCCGCTGCGGGAGTCCTGGGGCTGGTAGCGCCCCGGTCAGCCGGGCTCCACGACGCAGCCCTCGCCGTGGCGCGGGAGCACGGCGGAGCCGGACTCCCACCGGAACGGGCAGTCGAGCACGACCTCCGTCCCGGTCGGGTCCCGGCGCTCGAGGAGCTCCCCGGCGTCGGTCGAGAAGACGAGCACCCGCGCCTGTCCGCGGTGGTTGGCCAGCAGGGCGGCCACCCGGGACCCGTCAGGGGAGAGCGAGGCCTGCCGGAGCATCAGGTGCGGGGAGCCCGCGGGGTCGAGGGTGCCCCGGTCCACCTGGAGCCGGAGGGAGCGCTCGGGAGTCGTCTCGAGGTCGGTGACCACCCAGGTCAGGCCCGCGTCGCCCCGTTCACCCTGGCTCCGGAGCCACCCGAGGGAGTCGTCGTCGACGAACCCGGTGGGCGTGCCGGGGGCGCCCCAGTGGCCGACGAGGCTCGTCGCCGTGTCGACCAGGTTGACGTCACCGTCGGCGACCGGCACCAGGACGAGGGCGCTGTCCGGGGACCACTGGTGGGCGAACCCCTGGGTCGCGGCGACACGCGACGCCGCACGTGGCTCGGTCTGGTCCGATCGCAGCAGGTACAGGGTGAGGATCCGTGCTGGCTCCGGCCCCCGGGCGTAGGAGAGCCAGCGGCCGTCGGGGCTCAGCCCGGGCGCTTCCGCTCCGTCGAGGTCCGGGTCGACGGTGAGGGTCGTGCCGTCGCTGCGGGTCACCACCCAGACGCCCCCGTCGGACTCGGCTCGGACGAAGGTCGCTCCGGCCGGCGGCGCGGCGTCGGTCTGGTCCGTTCCGGTGAGGCTCGCGACCCCGACGGCGGCACCGAGGGCCGCGACCGCTGCCCCACCGGCCGCGAGCGCGCGGCGACGGGGTCCAGCGTCAGTACGCACCACGGTGGGTGAGCACGGCGCCGACGGTCCGCCGCAGGATCCGCAGGTCCAGCCGGAACGACCAGTTGTCGACGTAGTGCAGGTCGAGCCGGACGGTGTCCTGCCAGCTGAGGTCGGAGCGGCCGGAAACCTGCCACAGCCCCGTGAGACCGGGGCGCACCGCCAGCCGCCGGCGGGTGTCCCCGTCGTACGCCGCCACCTCGGCGGGCAGGGCGGGCCGCGGGCCGACGAGGGACATGTCGCCGAGCACGACGTTGGCGAGCTGGGGGAGCTCGTCGATGGAGTAGCGACGCAGGTGGGCGCCGAGCCGCGTGATGCGGGGATCGCGCCGGATCTTGAACAGCACCCCGTCCGCCTCGTTCACCAGGACGTCCGTCCCGGGGTCGGCGCGCATCGTGCGGAACTTGTAGATCACGAACTCCCGCCCGTCCTGTCCGACCCGGACCTGGCGGAACAGTGCCGGCCCGGGCGACTCCAGCCGGATGAGGATCGTCACGGCGAGCAGCACCGGGCTGATCAGGCACAGCGCGATCGCGGCGAGGATCCGTTCCGGCACCCAGGTCACGGTCCGCAGGCGGGCGGCGTGCCGCGAGGGGCGCACCTCCACGAGCGGCTGGCCCTCGACGTGCCACGTGGTGGCACGGGTGGGGGCGACGTCGAGCGGTCCGGGGGCGAGGAGCAGCCGCCGTCCCGACGCCTCCAGCTCCCACTGCAGCCGGCGCAGCACCGGCGGGTGGTGGCTGTCGCTGGGGATCAGGACCACGACGCGCGCACCGGCCCGGTCGGCGACGGCAGGGAGGTCGAGGAGCCCGCAGCTGGGGCGGTCGGGCTCCTCCTCGGCGGAGGGACCCGCGACCAGCACCGGTCGTACGTCGCCCCGTGGCTGAGCACGCCGGAACGCGGCGGTGACGTGGTCGAGCGTGGCGCTGGACGCGCCCGCGACGACGACGGGCGTCGAGGCGGGCGCGGGCAGGAGGAGCCGGGCCACGGCCACCGGGACGGCCAGCGCCGCGGCGAGGGCGAGCGCCTGACCGGAGGTGAGGCCGGACGCGAGGGAGAGGGGGAAGGCGCCGTCCGGCAGCTCCGCGGCCACGCAGCCGCACAGCGCGAGCACGCCGGCGGGGCGCACCAGCGCCCTCAGCCGGTCGGCACGGGCCCGCTCGCTGTCCGGGGGCCAGGCCTGTCCATCGGCGAGGAGGAGCCCCGCCCAGAGGAGGAGCGCCCCGACGACCGCGACCGGCCCCGGCGCGGGTCCGACGAGGAGGAGTGCGGCGACTCCCGCGAGGGTCGCGGTGATGTCGCAGAGGGCCGGCAGCAGGTGGGGGACCGGCCGCGTCGCGGGCCGTGCGGGGGTCTCGCGCGTGTCGAGCGCACCGGGGAGCGGTCGGGGGGCGAGGACCAGCGGGTCGGCAGGGACCGGCCCTGCCGGGAGCGGGAGCGGGAGCAGCACATCCGTCACGACCGACCACCTCCCTTCCGAGGGGCTCGAGGCCCCGTTCCACGTCCCGTCAACCTAGGCAACGCGGGGGTGGGCGGGCATGCCGTAAATCGGGCAAGAGCGCCGTCGGGCTAGTCCTGCGGGAAGCTCCAGCCGACGTGGTAGGCCAGGCCGACGGCGGCCAGCTGGGAGGAGACCTCGAGCTTGGCCAGGATGGCCTTCACCTGGGTCCGCACGGTCGCCTCCGAGACCACGCCGTGGGCCGCGATCTCCCGGACGGTCTTGCCCCGGACCAGGAACGCGAGGACCTCGCGCTCCCGCCGGGTCAACCGCTCGAGCCGCTCCCGCGCCTCCTGCTTCTCGCCGCGCTGCTCGTGCCAGAGCTGGAGCAGCTGCTCGCGCTCGGCCACGTCCATGACGGGGAAGCCCTGGGAGAGCCGACGAACCGTGGAGAGGATCTCGTTGAGGGGTTGCGCCTTCGTGACGACCTTCCGGGCGCCGAGGCGCAGGCACTCGCCCCACCGGGCTCGGTCGGGGGAGGAGGTGACGACGACGACGTTGACGCCCGCCTTCGCGAGCGGCCCGATCAGGCGGGAGCCGTCACCGAGGCGGCCGAGGTCGAGGTCCAGCAGGACGATGCGGGGGTGCGCGGCCAGCACCGTCGAGAGGACCGCGGCGAGCGACCCGTGGTCGTCCGGCAGCGCCACGCGACGGACGTCGTACCCCTCCATGGACAGCGACAGGTCGAGGGAGTCCGCGAAGAGGGTGTGGTCCTCGACGATGAGGACGCGGACCGCGCTACGCGTCCCGCTTGCCGCCATCGTCGGCGTCCCCCCAGTCCTCGCTCGCTTCGGGCAACGAGGCGACGAACGTGGTGCCGGCCCCGGGGCAGGACAACACCACGAGGTCGCCGCCCTGCTCGGTCATCAGGCGGTGGGCGATGTGGAGGCCGATCCCCTGGCCGTTCGAGCCCGGACCGCGTCTGCCCCACGCGAAGAGGTTCCCCGCGACGTCGGGAGGGATGCCCGGGCCCTGGTCGCTGACGTGGATGCGGATCGAGGAGCCGACCCGCCGCACGGTCAGCTCCGTTCCGGTGCCGGCGTGCTGGGCGGCGTTCTCGAGCAGGATGTTGACGACCTCGGCGATGTCGTCGGGACGGCAGCTCGCCTTGAGCCCGCAGGACTCCCAGTGGACCACCCGTCCGCGCTCGCGGTGTGCCGTGACGACGGGCTCGAGCAGCGTGTCCAGGTCGGTCTCCTCCGGCCGGGCGACGTGTCGCTTGTCCATCAGGCGCAGGAGCCGGGCCGCCTCGGCGTCGACGGCCCGTTCGAGTGCTCGCCGACGGTCGGGGGTCATCGAGAAGGACTCGTGATGCAGCAGCGTGGAGGCGTTGGCGATGCCCGCGAGGGTCGTCCCGATCTCGTGCAGTCGCGCCCGGTCGATCCGGACGCCCGCCTCGAGGTGCTCGACCCGGTCGTGGAGGCTCCGTACCGTGCTGCGCTGTCGCTGGAGGAGCACCTTGAGAAGCATGTACGCGGCGTCGAGCAGCACCGCCGTGCCGAGGACGCCGAGGCCGATCGCGACGCCGTTCCCGGCCTCGTTGGCGGGGTAGGGGGAGATCATCAGGTGGCTGAGCCCGAGGACCACGGCGACCACCCCGATGCGTGCTCGCAGCCACCTGGGGGAGTGCGGCAGCCGGAGGACCAGCGCGGCGGTGAGAACCTGTCCGGCGAACAGCACGAGCGCGAGACCTCGGAGCTGGTTCTCGGTCAGTGCCGTCGTCGGGAGCCCCAACGCCGCCATCCGGGCGACGGTGACCAGGACGCCGCCGACGACGGCGACGAGCAGCGGGTCGACGGTCAGAGGGCGGCGCGCTGCGTTCGCGGCCATCACCACCATCAGCGTCTGGACGGCGAGGTCGATCCCGGCGAGCCACCCGGCGTGCTCGCCCATGGCGCCGGGCTGCGCGATCCGGATGGCGGCGACCCCGAGGCCCTGGACGCCGACGAGCGTGACCACGGCAGTCAGCCAGGCGGTCGTCTCGTTGTGCGCGAGGCGCCAGCAGACGTACAGCAGCATCCCGCCCACCAGCACGGACGGGTAGACGACCAGCTCGTGGACGAGTGCGGCCCGGTCGAGGTCCCGCGTCGCCGGCACCAGCCACATGACGATCGCGATCGGGAGCGCGATGAAGAAGGCCAGTGCCAGGATCCGCAAGCCGGCGCGGAGCAGGTCCTCAGCCCGGTACGTCATCATCCAGCGCCTCCACGGTCCCCCCTCGGACTGCTGCTGGCGGCCCGGTCCGGCAGCGCGCGTGGACTCGTTCCCCACGGAGAGGAACGTAGAGCCGCCCTCTGGGCCTGCCTTGACGTCCACAGGGACGACCGTGGCCTGCTCGGCGATGGACGGCACATGAAACTCCGCTCGCATACCATATCTTGGGGAAACGCTTCCACGCCTGCCGCGGAACGGACGTCTGTACCGGCGCCGGAGATGGCATCCTCATCCTGCAGATGAGGTATCGCCGTGCAGGTTCCCCGTACCCCGGTGTGCTCGGGAACGTCACCTTTTCGGGTGACGTTCTCCTCCGGTGGGTTCTCGGAGCGGGTTCGGGTGGTGAGGTCGGTGGCGCAGAGGCGCGCACCGGCGTGAGGAGCGGGGGTCTGCGTCCTCGCGGCGCACGGAGGGAGCGGCCGGCGTGCAGGCACACATGGTGACCGGTCGACCGGTGCACGTGCTGGCTGACCACCAGCTGATGGGTGAGGCGGTCGCGGCCGCGCTGAACAGCCGCGGTCGGTCGGTGGCCACCATGCGCTGGCGCTTCGGTCCGGCCCGCGCCGCGGTGGGACCGCCGGAGCCCGGGGGCTCCGGACCGTGGTCCGGGGTGCTGGTCTGCGACCTCGACGATCCGTTGTCCCTGGCCGCCGCACGGTGCCTGGTGAGCCGCGGCACCGAGATCTGGCTCGTGATCGCCCCCGGCCGGGTCGACGCCCGGTGGGGAGCCCTGCTCGCCGCGGGTGCCGAAGGGATCCTGTCCGCGGGGTCGAGCCTGGAGGAGCTGTACGGCGCGCTCGAGCGCCTCGAGGCCGGGGAGGGGATCCTCGAGCCCGAGGTGCGCTCGGCGGCGTTCGACGCCTGGGCCGCGCTGCCGGAGGAGATCCGGCAGCTCGTGGCCCGCCTGGAGCGGCTCACCGCCAGCGAGCGCGACGTGCTCGCCGGCCTGCGGGACGGGATGCCGGTCGGCGTGCTGGCCTGGGAGCGAGGGGTCTCCGTGGCGACCGTCCGGTCGCAGGTGCGTGCCGTGCTGCGCAAGCTGGCCGTGGGGACGCAGATCGCCGCGGTCGCCGCGCTCGCCCGGCTGGAGGAGTCGGAGCTGTTCGGGGAGTGAAGGCCCGGCGCCCACCGGCAGGCTCGTCGAGCCCTCCTCCGCATCGCAGCCACTGCCGCCGTGGGGGTAGCGGTCAGGGACACCTGCGAGCGACCAGGCCGGTGGGGCCGGGTACGGGCGACGATGCCGTACTGCGGGGGCTCGTTCATCGCCGATCTGGGGGATGCCCGAGACCGACGAGGCTGGTCCGTCGGACCCTCGCTGCCCCGTCAAACGCCGACAGCCCCACGCTGAGGGCTCGGGGCCATCAGGTGGGGCTGTCTTCTGTGTCCGAGGGGGGACTTGAACCCCCACGCCCGATAAAGGGCACTAGCACCTCAAGCTAGCGCGTCTGCCAATTCCGCCACCCGGACGAGTGCGGACGCAACCGTAGCAAAGCGTCTGGGGATTCCCCGCATCGGCCCCGGCCCCTCCCGGTGTCATGCTTGCGCCATGGCGAACACCCCCCAGGACGACGCCCACGAGGCCGCTCAAGACCCCTCTCACGACCCCGCCGCGGAGGTCGTCGACCTCTGCCGCGAGCTGATCCGGATCGACACCTCCAACTACGGCGACCAGGAGGGCCCGGGGGAGCGGAAGGCCGCCGAGCTCGTCGCCTCGCTGCTCGACGAGGTCGGCATCGAGTCGCGTCTCTACGAGCCGGAGCCGGGGCGTACGACGGTCGTGGCGCGGTGGGGCGGGTCCGAGGGGGACGCGCTGCTCCTGCACGGCCACCTCGACGTGGTGCCGGCCGCCGCCGAGGACTGGCAGGTGCACCCGTTCAGCGGCGAGGTGCAGGACGGCTACGTCTGGGGCCGCGGCGCGGTCGACATGAAGGACTTCGACGCGATGCTGCTCAGCGTCGTCCGGGCCCGGCAGCGGGCCGGCCGGGTGCCGGAGCGGCCGGTGGTGCTCTGCTTCACCGCCGACGAGGAGGCCGGCGGCCACCGCGGCGCCCAGGTGATCGTCGAGCAGCACCGCGAGGAGCTCGAGGGGTCACCGAGGCGGTCGGCGAGGTGGGCGGGTTCAGCACCACGGTGCGGGGGCGCCGGGTGTACCTCGTCGAGGCGGCCGAGAAGGGGATGGCCTGGATGCGCCTCACCGCCCGCGGCCGGGCGGGGCACGGCTCGATGATCAACACCGACAACGCGGTCTCGCGGCTCACCGCCGCGGTCGCCCGGATCGGCGCCTACCAGTGGCCGGTGCGCCTCACGCCCACGATGGAGGTGCTGCTCGCCGCGGTGGCCGACCTCGCCGGCACCGAGGCGACCCCGGAGAACGCGCCCGCGCTGATCGAGGAGTTCGGGGGAGCGGCGCGGATGCTCGGCGCGGTGATCAGCAACACCGCCAACCCGACGATGCTGAGCGCGGGCTACAAGGTCAACGTCATCCCGACCGAGGCGACCGCGCACATCGACGGCCGGTTCCTGCCCGGCTACGAGGACGAGTTCTTCGCCACCCTCGCCGAGCTCGTCGGTGAGGGGATCGAGGTCGAGCACCTCTCCCACCAGCAGCCCTGGGAGACGCCGTACGACGGCGACCTGGTCGGCGCGATGCACCGCTCGATCCTGGCCGAGGACCCCGACGCGATCGTGGCGCCGTACCTGATGAGCGGCGGCACCGACGCCAAGCACTTCCGCAAGCTCGGAATGCGCTCGTACGGCTTCGCGCCGCTGCGGCTCCCGGCGGACCTCGACTTCACCGCGCTGTTCCACGGGGTCGACGAGCGGGTCCCGGTCGACGCGCTCGAGTTCGGCGCCCGGGTCTTCGACCGGTTCCTCGACGACGTCTGAGCGGCCCTCAGGCGGTGCGGACCGCGCGGATGATGCGCCGCCGCAGGATCACGCGGCGGGTGCCGTCGGAGCCGATCCGCACCCGGTCGAGCTCCCAGCCGCCGTGCTCGGCCCGCTCGACCAGCAGCTTGGTGACGACGTTGCGGGGGAACTCGCGGGAGAACGACACCCGGTCGAACTCCCACTCCACCCCGCGGGAGAGCGTGCGGGCGGGTGCGCGCGACACGCTCAGTCCCTGCTGACGTCGTCGAGCGCGTCGACGATCTCGCTGGGCAGCGTGAGCTCCTCCACGCCGAGTGCGCCGCGCAGCTGCGCGGCCGTGCGGGCGCCCACGACGGGGGCGGTGACGCCGGGACGGTCGCGGACCCAGACGAGGGCGACCTCGAGCGCGGTCCACCCGAGCCCCTCGGCGGCCCGGGCGACCGCCTCGACGATGCCCGCGGACCGCTCGGTGAGGTAGGGGTCGACGAACGTCGAGAAGTGGCGGGACGCCGCGCGGGAGTCCGAGGGGGTGCCCGTGCGGTACTTGCCGGTCAGCACGCCGCGGCCGAGCGGCGACCACGGCAGCACGCCCAGCCCGAGGGCGGCGCACGCCGGCAGCACCTCCTCCTCGACCCGCCGGTTGAGCAGGGAGTACTCGACCTGGGTCGACGCGAGCACCGCGCGTCCGGGGACCGCGCGCTGCCAGGTCGCGGCCTGGGCGGTCTGCCAGCCGGAGTAGTTGGAGACCCCGACGTACGACGCGCGGCCGGAGCTGACCGCGAGGTCGAGCGCGGTCAGCGTCTCCTCCACCGGGACGTCGTCGGACCACACGTGGACCTGCCACAGGTCGACGTGGTCGACGCCGAGCCGGCGCAGCGACGCGTCCAGCGTGGTGAGCAGGCGGCCGCGCGACACGTCGTACGACCGGCCGCCGCCGGGGGTGCCGCGGATGCCGGCCTTGGTGGCGATCACGACCTCGTCGCGGGCCACGACGTCGCCGAGGAGCGTGCCGATCAGCTCCTCGGAGGCGCCGTTGCCGTAGCCGGCGGCGGTGTCGAGGAGGGTGCCGCCGGCCTCGGCGAAGGCGACCAGCTGGTCGCGCGCCTCGTGCTCGTCGGTGTCCCGCCCCCATGTCATCGTGCCGAGACCGAGTCGTGAGACCTTGAGCCCGGTGGCGCCCAGAGACCTGTGCTGCATGGCGACAAGGTAGTCGGCGACACCCCGCGGCTCCGTGTCGGCTCGCCCAGCGGGCGACCGTAGGATCCCCTCCCGTGTGGGACTTCCTCAAGGCCGTCGTGCTCGGCACCATCCAAGGCCTCACGGAGTTCCTGCCGATCTCCAGCAGCGCCCACCTGCGGATCTTCCCGGAGCTCTTCGGCTGGGGGGACCCCGGCGCGGCCTTCACCGCCGTCATCCAGATCGGCACCGAGCTGGCCGTGCTCATCTACTTCCGGCACGACATCTGGCGGATCGGGTCGACGTGGACGCGCTCCCTGGTGCGTCCGGAGCTGCGGGGCGAGCTCGACGCCCGGATGGGCTGGTTCATCATCATCGGCTCGCTGCCGATCGTGCTGCTGGGCATCGCCCTGAAGGACGTGATCGAGGAGGACTTCCGCAGCCTCTGGGTCATCGGGACCGCGCTGGTGGTGCTCGGCGTCGTCCTCGGCATCGCCGACCGGGTGAGCCGCAGCAACAAGCAGATCCGCCAGATCACCCTGCGCGACGCGGTCCTGATGGGGCTGGCGCAGGCGTGCGCGCTGGTGCCGGGCGTCTCCCGGTCGGGCGCGACGATCTCGATGGGCCGGTTCCTGGGCTACGAGCGGGAGGCGGCAACGCGGTACGCCTTCCTGCTGGCGATCCCCGCGGTCGTCGGCGCCGGGCTCTACGAGCTCAAGGAGATCCCGCACGGCGACAACAGCTACGGCTGGGGGCCCACGATCGTCGCCACGGTCGTCTCCTTCGTCGTCGGGTACGCCGCGATCGCGTGGCTGCTGCGCTACGTCTCGACCCGGTCCTACACGCCGTTCGTGCTCTACCGGGTCGCGCTCGGCGGGCTGACCCTGGCGCTGGTCGCCGCCGGCGTGCTCAACGCCTGAGGGCCCTCACAACCAGCCCGAGCGCTTGAAGAGCACGTAGAGGCCGGACGCGGCCGCGGTCATCAGCGCCAGCGCGAACGGGTAGCCGAAGGACCACTTCAGCTCGGGCATGTGCTCGAAGTTCATGCCGTAGACCCCGGCGATCAACGTCGGCACCACCACCAGCGCCGCGCCGGCGGAGATCTTGCGCATGTCGTCGTTCTGCTGCACCGAGATCTGCGCGACGTGGGCGTCGAACGCGCTGGAGAGCAGGCTGTCGAGGGCGTCGACCGCCTCCGCGGCGCGCGCCACGTGGTCGGCGACGTCCCGGAAGAACGGCGTGGTCTCGGGGTCCATCCCGGGCACCTGGCCGGAGGCGAACCGGTCCATCGGGTCGCGCAGCGGCATCACCGCACGCCGTACCTCGGCGATCTCGCGCTTGAGGGTGTAGATGCGCTCCGAGGGCTTGGTGCGCAGGTCGGAGAAGACCGCGGCCTCGACCTCGTCGACGTCGGTCTCCAGGGACTTGACGACCTCGGTGTAGCCGTCCACGACCGTGTCGCACACGGCGTACACGACCGCTGACGGGCCGTGGGTGAGCACCGCGCCGTTGGCCTCCAGGCGGCGGCGCGCGGACTGCAGCTCCGAGCCCTGCCCGTGGCGCACCGAGACGACGAAGTCATGGCCCACGAACAGGCTGATCTCGCCGGTCTCGACGGCGTCGTGCTCGTCGATGTACCAGAGCGTCTTCAGCACCAGGAACAGGCTCTCGTCGTAGCGCTCCAGCTTGGGCCGCTGGTGGGCCTTGACCGCGTCCTCGACCGCGAGCGGGTGCAGGTCGAAGGTCGCCGCGACCTCGGTCAGCTCCTCGGTGGTCGGCTGGTGCAGGCCCACCCAGACGAAGTCACCGGGCTGGTCGGCGCGGCGGCGCACGGGCTCCAGGTCGGCGGTGCACCCGTCGAGCTCGACGCGGGCACCGTCGCGGTAGAGGGCGATGTCGACGATCACCGGACCACCGTACGACGGCGCGCGGGCGGGCCCCCCCGCTACAGTCCGCCGCATGGCAACCGTCGTCCTCCTGCGGCACGGCCGGACCACCGCCAACGCGTCGGGCATGCTCGCCGGGCGCCAGGCCGGGGTCCGCCTCGACGGGACCGGGAGGACCCAGGCGCAGCGCGCCGGGGAGCGGCTCGCCGCGGTGGGCCTCGCCGCCGTCGTCTCCAGCCCGCTCGAGCGCTGCCGGCAGACCGCCCGCGCGGTGCTCGACCAGCAGGCGGGGTCGCCGCCGCTGCTGGTCGAGCGGGGCATCACCGAGTGCGACTACGGCGAGTGGCAGGGCCGCCCGCTGCGCGAGCTCGCGAAGGAGGACCTGTGGAAGGTCGTCCAGGCGCAGCCGTCGGCGGTGCAGTTCCCGGGTGGCGAGACCATGTCGCAGATGCAGGCCCGCGCCGTCGCCGCCGTACGTCGCCACGACGCGGAGGTGGAGGCCGAGCACGGCCCGGGCGCCGTCTGGGTGGCGGTGAGCCACGGCGACATCATCAAGTCGGTGCTGGCCGACGCGCTCGGCATGCACCTCGACCTGTTCCAGCGGGTGAACGTCGACCCGGCGTCGATCTCGATCGTGCGCTACACCGCCGCCCGGCCCGCGGTGCTCGCCACCAACACCCACGCCGGGGACCTCGGCTGGCTGGTGCCCCCACCGGACGCCTCCGGCGACGCCGCCGGTGACGCCGTCGTCGGCGGCGGCGCGGGCCCTGACGAGCCCGCTGGGTCGCAGTCATAGGGTGAGTGCCATGCCCCTCGTCCACGGCTTCGACCCACCGGAGCGCTTCGTGACCGGGACGGTCGGACCTCCCGGGTCGCGGACGTTCTTCCTCCAGGCCCGCAGCGGAGCGCGCCTGGTGTCCGTCGCGCTCGAGAAGCGCCAGGTGGCCGTCCTGGCCGAGCGCGTCGACGAGCTCCTCGACGACGTGATGAGCAGCGACACCGACGCGCCGGTCGTGCCCGCGGTCGCCCCGCTGGGCCTGGAGGACACCGCCCCCCTCGAGCAGCCCATCGAGGAGGAGTTCCGGGCCGGCACGATGACGCTCTCGTGGGACCCCGCCGACAGCCGGGTCGTGATCGAGGTCTTCCCCTACAGCGAGGCCGCGGTCGTCAGCCCCGACCAGCTCGACGAGGACATCATCGAGCCCGAGCCCGACGAGGTGCTGCTGGTCCGGCTGTCGCCGGGCGCGGCGCGGGCCTTCGTCAAGCGCAGCGAGCAGGTGCTGGAGGCAGGTCGGCCCAGCTGCCCGTTCTGCGGCGGGCCGATCGACCCCGAGGGGCACCTCTGCGTGCGCGCCAACGGCTTCCGCAGACGGGACCCGTGAGGGAGCCCGCCGCGGACCTGCTCGAGGGCGAGCTGGTCCTGAGCGGGCGGATCATGCCTGCGTCCAACGCCACCTTCCTGGGGCACCTGACCACGGACGAGGGCGAGATCCAGGTGGTCTACAAGCCGGTCGCGGGGGAGCGGCCGCTGTGGGACTTCCCGGACGGCGACCTGGCCAGCCGCGAGCGCGCGGCGTACGTCGTGTCCGAGGCGCTGGGCTGGAACGTCGTGCCGCAGACGTGGCTGCGCGACGGTCCGCACGGGCCCGGGATGGTGCAGCGCTGGCAGGAGCCGGACGCCGCCCAGGAGGCGGTGACGCTGGTGCCGGAGGGGGAGGTCCCCACCGGGTGGCGGCACGTCTTCGACGGTCTCGACGGACGGGACCTGCCGGTGTCGCTGGTGCACGAGGACTCGGTCCCGCTGCGGCGGATGGCGATCCTCGACGTCGTCGTCAACAACGCCGACCGCAAGGGCGGGCACGTGCTGGCGATGGCCGACGGGCACCGGTACGGCGTCGACCACGGGATCGCCTTCCACCACGAGCACAAGCTGCGCACGGTCCTGTGGGGCTGGCTCGGCGAGCCGCTGTCCGACGAGGAGGTCACGGCGGTCCGGGACCTCGGGACGGCGGCGCGCGGGCCGCTCGGCGACGCCTTGGCGCCGCTGCTCACCGACCGCGAGATCGACGCCTTCGCCCGGCGCTGCCGCCGCCTCGCCGAGCACGGCGTGATGCCCGTGCCGCGGGGGGAGTGGCCCGCGATCCCGTGGCCGCCGTTCTGACCCGCCTCCTCTAGAGTCAGGGCATGCGCGCCTGGCCCTCACCGGAGATCCCGACCCTGCCGGTGGCCGGACCGCCCGTGGCCCTGCACGACACCGTCACCGGGCAGCTCGTCACCACGCGGCCCGAGGGGCCGGCCCGGCTCTACGTCTGCGGCATCACGCCGTACGACGCCACCCACCTGGGCCACGCCGCGACGTACCTCGGCTTCGACCTGCTGAACCGGGCCTGGCGCAACGCCGGCCACGAGGTCACCTACGTCCAGAACGTCACCGACGTCGACGACCCGCTGCTCGAGCGCGCCACCAAGGTCAAGGTCGACTGGGTGGAGCTCGCCGAGCGCGAGACCGAGCTGTTCCGCCAGGACATGACCGCGCTGCGGGTGCTGTCGCCGGCCCACTACGTCGGCGCGGTCGAGTCGATCCCCGACGTCATCGAGCTCATCGAGCGGCTGCAGGCCGCCGGGGCGATCTACCGCGTCGAGGACGACCTCTACATGTCGGTCACCGCCGACCCGGCCTTCGGCGAGGAGTCGGGGATGGACCGCGAGGAGATGCTGCGGATCTTCCCCGAGCGCGGCGGCGACCCCGACCGGCCCGGCAAGAAGGACCCCCTCGACTGCGTCGTGTGGCGCGGCGAGCGTCCCGGCGAGCCGTCCTGGGAGAGCCCGTTCGGCCCCGGGCGGCCCGGCTGGCACGTCGAGTGCGCCGCGATCGCGATGCGCTACCTGGGCGGCGACTTCGACGTCCAGGGCGGCGGCAGCGACCTGGTCTTCCCGCACCACGAGATGTGCGCCGGCCACGCCCAGGTCGCCGAGCCCGGGACCCGCTTCGCGCAGGTCTACTCGCACGCCGGGATGGTGGCGTACGACGGCGAGAAGATGTCGAAGTCCCGCGGCAACCTGGTCTTCGTCTCCGCGCTCCGCAACAGCGACGTCGACCCGATGGCGATCCGGCTGGCGCTGCTCAACCACCACTACCGCTCCGACTGGGAGTGGACCGACGCCGAGCTCTGGACCGCGGTCGACACCCTCGCCGACTGGCGCCGCGCCCTCGCGCTCGGCGCCGGCGCCCCCGCCGGCCCGGTGGTCGAGGAGGTGCTGGCCGCCCTCGCCGACGACCTCGACGCCCCCCGCGCCGTCGCCGCCGTCGACCGCTGGGCGCGCGCCACCCTCGGCACCGACGGCCTCGCCGACACGTCCGACCCCGACGCCGCCATGGCGGTGCTCACCGTCATCGACGCCGCCCTCGGCCTGGCGGTCTGACGCCCCCCGGCGTCGGCGCCGCGGGTCGGCGAGTCGTTGCGGTTTGTGACCAAACCGCAGAGATTCGGCGGCTTCGTCTGCGGTTTGTGACCAAACCGCAGGCATCCGGGCGGCGCTGGTGTGCCGGATCCGGAGAGTGCGCCGGGCCGGAGTCACCCCTGCGGTTTGGTCACAAACCGCAAGGATTCGGCCGCTCCGCGTGCGGTTTGTGACCAAACCGCACGCGTTCGGCGGCCCCGGACCCGGGCGGAACGGCTAGTTCTCGTCCTGGCGCCGCTTGAGGTACCGCTCGAACTCCCGGGCGATCGCCTCGCCGGAGGCCTCGGGGAGGTCGGTGGTGTCGCGGGTCTCCTCGAGGGCGCGGACGTAGTCGGCGACGTCCTCGTCCTCCTCGGCGAGCTCGTCGACGCCGCGCTCCCAGGCGCGGGCGTCCTCGGGCAGGTCACCGAGGGGGATGCTGACCTCGAGCAGGTCCTCGAGCTGGCCGATCAGCGCGAGGGTCGCCTTGGGGCAGGGCGGCTGCGCGACGTAGTGAGGTACGGCGGCCCAGTACGACACCGCGGGGATGTCGAGGCGCATGCACGCGTCCTGGAAGACGCCGACGATGCCGGTCGGGCCCTCGTACGTCGACTGCTCGAGCTTGAGCCGGTCGACAAGCTCGGGCTCGGTGGCGGTGCCGGTGACGGGGATGGGCCGGGTGTGCGGGGTGTCGGCGAGCAGCGCGCCGAGCGTGATCACCAGCTCGCCCCCGAGCTCGTCGCAGGCCGCGAGCAGCTCGGCGCAGAACTGCCGCCAGCGCATGTTCGGCTCGATCCCGCGCAGCAGGATGACGTCGCGGTCGAGGTCCGGCGGCGACGCGACCGCGATCTGGGTGCTCGGCCAGGTCAGCCGGCGGTGGCCGCGGTCGTCGGTGCCGACGACGGGGCGGTTGACCTGGAAGTCGTAGAAGTCCTCGGGGTCGATGGCGCCGACCACCCGCGCGTTCCACACCGTCATCAGGTGGTCCACCACTGACGACGCCGCGTCGGCCGCGTCGTTCCAGCCCTCGAAGGCGGCGATCACCACAGGATCGACCAGGTCCGCAGCGTGCTCGATCTCGATCACCGCACCAGCCTAGTCAGCCGCGGGGATTTCGCCGTCGCCACGCGGCGATGTCACGATCTGGTCATGCGGTCCAGCCCGTGGACACAGGTTCCTAGGCTGGACGTGGCCGCCGGCTCCCGGCCGGCCCCGAGAGGAGTCCTTCGTGGTTGATCCGGCGCACCCGACGTTCGAGCAGGACCTCCGTCCTGACTGTACGGAGGCGTTGGACGCTGCCCTGCGCGCCCGAATCCTGGTCATCGACGGCGCGATGGGCACGGCCATCCAGCGGGACCGGCCCGACGAGGCCGGCTACCGCGGCGAGCGGTTCGCCGACTGGCCGAGCGATCTCCAGGGCAACAACGACCTGCTCACCCTCACCCAGCCGGACCTCATCGCGAGCATCCACCGCGAGTACCTCCAGGCCGGCGCCGACATCATCGAGACCAACACCTTCAACGCCAACGCGGTCTCGCTGTCCGACTACGGCATGCAGGACCTCGCCTACGAGCTGAACCACGCCGCAGCGCGTCTGGCCCGTCAGGTGGCCGACGAGGTCGCGACCCCCGAGAAGCCGCGGTACGTCGCGGGCGCGCTCGGCCCGACCACGCGCACCGCCTCGATCTCGCCGGACGTCAACGACCCCGCCGCCCGCAACGTCTCCTACGACCAGCTGGTCGCGGCGTACCTCGAGGCCGCCCGCGGGCTCGTCGACGGTGGCGCCGACCTGCTGATGATCGAGACGATCTTCGACACCCTCAACGCCAAGGCCGCGATCTTCGCGGTCGAGACGCTCTTCGAGGAGCACGGACGCCGCTGGCCGGTCATCGTCTCCGGCA
The DNA here is from genome assembly GCF_014127485.1 of Nocardioides dongkuii. Lineage (NCBI taxonomy): Bacteria > Bacillati > Actinomycetota > Actinomycetes > Propionibacteriales > Nocardioidaceae > Nocardioides > Nocardioides dongkuii. Next base: position 2,188,778 of record NZ_CP059903.1, on the reverse strand, counting down.
CCATCACCGACGCCTCCGGGCGGACCCTCTCGGGCCAGGTGACCGAGGCGTTCTGGACCTCGGTGCGCCACGTGCGCCCGATCGCCGTCGGGCTCAACTGCGCGCTGGGGGCCAAGGAGATGCGCCCCTACATCGCCGAGATGGCGCGGATCGCCGACTCCTTCGTGTCCTGCTACCCCAACGCGGGCCTGCCCAACGCCTTCGGCGAGTACGACGAGGCGCCGGACGAGACCGCCGCGGTCGTGGCGGAGTTCGCCGACGCCGGCTTCGTGAACCTCGTCGGCGGCTGCTGCGGCACCACCCCCGACCACATCGCCGCGATCGCGCAGGCGGTGGAGGGCAAGCAGCGCCGCGAGCCCGTGGCCGTCGCCCCGGCGATGCGCCTCTCGGGGCTCGAGCCGTTCACGATCACCGAGGACAGCCTCTTCGTGAACGTCGGCGAGCGCACCAACATCACCGGCTCGGCGAAGTTCCGCAACCTGATCAAGGCCGGCGACTACGACGCCGCGCTCACCGTCGCGACCCAGCAGGTCGAGAACGGCGCGCAGGTCATCGACATCAACATGGACGAGGGCATGATCGACGGCGTCGCGGCCATGGACCGCTTCACCAAGCTGATCGCCAGCGAGCCCGACATCAGCCGGGTGCCGGTGATGGTCGACTCCTCCAAGTGGGAGGTGATCGAGGCCGGCCTGAAGAACGTCCAGGGCAAGGCGATCGTCAACTCCATCTCCATGAAGGAGGGCGAGGAGGCGTTCCGCGAGCAGGCCCGACTGGTCCGGAAGTACGGCGCGGCCGCGGTCGTCATGGCCTTCGACGAGGACGGCCAGGCCGACAACCTCGCCCGACGCAAGGCGATCTGCGAGCGCGCCTACCGGATCCTGGTCGACGAGGTCGGCTTCCCGCCCGAGGACATCATCTTCGACCCCAACGTCTTCGCGGTGGCGACCGGCATCGAGGAGCACGCGTCGTACGGCCTGGACTTCATCGAGGCCACCCGCTGGATCAAGGAGAACCTGCCCGGGGCGAAGGTCTCCGGCGGCATCTCCAACGTCAGCTTCTCCTTCCGCGGCAACAACCCGGTCCGCGAGGCGATCCACGCGGTGTTCCTCTTCCACGCCATCGAGGCGGGGCTGGACATGGGCATCGTGAACGCCGGCGCCCTGGTCGTCTACGACCAGGTCGAGCCCGAGCTGCGCGAGCGGATCGAGGACGTCGTCCTCAACCGCCGTCCCGACGCCGCCGAGCGGCTGCTGGAGATCGCCGAGGCGCACAACAAGGCGGGGGAGGCGGTCGAGGCGACCGCCGAGGAGTGGCGCTCGCTGCCCGTCGGCGAGCGGATCACCCACGCCCTGGTGAAGGGGCTCGACGCCCACGTCGAGGCCGACACCGAGGAGCTCCGCCAGGAGATCGCCGCCCGCGGCGGCCGCCCGATCGAGGTGATCGAGGGCCCGCTGATGGACGGCATGGACGTCGTCGGCGACCTGTTCGGGGCCGGCAAGATGTTCCTCCCGCAGGTCGTGAAGTCCGCGCGGGTGATGAAGAAGGCCGTCGCCTACCTGATCCCGTTCATCGAGCAGGAGAAGCTCGACAACCCCGAGCTGGCGACCGTCAAGGAGACCAACGGGACGATCGTGATGGCGACCGTCAAGGGCGACGTCCACGACATCGGCAAGAACATCGTCGGCGTGGTGCTGCAGTGCAACAACTACGAGGTCATCGACCTCGGCGTGATGGTGCCGGCGCAGAAGATCCTGGACACCGCCCGCGAGGTCGACGCCGACATCATCGGCCTCTCCGGGCTGATCACCCCCTCGCTGGACGAGATGGTGACGATGGCCAGCGAGATGCAGCGGCTGGGCCTCGACATCCCGCTGCTGATCGGCGGCGCCACCACGTCGCGGGCGCACACCGCGGTCAAGGTCGACCCCAAGTACGACGGGCCGGTCGTCTGGGTCAAGGACGCCTCCCGCTCGGTGCCGACCGCGGCCGCGCTGCTCCACGAGACCCGCCGCGAGAAGCTGCTGGCCGACGTCCGGGCCGACTACGACTCGCTGCGCACCCGGCACGCCGCGAAGACCGACCGCCCGCAGCTGTCGTACGAGGACGCCGTCGCCAACGCCACCCCGATCGCGTGGGAGGGCTACACCCCGCCCGCGCCGCGGCAGCGGGGCGTGCACGTGCTCGACGACTATGACCTCGCCGAGCTGCGCGAGTACATCGACTGGCAGCCGTTCTTCAACGCCTGGGAGATGAAGGGGAAGTTCCCCGACATCCTCAACAGCCCCTCGCACGGCGAGACCGCGCGCAAGCTGTACGACGACGCGCAGGCGATGCTCGACCGGATGATCGCGGAGAAGTGGATCACCGCCCGCGGCGTCTACGGGTTCTTCCCCGCCAACGCCGAGGGCGACGACACGCTCGTGTACGCCGACGACGACCGCAGCGAGGTCCGCACCCGCCTGCACCACCTGCGCCAGCAGGGCAAGCATCGCGGCGGCATCCCGAACCGCTCGCTGTCCGACTACGTCGCCCCGGCGTCGACCGGCCTCGCCGACCACGTCGGCGCCTTCGCGGTCACCGCCGGCATCGGCCTGCCCGAGCGGGTCAAGGCGTTCCGCGACGACCTCGACGACTACAACGCGATCCTGATCGAGGCGCTCGCCGACCGGCTCGCCGAGGCGTTCGCCGAGCGGCTGCACCAGCGGGTCCGCACCGAGCTGTGGGGCCACGTCGACGACGAGCAGCTGAGCAACGAGGACCTGATCGCCGAGCGGTACGCCGGCATCCGCCCCGCCCCGGGCTACCCGGCCTGTCCCGACCACACCGAGAAGCTCACGCTCTGGGAGCTCCTCGACGTCGAGGCCAACACCGGCATCGAGCTCACCGAGTCGATGGCCATGTGGCCGGGCGCCTCGGTCTCGGGCTGGTACCTCAGCCACCCCGAGTCGCAGTACTTCGTCGTCGGCCGGCTCGGGCGCGACCAGGTCGCCGCGTACGCCGAGCGCAAGGGCTGGACGCTCGCCGAGGCCGAGCGCTGGCTCTCCCCGAACCTCGGCTACGACCCCGATGACTGAGCCGACGACCGGGCCCGGCGGCCTCCCGGCCGCCGTCCTGTGGGACCTGGACGGCACCCTCGTCGACACCGAGCCGTACTGGATCGAGACCGAGTACGCGCTGGCCGCCGAGCACGGCGGCACCTGGTCCGAGGCGCACGCCCTGAACCTGGTCGGCAACGACCTGCTCGACTCGGCGCGCTACATCCGCGAGCACATGGGCATCGACCTGCCGCCGGAGGAGATCGTCGAGGCGCTCCTCGACGGGGTCGTGGCCCGCGTCGAGCAGTCGGTGCCGTGGACCGCCGGCGGTCGCGAGCTCCTCGAGGAGCTCCGGGGCGCCGGGGTGCGGTGCGCGCTCGTGACGATGTCCTACCAGCGGTTCGTGGCGCCGATCCTGGCCCAGCTGCCGCCCGAGACGTTCCAGGTCATCGTCACCGGCGACCAGGTCGAGCTCGGCAAGCCGCACCCGGAGGCGTACCTCACCGCCGCGGCGGCGCTCGGCGTCCGCCCGGAGGACTGCGTGGCGATCGAGGACTCCAACACCGGCGCCAAGTCGGCCGAGGCCGCCGGCTGCACGGTGGTCGTGGTGCAGAACCACGTGCCGGTGCTCGACGGCCCCCGCCGCGTCTTCCGCGACACGCTCGTCGGCCTTTCTCCCGCGGATCTCGGCGCGTTGCGCCTGCCGTGAGGCAGGGTGTGTGCCCGTGAGCACCTACGAGTCGACGTCCCCCACCCCGCCGATGCCGGTCTGCAGCGCCTGCGGCAGCGAGTCCCTGGAGCCCGGGTTCATCGAGGACGCCGGGGAGCACTCCCAGGGCTTCGCGCGGTGGATCCCCGGCGCGCTCGAGCGAGGGTTGTTCGGCGGTGCACGGCGGATGGGCAAGCAGCGGTACGTCGTGGACGCGGCGCGCTGCGGGCGTTGCGGTTTCCTGATGCTCTTCGCGACCCAGCCCGCCTGAGTCCGGTCAGGACGGCGCGTCCACGCCCCGCTCCGGCAGCGGCGGGGGAGTGCCGCCGAACTCCGGGCAGATCGCCTGGTGGGCGCACCAGCCGCACAGCGGGCTGCGGCGCGGGCGCCAGTCGCCGGACTCCTCGGCGGTGCGGATCGCCCGCCAGACCGCCTCGACCTTGCGCTCGGTCGCGCGCAGGTCGTGCTTGTCGGGGACGTAGCGGATGATCTCGCCGCTGCCGAGGTAGACCAGCTGGAGCATCGCCGGCACCACGCCGCGGGTGCGCCACAGGACCAGCGCGTAGAACTTCATCTGGAACAGCGCCTTGGCCTCGAAGCCCGGCCCGGGCGCCTTCCCGGTCTTGTAGTCGACGACTCGGATGGCGCCGTCGGGGGCGACGTCGACCCGGTCGACGAAGCCGCGCAGGAGCAGCTTGGACTCGAGCAGGCTCTCGACGTAGAGCTCGCGGTCGGCGGGCTCGAGCCGGCGCGGGTCCTCGAGGGTGAAGTAGCGGTCGAGGACGGTGCGGCACGACGCCAGCCAGGCCGTGATCTCGGGGCCGCCGTCGCCGAACATCTCGACGACCTCCGGGGCCGCCTCGACGACCTGCTCCCACGCCGGGCCGAGGAGCTCGCCCGCCTGCTCGGGGGTGCGGTCGGCGGCGGGGAGGTCGAAGAGGTCCTCGAGCACCTTGTGCACGACCGTGCCGCGCACCGCGTCGGGGGAGGAGGGCTCCGGGAGCCGGTCGACGGTGCGGAAGCGGTAGAGCAGGGGACAGGTCAGGAAGTCGCCGGCCCGGCTCGGCGAGAGCGCGCCCAGCACGTCGACGCCGTCGACCGGCGTCGAGACCCGTTGGGCCGGGGACTCCTGCTGCACGCTCACGATCCGCACCCTAGGCGACTCCACCGACAGTCGGCCGCACCCGCCGGTCCGATAACCTCGAGGGGTGACGGACCAGCAGCGGCGCCCGTCGGGCACCTTCAAGGTCGGCACCGTCGCGGGCAGCGACGTCCTGGTCAGCTCCTCGTGGTTCCTCGTCGCGGGGCTGATCGCCGTGCTCCTGGCCCCGCTGGTCGAGCGGACCGCCCCCGGCCTGGGCCCGGGCAAGTACGTCGCCGGGTTCGCCTTCGCCGTCGTCCTCTACCTCTCGGTCCTGCTGCACGAGGCCTCGCACGCCGTGGTCGCGCAGCGGATGGGCTTCCCGGTCACCTCGATCACGCTGCACTTCCTCGGCGGCATGACCGCCATCGAGGGGGAGGCACGGACCCCGCGCCAGGAGTTCTGGATCGCCGTGGTCGGACCGCTCACCTCCCTGGCCGTCGGGGCCGCGGCGCTCGGCGCCGTGCTCCTGACCTCGCCCACCGGACTGATCGGCCTGGGGCTCGAGGGGCTGGCGGCCGCCAACCTTCTGGTCGGCGTCCTCAACCTCGTTCCCGGCCTGCCCCTCGACGGCGGCCGGGTGCTCAAGGCCGCCGTGTGGGGCATCAGCGGGGACGTCCACCGCGGCACGCTCGTCGCCGGCTGGGGCGGCCGGCTCACCGCCGCCGCCGCGCTGGCCTGGCCGCTCGCCCAGGAGCCGCTGACCGGTATCGAGCCCGACCTCGTCGACCACGTGATCGCGGTCGTCATCGCGCTGTTCCTCTGGACCGGGTCCTCCGCGGCGATGCGCTCGGCCCGGGTACGCCGCCGGCTGCCGCACCTCGTGGCGCGCGACCTGGCCCGTCGTACCCTCGCCGTCCCCCCGGAGCTCCCGCTCGCCGAGGCCGTCCGGCGCGCCCAGGACGCCGAGGCGGGCGGCATCGTCACCGTGACCAGCGGCGGCGAGCCGGTCGGGCTGGTCAACGAGGCCGCCCTGCTGGCCACCCCCGAGGAACGCCGCCCGTGGGTCCCCGTCTCCTCGGTGTCGCGCACCCTCGACCCGGGGCTGCGGCTGCCGGTGGACATCACCGGCGAGGACCTGGTCATGGCGATCAACCAGCACCCGTCGGCGGAGTACCTCCTCGTCGACGCCGACGGGGCGGTGTACGGCGTGCTGGCGACCGCCGACGTCGATCGGGCGTTCCGCGGCCTGCCGCACTAGGGTGCTGCCCCGTGCCCGAGCCCACCGACCCGCCCGAGAACGCCGCCGTCGACCCCGTCGATCCCGTCGAGCCTGCTGACCCCGACGTCGACCCCGACGCCTGGTCCGGCGTCCACCGCGGCCCGCTGCGCGTCGGCGAGTGGGTGCGGCTGGTGGACCAGAAGGGCCGCCGCCACAACTTCGAGCTGGTCCCGGGCAAGCGGTTCTTCTCCAACCGTGGCCACCTCGAGCACGACGACCTGATCGGGCGCGAGGAGGGGTTCACGGTCGTCTCGTCCGCAGGCGGGGAGTACCTCGTCTTCCGGCCGCTGCTCTCGGAGTTCGTCGTCTCGATGCCGCGCGGCGCGGCCGTGGTCTACCCCAAGGACGCCGCCCAGATCGTGGCGATGGCCGACATCTTCCCCGGCGCCCACGTCGTGGAGGCCGGGGTCGGGTCCGGCGCGCTGACCTGCTCGCTGCTCCGGGCCGTCGGCCCGCACGGGCGGGTGACCTCCTACGAGCGCCGCGAGGAGTTCGCCGACGTCGCGCGCCGCAACGTCACGCAGTTCTTCGGCGGCGACCACCCGGCCTGGAGCCTGCGGCTCGGGGACCTCGCCGAGGAGCTCCCCGCCTCGGGGGAGCGCGTCGACCGGATCATCCTCGACATGCTCGCACCCTGGGAGTGCCTCGACGCCGCCGCCGGCGCGCTGCGGCCCGGCGGCATCGTCTGCGCGTACGTCGCCACGACCACCCAGCTGTCGCGGTTCGTCGAGACCGTGCGGCTGCACGGCGGGTTCACCGAGCCGCAGCCGTGGGAGTCGCTCGTGCGCGACTGGCACGTCGAGGGGCTCGCCGTCCGGCCGGGCCACAAGATGATCGGCCACACGGCGTTCCTGGTGACCGCCCGGCGGATGGCGCCCGGCCAGCGGCCGCCACTGAAGAAGCGGCGTCCCGCGCCCGGCGCCTACGGGCCCGACTACGCCGGGCCGCGGCCCCCCGGCGTACCCCTGGACGAGCCGGCGCAGGAGCCCGGGGAGGGCTGAGGCCCGACATCGCCCGGACGTTCCGGCCGGTTGTCCCCGCCCGCGGGTAGGGTCGCAACCACAGGAGGTGCGCTGACATGACTGCAGACGACCCGTTCGGCACCGCACGGCCCGACCATGGTGGCGCGAGCCCCGAGGAGCTCGCGAGCCAGGTCCGGTTCCTGGAGGCCGAGGTGGGCGACCTCCGTCGCCGCCTCTCCGACGGCCCGGGCGGCTCGCGGGGGCTCGAGCTGCGGCTCTCCGACGCCGAGCGGTCGCTGGCCGCCGTCACCGGCCAGAACGAGCGCCTCGCCCAGACGCTGCGCGAGGCCCGCGACCAGATCATGAAGCTCAAGGAGGAGGTCGACCGACTGGCCCAGCCGCCGGCCGGCTTCGGCACCTTCCTGCAGCGCAACGACGACGATTCCGTCGACGTCTTCACCGGTGGCCGCAAGCTCCGGGTCAACGTCAGCCCGAGCGTCGAGGTGGACTCCCTGCGCCGCGGCCAGGAGGTCATGCTCAACGAGGCGCTCAACGTCGTCGCCGCCCTCGACTACGAGGAGGTCGGCGAGGTGGTGATGTTCAAGGAGCTGCTCGCCGACGGCAACCGCGCCCTGGTGATCGCCAACGCCGACGAGGAGCGCGTCGTCCGCCTCGCCCAGCCGCTGCGCGAGGACACGATCCGGGCCGGCGACTCGCTCCTGCTCGACTCCCGGGCGGGCTACGTCTACGAGAAGGTGCCGAAGTCGGAGGTCGAGGAGCTGGTCCTCGAGGAGGTCCCCGACATCGCCTACGAGTCGATCGGCGGCCTCGGCAACCAGATCGAGATGATCCAGGACGCCGTCGAGCTGCCCTACCTGCACCCCGACCTGTTCCGTGAGCACAAGCTCAAGCCCCCGAAGGGCGTGCTGCTCTACGGGCCTCCCGGCTGCGGCAAGACGCTGATCGCCAAGGCGGTCGCCAACTCGCTGGCCAAGAAGGTCGCGGCGCGCACCGGCCAGGAGGGGAAGTCCTACTTCCTCAACATCAAGGGCCCCGAGCTGCTCAACAAGTACGTCGGGGAGACCGAGCGGCACATCCGGCTGGTCTTCCAGCGGGCCCGCGAGAAGGCCAGCACCGGCACGCCGGTCATCGTCTTCTTCGACGAGATGGACTCGCTGTTCCGCACCCGCGGCTCCGGGGTGTCCTCCGACGTCGAGAACACCATCGTCCCCCAGCTGCTCAGCGAGATCGACGGCGTCGAGCTGCTCGAGAACGTCCTGGTGATCGGCGCCTCCAACCGCGAGGACATGATCGACCCCGCGATCCTGCGGCCGGGCCGGCTCGACGTGAAGATCAAGATCGAGCGCCCGGACGCGGAGTCGGCGCGCGACATCTTCAGCAAGTACCTCACCCCCGACCTGCCCCTGCACGCCGAGGACGTCGGCGAGTTCGGCGGGGACCGCGACGCCACCGTCGCCGCGATGATCCGGGCGACGGTCGAGCGGATGTACACCGAGACCGAGGAGAACCGCTTCCTCGAGGTGACCTACGCCAACGGCGACAAGGAGGTCCTGTACTTCAAGGACTTCAACTCCGGCGCGATGATCCAGAACATCGTCGACCGCGCCAAGAAGATGGCGATCAAGGACTTCCTCGACCACGACCAGCGCGGGCTCCGGGTCTCCCACCTGCTGCAGGCGTGCGTCGACGAGTTCAAGGAGAACGAGGACCTCCCCAACACCACGAACCCCGACGACTGGGCCCGGATCTCCGGCAAGAAGGGCGAGCGGATCGTGTTCATCCGCACGCTGATCACCGGCAAGCAGGGCACCGAGCCGGGTCGGTCCATCGACACGGTCGCCAACACCGGGCAGTACCTCTGAGCCGGGGGCCTGTCCGTGACCCCGCGTAGGCTCGCAACATGAGCGTGCGGCGGGTCATGGGGACCGAGGTCGAGTACGGCATCACCGTGCAGGGACAGCCGCTGGCCAACCCGATGGTGGCCTCCTCCCAGGTCGTCAACGCCTACGCGTCGGCCACGGTGAAGGCACGGCGCGCCCGCTGGGACTTCGAGGAGGAGTCGCCGCTGCGCGACGCCCGCGGCTTCGACATGGCCCGCGCGGCCGCCGACCCGACGCAGCTGACCGACGAGGACCTCGGCCTGGCCAACGTCATCCTCACCAACGGCGCCCGGCTCTACGTCGACCACGCGCACCCGGAGTACTCCACGCCGGAGGTCACCACCCCGCTCGACATCGTCCGGTGGGACAAGGCGGGGGAGCAGATCATGCTCGACGCGCAGCGGCGGGCCAGCCAGCTGCCCGGCGGGTCGCCGATCCTGCTCTACAAGAACAACACCGACAACAAGGGCGCGTCGTACGGCGCCCACGAGAACTACCTGATGCGCCGGTCGACGCCGTTCGCCGACATCGTCAAGCACCTCACGCCGTTCTTCGTCTCCCGCCAGGTCGTGACCGGCGCCGGGCGGGTGGGCATCGGGCAGGACGGCCGGGCTGACGGCTTCCAGATCAGCCAGCGCGCCGACTACTTCGAGGTCGAGGTGGGCCTCGAGACGACGCTGAAGCGACCGATCATCAACACCCGCGACGAGCCGCACGCCGACCCCGAGAAGTACCGCCGGCTGCACGTGATCATCGGCGACGCCAACCTGGCCGAGGTCTCGACGTACCTCAAGGTGGGCACCACCTCGCTGGTGCTGGCGATGATCGAGGACCGGTTCATCCCCGTCGACCTGTCCGTGGACGGCCCGGTCGCAGCGCTGCGGGCGGTCTCCCACGACCCCACCCTGCGGCAGACCGTGACCCTGAAGGACGGCCGCCGGCTCACCGCGGTGCAGCTGCAGCTGGAGTACCTCGACCTCGCCCGCAAGTACGTCGAGGACCGGTACGGCGCGGACGCCGACGCCCAGACCGTCGACGTCCTGGCCCGGTGGGAGTCGGTGCTGGACCGGCTCGAGCGCGACCCGATGTCGTTGGCCCGCGAGCTGGACTGGGTGGCGAAGCTGCAGCTGCTCGAGCAGTACCGCCAGCGCGACGGCCTCGACTGGGACGACGCCAAGCTGCAGCTCATCGACGTCCAGTACTCCGACATCCGCCCGGAGAAGGGCCTCTACCAGCGGCTGGTCGCCGGCGGCCGGATCGAGCGGCTGCTCGAGGAGGCGTCGGTGACCGCCGCGATGCACGACCCGCCGGAGGAGACCCGGGCGTACTTCCGCGGCCGCTGCCTGGAGAAGTACGCCGAGCACGTGGCCGCCGCGTCGTGGGACTCGGTCATCTTCGACCTGCCCGGACGCGAGTCGCTCCAGCGGGTGCCGACCATCGACCCGCTGCGCGGCAGCAAGGCCCACGTCGGCGCGCTGCTCGACCGATGCCGAACCGCGACCGAGTTGTTCGCCGCTCTCACCCGATGAGTGGCTAGGGTCGGGGTATGGCACAGGAGCAGAAGCAGCCGCGCAAGGCCTCCGAGACCGAGGAGGCCGTCGAGACGGCGCCGGAGACCGACGTCGCCGAGCGCAAGGAGGTGCTCGACAACGACGTCGACGACCTCCTCGACGAGATCGACGACGTCCTGGAGACCAACGCCGAGGACTTCGTGAAGTCGTTCATCCAGAAGGGCGGGGAGTAGGTCTTGACCGACCCTCGCCTCCCCGCTGCCTTCCTGCAGCCGGGCGTCTCGTCCTTCGCCGACTTCCTCGCCGACCAGGCGCCCGACCTGCTGCCCTCGCGCCGCGCCGTACCGCCCGGCAACGCCGGTGACCTCGCGCCGCACGGCACCACGATCGTCGCCGCGACCTTCCCCGGCGGCGTCGTGATCGCCGGCGACCGGCGCGCCACCATGGGCAACATCATCGCCCAGCGCGACATCGAGAAGGTCTTCCCGGCCGACGAGTTCTCCGCGGTCGGCATCGCCGGCACCGCCGGTCTTGCAGTCGAGATGGTGCGCCTCTTCCAGACCGAGCTCGAGCACTACGAGAAGATCGAGGGCAGCACGCTCTCGATGGACGGCAAGGCCAACCGGCTCGCCGCCCTGATCCGCGGCAACCTCGGGATGGCCATGCAGGGGCTGGCCGTCGTCCCCCTCTTCGCCGGCTACGACATGCGCGTGGGCCAGGGCCGGATCTTCAGCTACGACGTCACCGGCGGCCGGTACGAGGAGACGGCGTTCCACTCCGTCGGCTCCGGCGCGCTCTTCGCCCGTGGCTCGCTGAAGAAGCTCTACCGCGAGGACCTCGGGCCCGAGGACTGCGTGACGGTCGTCGTGCAGGCGCTCTACGACGCCGCCGACGACGACTCCGCCACCGGCGGACCCGACCTGGCCCGGCGGATCTTCCCGGTCGTCCAGATCATCACCGCGGAGGGCGGGCGGCGGATGTCCGACGACGACGTCGCCGAGATCGCCGACCGCGTCATCGCCGGGCGGATGAGCCGGCCCGACGGGCCGGCCGCCCCGCTGACCGGAGGTGGCGCGCGATGAGCATGCCGTTCTACGTCTCGCCCGAGCAGCTGATGAAGGACCGGGCCGACTTCGCGCGCAAGGGCATCGCCCGGGGCCGCTCGGTCGTGGCGGTCCAGTACGCCGAGGGGATCCTGTTCGCCTCCGAGAACCCCTCGCAGGCCCTGCACAAGGTCAGCGAGATCTACGACCGGATCGCGTTCGCCGCGGTCGGCCGCTACAACGAGTTCGAGAACCTGCGGATCGCCGGCGTACGCCTCGCCGACATGCGCGGCTACGCCTACGACCGCCGCGACGTGACCGGGCGCGGGCTGGCCAACGCCTACGCCCAGACGCTCGGCACGATCTTCTCCAGCGGCGGCGAGAAGCCGTACGAGGTGGAGATCTTCGTCGCCGAGATCGCCGACGACGCGGCCGACGACCAGATCTTCCGGCTGACGTACGACGGCCAGGTCGCCGACGAGCACGGGTACGCCGTGATGGGCGGCGCCGCGGAGTCGGTCTCGCGCTACCTCAAGGAGCGCTACCAGGCCGGCGGCACGATGGCCGACACCCTGCGGCTGGCCGTGGCGGCCCTGGGCCACAACGACACCGAGGACCGGGTGATCGCGGTGCGCGACCTCGAGGTCGCCATCCTCGACCGCACCCGCACCCAGCCGCGCAAGTTCCTGCGGCTCGGCCCCGCCCGCCTCGAGGGCCTGCTCGGCGGCCGCGGCCCGGAGGACCCCTCCCAGCCCGTCACCAGCAGCCCGCCCGGCACCGCTCCCGCCTCCATGGTCCGCGACGACCCCGGCGACCCCACCGACCAGACCAGCGGCCACATCCCGCCGCTCGAGGACCCGGTCACCGGCGAGCCCCCCGTCGCGCCGCCGGAGTAGCCCCTGCGGTTTGGTCCCAAACCGCAAGGGGCAGTCAACGGTCCCACCGATCCCAGGAGCGACCATGCCCCGCCGTACCGCCGCTGCCCTCGCCGCCGTCGTCCTTTCCACCGGCCTCGTCGCCGCGCCCCAAGTCTCGGCAAGCGCGGCGGGTGACTCCTGCATCTCCAAGAAGGAGTACCGCAAGGTCAAGCAGGGCATGACCCGCCCCCAGGTCAAGCAGGTCACCGGCACGAACGGCAAGTCCCTGGGCCGCGCGGAGGCGAGTCAGGACTACATCATCGAGAAGCGACGCTACCGGGTCTGCACCTCCCGCAAGGGCGCCGCCGAGCTCGGCTTCGTCAGCGTGATGGGCGGCCCGTACAAGCTGACCCGCAAGACCGTCGACTGGCGCTGACCGGCGCCCCCACCCGCTGATCGTAGGTCTGCGGTTTGGGACCAGCCCGCAGGTCCAGGCCGCGAGTTCCTGCCGTTTGGGACCAAACCGCGGGCTCGATCCGCCTGCCGCAGACGTTGTCCACAGCCGCCGCCGGCGGCCGTTTTCGCCGGACCCTGCGTGCGCAGGGTCAGGAGCATGGACGGTCGAGACGAACCTATCCGTGGCGAGGTCAGGCTCGCAGGACACCGGCGGGTGAGCCACGGGCTCTACCTCCCGTTCCGGGACGGCCTGAGCGAGGACGAGGAACGGCTCCGCGAGCTGCGTGCGTACCTCCTGGTGCTGCCCGAGTCCACCGTCTTCACCCACCTGACGGCCGCCTGGCTCATGAACTGGCGGCTGCCCCACCTCCCCGAGCAGATCCCGGTGTTCGCGGCCGTCGACATCGGCGACGAGGCGCCACGCCGGCACGGCCTGATCTGCTCACGGCTGGTGCCCGACCGCGGCCCGCCGGCGAAGCGGCGCGGCCTGCCCGTCGACGCCCCTGAGGAGATCCTGCTGCGGGCGGCCCGGGACCTCGGGGTCCTGGACCTCGTCATCCTGGTCGACTCCGCCCTCGCGAACGGCGACCTCGACCCGGCCCGGATGGATGCGCTCCTCGCCAGCCGCCGCCCCGGGGTGCGGGTGCTCCGGTCGGCGTACGAGCTCGCGAACCCCCGATCCGAGTCCGCCGGCGAGACGGTGCTGAGGGTGTTCCACGAGGCGATCGGTGTCGCGGTGCAGGCCCAGGTGGATCTCTTCGACGCCGTGGGAACCCTGATCGGGCGCGCTGACCTGATGGTCACCGGCACGACTGCGGTCCACGAGTACGACGGCGCGTACCACCGGGACCAGCGCCAGCACCGCCGCGACTTGCGACGCGAGCGAGCGCTGGCGGGCACGCCGTACGTGCGCCGAGGCTTCGTCCTGGACGACCTGCTCAACCACCCCGGCGTCGTCATGCACGAGATCGACCGCGCGCTCGGGCGCCCGCACCATCCGAGTCGACTCGAGCGGTGGAGGCGCATCGTCGACAACTCGCTCTACTCCGAGAAGGGCCGCGCCCGGGTGATGAATCGGTGGCGGCGACAGAACGGCATCATCGATTGGGCGAAAACCACATGATTCGGCGCCAAGATCTTGCGGTTTGGTCCCAAACCGCAGCGCGCGAGCGCCGAGCCCGGCGGCGGTTCGTGGGCGAGATCACCGTGGTCGGCCTAGGCTGAGGCCGTGGACCGGCGGATCTTCGGCATCGAGAACGAGTACGGCGTGACGTGCACGTTCAAGGGCCAGCGCCGTCTCAGTCCGGACGAGGTGGCGCGGTACCTGTTCCGCAAGGTCGTGAGCTGGGGGCGCAGCAGCAACGTCTTCCTGCGCAACGGCGCGCGGCTCTACCTCGACGTGGGCAGCCACCCGGAGTACGCCACGCCCGAGTGCGACGACATCGTCGAGCTGGTCACCCACGACAAGGCGGGGGAGCGGATCCTCGAGGGGCTGCTGCTGGACGCCGAGCAGCGGCTGCACGACGAGGGCATCGCCGGCGAGATCTACCTGTTCAAGAACAACACCGACTCCGCGGGCAACTCCTACGGCTGCCACGAGAACTACCTGGTCGGCCGGGCGGGGGAGTTCAGCCGGCTCGCCGACATCCTGATCCCGTTCCTGGTGACCCGCCAGATCGTCGTGGGCGCCGGCAAGATCACCCAGACCCCGCGCGGCGCCAGCTTCTCGGTCTCCCAGCGCGCCGAGCACATCTGGGAGGGCGTCAGCAGCGCCACCACCCGCAGCCGGCCGATCATCAACACCCGCGACGAGCCGCACGCGGACGCCGAGAAGTACCGCCGCCTGCACGTCATCGTCGGCGACTCCAACATGAGCGAGACCACGACCATGCTCAAGGTCGCCAGCTGCGACCTGGTGCTGCGGATGATCGAGGAGGGCGTGGTGATGCGCGACCTCACCATGGAGAACCCCATCCGCGCCATCCGCGAGATCTCCCACGACGTCACCGGCCGCCGCAAGGTCCGGCTCGCCAACGGCCGTGAGGCCAGCGCCCTCGACATCCAGCAGGAGTACCTCACCAAGGCCCGCGACTTCGTGGACCGCCGCGGGATCAGCACGCCCACCATCGAGGCCGCCCTCGACCTCTGGGAGCGCGGGCTCAAGGCCGTCGAGTCCGACGACCTCGGCCTGGTCGACACCGAGATCGACTGGGTGATCAAGTGGAAGCTGATCGAGGCCTACCGGGCCCGCCACGGCCTGCCGCTCGGGCACGCCCGGATCGCCCAGCTCGACCTCGCCTACCACGACATCCACCGCGGCCGCGGCCTCTACTACCTGCTGGAGAAGCGCGGCAAGGTCGCCCGGGTCACCAGCGACCTGAAGATCTTCGAGGCCAAGTCGGTGCCGCCGCAGTCCACCCGCGCGCGGCTGCGCGGTGAGTTCATCCGCAAGGCCCAGGAGCGCCGCCGCGACTTCACCGTCGACTGGGTGCACCTGAAGCTCAACGACCAGGCTCAGCGCACCGTGTTGTGCAAGGACCCGTTCCGGGCGCACGACGAGCGGGTGCAGCGTCTCATCGACGGCATGTGAGTCCGCTGGGCGCGGCCGGGACCGCGCCGGTTAGGGTCTGTCCGGCAACGTCACGTCTCGCTCGAAGGTTGGACTCGTGCTCCCTCGTCTGCACCGGCCCCTGGCCGCCCTGGTTCCCGTCCTGCTGCTCGGCCTCGCGGCCTGCGGCGACGACGACGGCACCTCGCCCAACGCGATCGACGGCCTGGCCGGGTTCGACGCGGTCGAGATCAGCGGGGAGCCGGGCAGCAAGCCGACGGTGACCTGGAAGGACCAGCTCGAGGCCGACGACCCCGAGGTCGAGGTTCTCACCGAGGGCGACGGCGAGGAGGTCGCCGCCGGCGACTCCGTGCTCGCCAACCTCTGGATCGGCAACGGCTTCAGCCAGGAGGAGACGTACACGACGTACGGCGAGGGCGGCGCGCAGGAGCTGGTGCTCGACGAGGAGCAGCTCGCGCCGATCTTCCTCGAGGCCCTCGAGGGCCAGACC
Organism: Nocardioides dongkuii; assembly: GCF_014127485.1. Lineage (NCBI taxonomy): Bacteria > Bacillati > Actinomycetota > Actinomycetes > Propionibacteriales > Nocardioidaceae > Nocardioides > Nocardioides dongkuii. The sequence goes on along the minus strand of NZ_CP059903.1, from coordinate 2,172,879 downwards.
CGCGGCTCGCGGGTCGCCGTCGTCGCCTCCGCGGAGGAGGCGTTCGGCGAGGCCGGCAACCCCTCGCTGGGCATCGGCAACCAGGACACCGTCCTGATGGTCGTCGACCTGGCCCCGGCGCCGCTGGCGGCCCCGCAGGGCGCGAAGCAGCAGCGGGCCGCGTGGATGCCGCGCCTGACGGCCGCGAAGGGCGCCATCACCGGCTTCGACTTCACCGGCACCCCCGAGCCCACCGCGAAGCTGCAGCAGGGCTTCCTGATCAAGGGCGACGGGCCGGTCGTGGAGAAGGGCCAGGCGATCACCGTCGACTACCTCGGCCAGGTGTACGGCGGGGCCAAGCCGTTCGACGAGAGCTACTCCAAGGAGCCGACCAGCTTCCCGATCGGCACCGGCGGCGTCATCAAGGGCTGGGACCGGGCGCTCGCCGGCGTCCCGGTCGGCAGCCGGGTCGTCCTCGCGGTCCCGCCGGACCTCGGGTACGGCACGGAGGGCAACAAGCAGGCGGGCATCAAGGGCACCGACACGCTGTACTTCGTCGTCGACGTCCTCGGCGCCGCCTAGCAGAATCGACCCGGGCGACCGCCCGGCGGGACGAACGGGCAGGGGAGTCGGATGACGGTGCGCAAGACCGAGCGGCTGCTCAACCTGCTCATCATGCTGCTGGTCCAGCGCCACTTCGTGGCCAAGGACCGGATCCGCTCGATCCTCTACCCGGGCTCCTCCGACGAGGCGTTCGAGAAGATGTTCGAGCGCGACAAGGAGGAGCTGCGCAGCCTCGGCGTCCCGATCGAGGTGGGGTCCATGGACGCCTACTTCGACGACGAGCCGGGCTACCGGATCCGCCCCGACGAGTTCGCGCTGCCCGACGTCGCCCTGCTCCCCGACGAGGCCGCCGTCGTCGGCCTGGCCACCCGGGTCTGGCAGCACGCCCGGCTCGCCGAGGCCACCACCGACGCGGTGCGCAAGCTCACCGCCCTCGGGGTCGACGTGGACACCTCCGCCCTCGACATCGTCGAGCCCCGGCTGAGCGCCGACGAGCCGTCGTTCGACGTGTTCTGGGAGGCCACCCAGGAGCGCACCCCGGTCGAGTTCGACTACGCGCGCCCCGGCCAGGACACCGTCACCACCCGCCACCTCCAGCCCTGGGGCGTCGTCCGGTACGCCGGGCGCTGGTACGTCGTCGGGCTCGACACCGACCGCGGCGAGGAGCGGGTCTTCCGGCTCTCCCGCGTGCAGGGCGAGGCCCGGCGCGCCGGCGAGCCCGGGTCGTACGACGTCCCGCCGGGCACCGACGTCCGCGAGGTCGCCCGCCGGCTGGCCCCGGCGCCGACCCTGGAGCAGGCGACGCTGCTGGTGCGCTCCGGCGCCGGGCTGACGCTGCGCCGCGGGGCCGACCACGTCGAGACCGGCGTCCCCGGACCCGACGACCGCACCTCCTGGGACCGGGTCGTCACGACCCGTGGCGCGCTCGGGCTCGCCGACGAGGTGCTGGGGTACGGCGCCGACGTCTGCGTCGAGGGACCCCCCGAGCTCCGGGACGCCGTCGTCGCGCGGCTGCGCGCCGCGGTCGGGACGGTGGCGTCGTGAGCACCGCCGCCGGGGCGAAGGACCAGGTCGCCCGCCTGCTCACCCTGGTGCCCTACCTCAACGCCCGCGGCCCGGTCCGGCTCGAGGACGCCGCGCGCGACCTCGGCGTCGGCCCCAAGCAGCTGCTCTCCGACCTCAAGGTGCTGCTCATGTGCGGGCTGCCGGGCGGCTACCCCGACGACCTCATCGACGTCGACCTCGACGCGCTGCAGGACCCCGAGGGCGACGGCGTCATCCGGGTCTCGAACGCCGAGTACCTCGCCCGGCCGCTCCGGCTGACCCCTACGGAGGCGACCGCCGTCATCGTCGCGCTGCGGGCCCTGCGCAACGGGGCCGAGCGGGAGACCCGCGAGGTCGTCGACCGCGCGCTGGCCAAGCTGGAGGCGGCCGCCGCGGAGGGCACCGCCGCGCCGCGCATCGACCCGGGACAGGACGCCGGCGACCCCGACCTCGCCCTGCTCGCGCAGCGCCTCCAGGGGGCCGCCGACCGCCGCCGCCAGGTCGCGCTGACCTACTACGTCCCCTCGCGCGACGAGGAGTCCGAGCGGCGGGTCGACCCGCGCGGCGTGGTCACCGCCAACGGGTTCGCCTACCTCGACGCGTGGTGCCACAGCGCGGAGGCCCCGCGGCTCTTCCGCCTCGACCGGATCTCGCAGGCCACCGTGCTCGACGACCCGATCCGCTCCGAGCCCGAGCCGCCCCGCGACCTCGCCGACGGGCTGTTCACCCGCTCCGAGGAGGTCACCCGGGTGACCCTGCGTCTCGAGGCGCCGGCGCGCTGGATCGTGGAGTACTACCCCGTCGAGGAGGTCCGTCCGGGCCCCGACGGCACCACCGAGGTCGACCTCCTCGTCGCCGACGAGCGCTGGCTGACCCGGCTGCTGCTCCGGCTGGCCCCGCACGGGTCGGTCGTCGTCCCGGCCGAGCTCGACGCGTCGTTCAGGTCCGCGGCACTGGAGACGCTCCGGCTGTACACCTGACCCGGCGTACGATGACCAGGACCACCATTCGTCTGTGAGGACATCATGACCCCGTTCGCAATCGGCGGCCTCGGCACGACCGAGCTGCTCATCATCCTGGCCGTCCTGGTCCTCCTGTTCGGTGCGTCGAAGCTGCCGGAGCTGGCCCGAGGCAGCGGGCGCGCGCTGCGCATCTTCAAGGCCGAGACCAAGGGCCTGATGGACGACGACGAGGACCCCGCCACCAAGACCCCCGAGCAGCGCGAGCTCGAGGCCCGGCAGGCGCAGGTGGACGCCGAGGCCGAGCGCCGCCGGCGCGGCGACACCACCATCTGACCCCGGTCCGTGTCGATCTCAGGGATCGTCAGCCTCTTCAGCGGCCGCCCGCACCACCCCGTGGGCGACGACGGCAGGATGGCGCTCACCGACCACCTGCGCGAGCTCCGCGCCCGGCTGCTGCGCTCGGCCGTCGTGCTGCTGGCGGTCTTCGTCGTGGCGCTGTTCTTCTACGACCAGCTGCTCGAGCTGATCCGGCGCCCGTACGACGACGCACGCCGCGCCCTCGGCGAGGAGGTCGAGGCGGAGATCGTCATCAACGGCGTCACCGCGCCGCTGATGCTCCAGCTCAAGCTGTGCGGCGTCGCGGCGCTGGTCGCGTCCAGCCCGTACTGGCTGCTCCAGATCTGGGGCTTCATCGTCCCGGGGCTGCACCCGAGCGAGAAGCGGTGGACGCGGGTCTTCGCCGCCGTTGCCGGGCCGCTGTTCATCGCCGGCGTGGCCCTGGGCTACTGGGTGCTCCCCAAGGGCGTGGAGGTCCTCATCGGCTTCACCCCCGCCGACGTCACCAACCTCCAGGAGTTCGGGGAGTTCTTCTCCTTCATCACCCGGATGCTGCTGGTCTTCGGCATCGCGCTGGAGATCCCGCTGTTCGTGATCATGCTGAACCTCGCCGGCGTCGTGTCCGGGAAGACGATCGGGCGCTACCGCCCCTGGATGGTCCTCGGCACCTTCGTCTTCGCGGCGGTCGCGACCCCCTCGACCGACCCGTTCTCGATGCTGATGCTCGCGATCCCGATGCTCCTGCTGTTCTTCCTCGCCGAGCTCGTCGCGCGCCTGGTGGACCGATCGCGCGGGCGCGGCGAGGGCAGCACCGACCAGTGGTCCGACGACGAGCTGTCCCCGATCTGAGATGAGGCCCGAGCTCCGCGACATCGACCCCTTCGACCTGCCCGAGTGGCTGGGCGTCTCCGACGTGACCTGGTCCGCGGAGTCCGGCGTACGCAGCGGCCGCGACGTGCGCGGAGCGCTGAGCGCCGACGGCGAGGACGACCTGCCGTGCGACCTGCTGGCCGTCGACGACGCCTGGCCGGAGCCGGTCGCCGACGACGAGACCCGGGTGCACGCCCACCAGGCCTGGCGGCACGGCCAGGTGCACCTGGTGCGCCGCGCGGACCGGCTCACCCTGGCGGTGCCGGGGTCGGGGTTCTCCGCCGACCTGGTGCTCGACGCCCTCGGTCGGCTGGCGAAGGCCGTCGGCGCGTCCCCGGACGACTACGCGGCGCGCCTGCGGATCGGCGCCGAGCGCGGCCCCTGACCACTAGGGTCCGGGTGTGCCTCGCGAGATTGCCCTGCTGACCAACCCCACCGCTGGCAACGGACGAGGTGCACGAGCCCGCGCCGCCGTCCTGCCGCGGCTGCAGGACGCGGGCCTGCTCGTGCGCGACCTCGTGGGCCGCGACGCCGACGAGGCGCTCGACCTGGCCCGGGGAGCGGTCGCCGACGGCGTGGAGAGCCTCGTGGTCGTCGGGGGCGACGGGATGGTGCACCTGGGCGCCCAGGCGGCCGCGACCAGCGAGACCTCCCTCGGCATCATCCCGGCGGGCACCGGCAACGACACGGCCCGCTACTTCGACCTGCCGCGCCGCGACCCGGCCGCGGCGGCCGACCGGGTGGTCGCCGGCCGCACCCGCACGATCGACCTCGCCCGCAGCGGCTCGACGTACTACGTCACGGTGCTGTGCGCCGGGTTCGACGCGATCGTCAACGAGCGCGCCAACCAGATGTCGTGGCCGCGCGGCCAGATGCGCTACAACCTCGCGACCGTGGCGGAGCTGCGCACCTTCGCGCCGCTGTCGTACACCCTGGAGATCGACGGCGTCACCCTGCGCACCGACGCGATGCTCGTCGCGGTCGGCAACGGCCCGTCCTTCGGCGGCGGCCTGCGGATCACCGAGGGCGCCCGGCTCGACGACGGCCTGCTCGACGTGGTGATCATCAAGCCGATCAGCAAGGCCGCGCTGGTGCGCACCTACCCCCGGCTGTTCAAGGGCACGCACACCACGCACCCGGCGTACGAGCACCACCTGGCGAAGTCGGTCACGGTGGCCGCGCCGGGCATCGTGTCCTACGCCGACGGCGAGCGGTTCGGGCCGCTGCCGCTGACCGTGGAGTGCGCACCGGGAGCGCTCACCGTCCTGGCTTAGGCCCTCGCGTAGGTTGGAGGCATGAGCACCGGCGAGCTGTCCCCGGCGGAGCGCTACGCGTCGTACCGGCAGCACCGGGAGCACCCGGTCCTCAAGGACTTCCAGGCCCTGCACGACTTCCCTCTCGACGACTTCCAGCTGCGCGCCTGCCGGGAGATCGAGGAGGGCCGCGGCGTGCTCGTCGCGGCGCCGACCGGCTCCGGCAAGACGATCGTCGGCGAGTTCGCGATCCACCTGGCGCTGCAGACCGGCCGCAAGGCGTTCTACACGACGCCGATCAAGGCGCTCTCGAACCAGAAGTACCACGACCTGGTCGCCCGCTACGGCCCCGACCAGGTCGGCCTGCTCACCGGCGACAACACCGTCAACGGCGAGGCGCCGATCGTCGTGATGACGACCGAGGTGCTGCGCAACATGCTGTACGCCGGGTCGCGGACGCTCCTGGGCCTCGGGTTCGTGGTGATGGACGAGGTGCACTACCTCGCCGACCGGTCCCGCGGCGCGGTGTGGGAGGAGGTGATCATCCACCTGCCCGAGTCGGTGGCGCTGGTCTCGCTCTCCGCGACGGTCTCGAACGCCGAGGAGTTCGGCGAGTGGCTGGCCACCGTGCGCGGCGAGACCGCGACCATCCTCGAGGAGCGGCGCCCGGTGCCGCTCTACCAGCACGTGATGGTCGGCAAGCGGCTCCTGGACCTGTTCGCCGACTCCGACGTCGACGCGGCCGCCGGCTTCGTCAAGGAGGGCGCCCCGGTCAACGGCGAGCTGATGAAGGTCGCCCGCGACGACTGGGCCTCCTCCCGGATGAAGGACCGCCGATCTCCTCGTGACCGGCGCCCGGGCCCCAAGCAGGTCGGCAACGGCCGCCGGGTGTGGATCCCCAGCCGGTACGACGTGATCGACCGCCTGGACCGCGAGGGCCTGCTCCCGGCGATCGTGTTCATCTTCAGCCGGGTCGGGTGCGACGCGGCGGTGACGCAGTGCCTGAACGCCGGCGTACGGCTGACCACGCCGGAGGAGCGCGACACGATCTACGCCTACGTCGAGGCCAGCTGCCGGCACCTGCCCGACGAGGACCTGCACGTCCTGGGCTACCACGACTTCCTCGACGGCCTGACCCGCGGCGTCGCGGCGCACCACGCCGGGATGCTGCCGGCGTTCAAGCAGTGCGTCGAGGAGCTATTCCTGCGCGGGCTGTGCAAGGTCGTCTTCGCCACCGAGACCCTCGCGCTCGGCATCAACATGCCGGCGCGCACCGTGGTGATCGAGAAGCTCTCGAAGTGGAACGGCGAGACGCACGCCGACATCACGCCGGGGGAGTACACCCAGCTCACCGGCCGCGCCGGCCGCCGCGGCCTGGACACCGAGGGGCACGGCGTCGTGCTGTGGCAGCCGGGGATGAACCCGCGCGAGGTGGCCGGTCTCGCCTCGACGCGCACCTATCCGCTGCGCTCGTCGTTCCGGCCGTCGTACAACATGGCCGTCAACCTGGTGCACCAGTTCGGGCGGGACCGCTCGCGCGAGCTGCTGGAGCAGTCGTTCGCGCAGTTCCAGGCCGACAAGGCGGTCGTCGGGCTGGCCCGCCAGCTGCGCAAGGCCGAGGACGCGCTCGACGGCTACCGCGAGTCCGCGACCTGCCACCTGGGCGACTTCATGGAGTACGCCGCGCTGCGCCGGCGGATCTCCGATGTGGAGAAGGACGCCAACCGCGCCCGCAAGGCCGACCGGCGCGACGAGGCGCTGGAGTCGCTGCGCGCCCTGCGGCCCGGCGACGTGATCCAGGTGCCGACCGGCAAGTTCGCCGGGTACGCCGTCGTCGTCGACCCGGGCTGGTCCGAGGAGGGGCCGCGGCCCTACGTGGTGACCGCGGACCGCCAGGCCCGGCGGCTCGCGATGATCGACTTCTCGGCGCCGGTGCAGTCGCTGGGGCGGATCCGGATCCCGAAGAACTTCAACGGCCGCAACCCCCAGATGCGGCGCGACCTGGCGTCCGCGCTGCGCAGCCGCACGCACGACCTCGCGCCGCCGCCGCCCGGACGGCGTACCCCCGACCGCTCGGCGCTCGCGCGCTCGGCGGCCGACGACGAGGTCGCCGAGCTGCGCGCGCAGCTCAAGGCGCACCCCTGCCACGACTGCCCCGACCGCGAGGACCACGCGCGCTGGGCGGAGCGCTGGTTCAAGCTGCACCGCGACGCTCAGACGCTGAAGCGGCGCGTCGAGCAGCGCACGAACACCGTGGCGCGGCAGTTCGACAGGGTGTGCGAGGTGCTGACCGCGCTCGACTACCTCGACGGCGAGACCGTCACGCCGCGCGGGCGGCACCTGATGCGGCTCTACTCCGACATGGACCTGCTGGCCGCCGAGTGCATCCGCCAGGGCCTCTGGGACGACCTCGACCCCTCCGGGCTGGCCGCCGTGCTCTCGGTGCTGGTCTTCGAGGCTCGCCGCCCCGACGACGCGTCGTCCCCGCGCCTGCCGGGCGGCCAGGTGCGCGACACCATCGGCGCCATGGTCCGGCTGTGGGGCGACCTGGACCGGCTGGAGAAGGATCACAAGCTCGACTTCCTCCGCCAGCCCGACCTCGGCTTCGCCTGGATCGCCTACCGCTGGTCCGAGGGCGACGAGCTCGACGACGTCCTGGGCGCGAGCGAGCTCGCGGCCGGCGACTTCGTGCGCTGGATGAAGCAGCTGCTCGACCTCGCCGGCCAGGTCGCCGACGCCGCCGGCGACTCGCCGCTGCGCCAGACCGCCCGCGACGTCGTACGCCGGGTCCGCCGCGGAGTCGTCGCCTACTCCGGGCTTGCTGCCGACGACTGAGGCTGTGTGTGCTCGCTCGGGTCCGTGGGGGCCCGGGGCTCAGATGGTCGCCGTTTGGTCCCAAACCGCAGAGAATCGGCCCGGATCGTTGCGGTTTGTGACCAAACCGCAGCACCTTGACCGCACCCGCCCGGCCGGGGCCAGGCGGGTGCGGGGCGGGGACACCGTCCGCCCGAGTCCGGGCCGGGAGGCCGTGGTTTGGTCACAAACCGCAGGAAATCAGCCCCGAAACCTGCGGTTTGTGACCAAACCGCAGGGTCGAGAACCAGCGGTGGGGCGTCAGCGCCCGGCGGCGGCGTGCACGGCGTCGTGGACGGGGGTGTCGCCGTTGACCAGGGCCCACTGGTGGCCGATCGACTCGGGGGTGTCGAGCACGGCGGCGACGACGGCGGCCACGTCGGCGCGGGTGACGGAGCCGCGCGGGACGTCCTCGCCGAGGGTGACCAGGCCGGTGGCGGGCTCGTCGGTGAGCGCGCCGGGGCGGATGATCGTCCAGTCCAGCCCGCTGTCGCGCAGGGCGGCGTCGGCGTCGCGCTTCGCCTCGACGTACGCGCGCCACACGTCCTCGGTGTCGTCGGGGATCGGGTCGTCGACGCCGATGGCGGAGATCTGCACGAAGCGTCGTACGCCGGCGATCCGGGCGCCCTCGATCGACTTCAGCGAGCCCTCGAGGTCGACGGTGCGCTTGCGCTCGATGTTGCCGTCGGGGCCGCCGCCGGCAGCGAAGACGACGGCCGTGCAGCCCTCGAACGCCGCGGCGAAGGCGTCGGCGTCCTGCTGCTCGATGTCGAGCAGCCGGACGACGGCCCCGCGGCTCTCGAGCTCGTCGCGGTACTCCTCCTTGCGCACCAGCGCCACGGGCGTGTGCTCGGTGCGGCGGAGCTCGACGAGCAGGTGACGGGCCACGTGTCCGTGGCCCCCGACGATCGCGATGCGGTCCATGGAGCCACCGTACGGAGCGGGCGGTGAGTCAGCGGTCGAGCGCCTGCACCAAGCGCTCGGTCGGGGACTCCAGGCCCCACCGCTCCGCGAGCTCGCGGACCTTCTGCTCGTCGCGCGGCTTCGCCGGGAGGAGCACGTCGCCGCGGTCGAGCGGCAGGTCGCGCGCGACCGCCACGACCGTCGGGGCGACCTCGAGGTAGTCGGCGGCGGCCTTGATCTTGCCGCGCGGCCCCGGGCCCATGTCGGAGTCGGGGTCGTTGGCCGCGGCGATGATCCCGGGCATGTCCCCGAACCGCTCCAGCAGCGTGGCGGCGGTCTTCTCACCGACGCCCTTGACGCCGGGCAGGCCGTCCGAGGCGTCGCCGCGCATGGTTGCGAAGTCGGCGTACTGGCGTGCGTCGATGCCGTACTTGTCGCGCACCCACTGGTTGGTCACCCGCTCGTGGTTGCCGACCCCGCGGGCGATGTAGAGGACGCGGACGTCGGCCTCGTCGTCGACGAGCTGGAACAGGTCGCGGTCGCCGGTCACGATGTCCACCGGCTGGCCGGCGTTCGTGGCGAGGGTGCCGATCACGTCGTCGGCCTCGTACCCGTCGTGCCCGATCACCCGGATCCCGAAGGCGTCGAGCACGTCGAGGATGATCGGCACCTGCACCTGCAGGGCATCCTCGACCTCCTCGACGTCGGGCGCGGTCTCGACCTCCTCGACGACGCGGTGGGCCTTGTACGTCGGGATCAGGTCGACCCGCCACTGCGGGCGCCAGTCGTTGTCCCAGCAGCAGACCAGGTCGCTGGGGTGGTACTGGTCGACGAGTCGGCTGATGAAGTCCATCAGCCCGCGGACGGCGTTGACCGGGGTCCCGTCCGGCGCCGTGATCTCGGGGACCCCGAAGAACGCCCGGAAGTACATCGAGGCGGTGTCGAGGAGCATCAGGCGGCCGGTTTTCTGGCTGGTCACGCCGCCGATCCTGCCACGCCGCGGTTACGCTGTCGGCCGTGAACCCCTCCGAGGTCGAAGGCACCGATCGGTTGATCCTCGAGCTCCTGGCCGCCGACGGCCGGATGTCCTTCACCGACCTCGGCAAGGCCACCGGGCTGTCCACCTCGGCGGTCCACCAGCGGGTCAAGCGGCTCGAGCAGCGGGGCCTGATCCTCGGGTACGGCGCGCGGGTGAACCACGAGGAGCTCGGGATGCCGCTCACGGCGTTCATCTCGATCCGCCCGATCGACCCCTCCCAGCCCGACGACTCCCCGGAGCGGCTGCGCGACATCGCCGAGATCGAGTCGTGCTGGTCGGTCGCGGGGGAGGAGTCCTACGTGCTCAAGGTCCGGGTCGCCACCCCGCGCCACCTCGAGGAGCTGCTGGCCCGCATCCGCGCCGCCGGCAACGTCTCCACGCGCACCACGATCGTGCTCTCCACGTTCTACGAGAACCGGCCGGTCGGGGTCGAGGGCCCGCACTGACGCGGGCCCCCGCCGCCCTCAGTACGCCTGCAGCGCAGCCGTACGCCGCGAGGCCTCGGCGACCTCGGCGGCCTTGAGTGCGGACTCGTCGAGGCGACCGTGCTCGGCCCACCAGGCCTGGCCGGACGCGGGCAGCGTGTGGATCGGGTCGTAGTACTCGTAGGTGCGGCTGAGCGCCTCGGGGTCGGCGGCCTCGATGGAGGTGCGGTAGTTCTTCGTCCAGTGCGAGATGCCGTGCTCGGTGTCGTACGACGCGAGCTGGTGCACCCAGCGCTTCCCGACGAACGGCACGTCGCAGACGATCCGCGGCGTCGCGAAGCCCGGGAGGTAGCCCATGATGTGGTGCTGGAGCCGCTGGGCGTCGGCGACCGAGACCCGCCAGTGCTCCGAGTACGGGATCATGTCGCACATGTAGAAGTAGTAGGGCATGATCCGCGCCCCGTCGAGGAGCCGGAAGCACAGGTCGAGCAGGGCGTGCGGGTCGGCGTTCACGCCGTTGAGCAGCACCCCCTGGTTGCGGACGTCGCGCAGGCCGGCGTCGAGCATCGCGCCGGCGGCCTGGGCGACCAGGGGCGTGACGGACTGGGCGTGGTTGGCGTGGGTGTGCATCGCCAGCGAGACGCCGCGGGCGCGGGCGAGGGACGCGACCCGGGTGACGCCGTCGACGACGTCGGGCTGCAGCCAGTGCTGGGGGAGGCCGATCAGGGCCTTGGTCGCCAGCCGGATGTCGCGGATGTTCTCGATCTCCATCAGCGAGGTCAGGAACGCCTCGAGCCGGGGCCAGGGCATGTTCGCCACGTCGCCGCCGGAGACCACGACGTCGCGCACCGAGGGGGTACGGCGCAGGTAGTCGAGCATGTCGCCGAGCCGGTCGTTCGGCTTGCCGGCGAACTTCAGCTTGTCGATGACCGCGGTGGAGTTGCCGACCAGGTCCATCCGGGTGCAGTGGCCGCAGTACTGCGGGCAGGTCGGCAGCAGCTCGGCGAGCACCTTGGTCGGGTAGCGGTGCGTGAGCCCCTCGGCGACCCACATGTCGTGCTCGTGGAGGGAGTCGCGCGCCGCGTGCGGGTGCGAGGGCCAGTCGGTGCGCCGGTCGCTGAAGACCGGGAGCATGTAGTGGCGGATCGGGTCGGCGTAGAAGGCCTCCGTGAACGCCTCGGTCACCGAGCCCGCCCCGGCCGGGTCGAACGTCGGGACCATCGTGTTGAGCATCTGCGGCGGCACCAGCATCGACATGGTCGCGCGCTCGGCCTGGTCGCGCTCGAGGTCGGCGTAGAACCGGTCGTCGAGCAGGTCGCCCATCAGCTCACGGAGCTGGCGGACGTTCTTGACGCAGTGCGCCCGCTGCCACTGCACCGACGCCCAGTCCTCGGCGGTGACCTCGCGCCAGCCCGGGAACCGGGTCCAGTCGGGCTCGACGAGCTCCACCGCCCGGTAGGGGTAGGGCTGCCCGGTCTCGTCCTCCACGAGGGACGCGATCGACGTCTCGATGCTCATGGGCACAGCGTGCCACAGGATCTACGTCACAACGAAGCGCACGCCGAAGATCTTCCGGTCAGAGCAGGCCGCTGGCCGCGAGCGTGCGGCGTACGGCGGGGTGGTCGGCCGCCAGGCCGTACCGGCGCGCGTAGACGCCCACCACCAGGTCGCGCAGCGGCGGGCCCTCCCCGGACGGGGCACCCAGCGGCGCGTCCATCAGCAGCAGCGCCGGCGCGTGGCCGTCGTCGTGCGGCGGGAAGTACTCCCGCACCGGCAGCAGCCGGCCGCCGAGGCGCTCGTAGAAGACGATCCGGCGCCGGTGCTCCTCGACGGCGTGGTCGGCGAGCCCGGGCTCGTCGGGGTCCTCGACGTCCCAGACCAGCCGGGTCCGGCCCTCGGCGGCCAGCAGCGCGGTCAGGTCGGCCCACATCCGCGAGCCCACGCCGCGGCCGCGCGCCCCCACGGCGTAGTAGCGCAGGAACGTCCACCCGGTCTCCCCGAGGTCGCGCACCAGCGCGAAGCCGGTCGGTCCGTCGTCCTCGACGCGCACCAGGAGCCGGTCCGCGAGCAGGTCCTCGAACGGCGCGGTCAGCTCGTCGGGGAAGGCGCTCTCGTAGATCTCCCGGACCCGCGCCACCTCGGCGTCCGTCAGGCTCGCCACCGCCACCAGCGTCACGACTCGTGCACCACCTCTCCGTCGAGCAGGGTCATCAGCACCTCGAGGTCGCGGATCCCCGCAGGGTCCACGGTCGCGGGGTCCCCGGAGAGCACCGCCAGGTCGGCGCGCTTGCCCACCGCGATCGTGCCGCGGTCGCGCTCCTGGTGCGAGGCGTACGCCGACCCGAGCGTGTACGCCGTGAGCGCCTCCAGCCCGGTGATCGCCTCCTCCGGACCGCACGGCGCCCCCGAGTCGGTGCGCCGGTTGACCATGTCGTGCATCCCGCGCAGCGGCGCCCCGTCGACGACCGGCCGGTCCGAGCTGCCCGGCGGCGTGATGCCGGCGTCGAGCAGCGAGCGGTAGCGGTAGGCCCACCCGGCGCGGTCGGGCCCGAGCGCGCGGAGCATGCCGTCGCCGATCTCGCCGACGAACCGCCCCTGCGGCACCGGGACGACGCCGAGGTCGGCGGCGCGGCGCACCTGGTCGGGTCGGGAGACGCCGAAGTGCTCGATCCGGTGCCGTACGTCGGGGCGCGGCCACCGCCGCTGTGCCTCGGCGTACGCGTCGAGGACCAGGTCGATCGCGGCGTCCCCGATCGCGTGCGACGCGACCCGCCAGCCCGACCGGTGCGCCTCCAGGATGGTGCGGGTGAGCGCGTCCGCGTCGGCCTGGAGGTAGCCGCGGGAGCCCGGGGTGTCGGCGAAGTCCTCGGTCATCGCGCAGGTGTGGCCGATCAGCGAGCCGTCGGAGAACACCTTGACCGGGCCGATCCGGAGCCGGTCGTCGCCGAGCCCGGACCGGATGCCGAGGTCGAGGCCGCGCACGATGCCGTCGTCGGCATGCGCGGTGAGCGGCCGCAGCGCGTCGGCGGCGACCATCAGCTCGACCCGCACCGGCAGCCGGTCGGCGTCGCGCGCCTGCTGGTAGGCGGCGACCTCGACCGGGCTCTTGCCGATCCAGCCGCCGCCGACGCCGGCCTCGACGACGCTGGTGATGCCCTGGGAGAGGTAGACCCGGCCGGCGCGCTCGATCGCGTCGACCAGCGTGGCGACGGGGTAGGGGAGGACCAGGCGGGAGAGCAGCTGCTGGGCCTGCTCCTGGAGCAGCCCGGTGGGCCTCCCGTCGGCGTCGGTGACCACCAGCCCGCCCGGGACGTCGACGGGCGCGTCGGCGATCCCGAGCTCGGCCAGCACCGCGCTGCTCACCGTGCACATGTGCCCGGAGGTGTGCCGCAGCCAGACGTGCCGGCCGGGAGCGGCGCGGTCGAGGGCGTCGCGGTCGGGGTGCGCGCCGAGCTTGTTCTCGTCGTACCCCGCGCCGACGACCCACGCGCCGGGCGGGGTCTCGGCGGCGCGGGCGGCGACCGCGTCGTACAGCGCCTCGAGGGTGGGCACCCGCAGGTCCACCTCGGCCAGCGAGAGGCCGTACCAGGCCATGTGGTTGTGGGCGTCGTGGAAGCCGGGGGTCACCACGGCGCCGCCGAGGTCGACGACCCGGCGGGCGGGGACCTCCTCGAGCGCCACGATCCGCCCGTTCAGGACGGCGACCGCCGACGCGACGTCGCCGCGGCCGGGTCCCTCGAGGGTCCGCACCCGCGCGCCGGTCAGCAGCAGGTCGGCCTGCAGGCTCACAGCTTCGCCTTCTCGACCCGGTGCGACGCGGTCAGCGGCAGGTCCTCGCGGAACTCCCAGAACCGCGGCACCTTGAAGCCGGCCAGCCGCTCGCGGCACCACGCGTCGAGCTCCTCGGAGGCGGCGCCCGGGGCCACGACGTACGCCTTGACCTCCTCGCCGCGGATCTCGTCGGGCACGCCGACGACCGCCGCGAGCCGGACGTGGGGGTGGGTGAGCAGCACGTCCTCGACCTCGCGCGCGGCGATGTTCTCGCCGCTGCGGCGGATCATGTCCTTGAGCCGGCCGGTCAGGTAGAGCCGGCCCTGGTCGTCGACGCGGGCCAGGTCGCCGGTGGGGAACCAACCGTCGACGAACGGCGAGTCGTGGCCGAGGTAGCCCTCCATCATCCCGGGGCCGCGCAGCCACAGCTCGCCGTCGACCAGCCGGACCTCGCGGTGCCCGGCGGGCCGGCCGAGGCACCCGGAGCCGATCAGCTCGTCGTGGTCCTCGGCCCCGACCCGGATGTCGGCGCCGGTCTCGGTCATCCCGAACGCCTCGTACCAGGGGGCGCCCCAGCGCTCCTCCAGCTCGGCGTGCAGCGCCGGCGGGATCGCCGAGCACTGGACGGCCCGGACCCGGTGGTCGCGGTCGCGCTCGTCGGGGGGCATCTTCAGCAGCAGCGTCGGCATCGCGGCGAGGCAGTAGAAGTAGGTCACCTCGTGCTCGCGGACCTTGGCCCAGAACGTCGAGGGGTGGAAGCCGTCGAGGGCGACCAGGTGGGCGCCGGCCAGCAGCGCGGTCACGACGTTCCACTGGGGGTCGAGGTAGAAGAACGGCTGCGCGGTCAGCATCACGTCGGCGGACGCGAGGTGCGGGAACTCCTGCACCAGCGAGTCGCCAAGGGTGGTCCAGTAGCGGTGGGTGAGCACGCAGCCCTTGGGGTGGCCGGTGGTGCCGGAGGTGTACTGCACGTTGACGACGGCGTCCGGGTCGACGGGGCCCTGCGCCCACGTGCCGTCCGGGACGAGCTCGTCGACGAGCAGCACCGAGGCCACCGGCGCCAGCAGCGCGTCGTACGCCGGGGAGGTGACGGCGACGCGGGCGCCCGCGTCCCCGACCACGTGACCGATGTCGGCGGAGCGGTACCGCACGTTCATCGGGACCATCGCCGCGCCCAGCCGCATCAGCGCGAGCCAGACCAGCGGGAACTCGGGCTGGTTGTCGAGCATGACCGCGACCCGGTCGCCCGGGCGGACGCCGCGCTCGTGCAGAGCCTGCGCGTACGCCGCCGACCGTCGGGCCACGTCCGCGAACGTGAGCCGCTCGGCCGGGCCGGACTCGGGGTCGAAGGTCCAGGCCGGTCGGTCTGGCCACCGCTCGGCGGCGGCCAGGAGGTGGTCGACGAGGCTGGGCCCGGCCTGGGGATCAGCCTGGGGATCAGCCACGGGATCAGCCACGGCCGAACGCCTCGCGCGGGGCCTCGTTCTCCCCGGACAGCGAGGTGAGCAGCGCGTGGTCGACCTCGCGCCCGAGCGCCTCCTCGAAGCTGGCGTCGAGCCCGTCGTCGAGGACCCGCTTGGCGAGGCTGACCGCCAGCGCCGGGCGCGCGGCGACCCGCTCGGCGAGCTCGAGGGCGACGGTCTCGTGCTCGCCCGGCGGCACGACCCGGGCGACCAGCCCGATCTCGCCGGCGCGGACGCCGCTGACCCGCTCGCCCAGCAGCATCAGCTCCTTGGCGCGGGCCCAGCCCACCAGCGCGGGCAGCAGCCGGGAGATCCCGCCGGTGACGCTGAGCCCGACCTCGACCTCCGGGAAGCCGAACTGGGCGTCCTCGGTCGCCACGACCACGTCGCAGGCCAGGGCGAACTCGCAACCGGCGCCGAGGGCGTGGCCGTGCACCGCCGCGACCACGGGACCCGGGAACGAGCGGACCAGCCGGGTGACGTCCTGGATCGCCTCCAGGCGCGCGCGGGTCTCCAGCGGCGTCTCGACCGGCTCGGGCTCCTTGAGGTCGTGGCCGGCGCAGAAGGACCGGCCGCGCCCGGCGAGCACGACCGCGCGCGCCCCGTCGTCCGCGGCCCGGCGCAGGGCGGCGGCCAGGCCGTCGGTGAGGGCGGGCACGACGGCATTGAGCCGCTCCGGCCGGTTGAGGTGCACCCGGGCCACGGCGCCGTCGCAGGTGTAGTCGACCGCCACGGTCGCTCCTTCCAGTCCTGCCGCCGACGGCGTCTCGGTGCGCCGGGCGGCAGGCAGACGCTACGCCGAGCGGGCCCGGGGGGACCACCGGGTGCCGCCGGCGCCGTGATCGAGGGGCTCGCGTTAGCAGGCATCGGCGCGGCGCGCCGGGGAAGTTGCGCGACACGCCGTGGTGGTCTGGATTCACGGTGAATTTCTGGTGACGAGCAGGGGTGCGCTGACCTGCACGGACGCGTGTTCGTGCAGGTCAGCGACGTATTGACAGTGCCGCTCGGCACCGGGGAAGGTGTGCTGTCCGCTCATGCAGATCGTGGTAGGTGGACCGGCGTCCGAGTGGCCGTGTCGGAGGATGGGGTACCACCCATCCGTCCAACACTGTTCGCGGAGGTCGGCCCGCTCCACGAGGGCGGATACGGGAGGATCCCGGACCCCCTAGACAACAGCCCGGGCTCGGCAGCCGGTCGGTCTCGGGTTGGACCGAAGGGTTTCGGGATCCTCCCGGGGCTCTGCAGACCCCGCCCCGGTACCTTGGCCAGTGTGCTGACCCGGTCCCTCCTGGCCCTCGTGGCGGGCGTGGTCCTCTCCCTGGCCTTCGAGCCGGTGGCCGTCCCGGTGCTGCTCGTCCCGGCCGTCACGACGTTCTTCCTCGCCGTCCGCGGGCTCCGTGGCCGCGGCGGCGCGCTGGTCGGGCTGGCCTTCGGGCTGGGGTTCTTCGTCGTGCACCTGTGGTGGCTGCGCTCGGTCGCCACCGCGGCCTGGATCGGCCTCGCCGTGGCGGAGGCGCTGTTCTTCGCGCTGCTCGGCGCAGCGGTGGCGGTGCTGGTCCGGCGCCGGTTCTGGCCCCTGTGGGTCGCCGGCGCCTGGGTGACGGTCGAGATCTGGCGCAGCAGCTGGCCGTTCAGCGGCCTGCCGTGGGGACGCCTGGCGTTCGCGACCGTCGACACGCCCGTCGCCGACGCGCTGCCGTACGTCGGCATGGTCGGCGTCAGCGCCCTGCTCGCGCTGCTCTCCGCGCTGCTCGCGTGGGTGGTCGTCGCCCGCGGGCGGGACCGCTGGGTCGCCCTCGGGGTGACGGGCGCGGTCGCCGTGCTGACCCTGCTGCCGGGGCTCGCGCCGTACGAGCCCGTCGAGACGGGGGAGGCGACCGTCGCGGTCGTGCAGGGCGACGTCCCGGGCCCCGGCAACGACATCCTGTACGACTCCGACGGGGTCACCGAGAACCACGTCGACGCGACCGTCGAGCTCGCCGCGGCCGTGGAGGCGGGGGAGCAGGAGCGCCCCGACTTCGTGCTCTGGCCGGAGAACTCCACCGCCCGCGACCCGTTCGGCACCGACGTCATCGGCGAGGGCATCCGCGAGGCGACCGCCGCGATCGGCGTCCCCGTGCTGGTCGGCGCGATCGTCGACGCCGGCGAGGACCACGTCCTGAACCAGGGCATCGTCTGGGACCCGGAGACGGGCGCGGGGGACCGGTTCACCAAGCGGCACCCGGTGCCGTACGGCGAGTACATCCCGTTCCGCCGCTACCTCGACATGAACTTCGGCGAGCTGGCGCGGATCCGCCGCGACATGCTCAGCGGCACCCGCGTGGAGCCCCTCGAGGTCGCCGGCGTCCAGGTCGCCGACGCGATCTGCTTCGACATCGCCTACGACGACGGGATCCAGGACCAGCTCACCCGGGGCGCGGAGCTGCTGGTCGTGCAGACCAGCAACGCGACGTTCATCGAGACCGACCAGATCGACCAGCAGTTCGCTATCACCCGGCTGCGGGCCATCGAGTCCGGCCGCTGGGTCGCGGTGGCCTCCACCAACGGCGTCTCGGGGGTGATCGCGCCGGACGGCGAGGTGGTCGCCACCGCCGACCCGCGCACCACCGACGTCCTCGTCGAGCGGGTCGGGCTGGTCGACGACGTCACCCCCGGCACCCGGGTCGGGGCCTGGGTGGCGCGGGTCTGCGTGCTGGTGACACTGGTCGCACTGCTCGCCGGGGCCCTCACGTATCGTCGGAGCGTGAGGCACACGGCGTGACCCCCGACCCGACGTCCCACGGCCTGGGCCGTGTCGTGATGGTGGTGCCCACCTACGACGAGGCGGAGAACCTCGCGTGGATCTTGGAGCGGCTGCGCCGCGCCCAGCCCGGGGTCGACGTCCTCGTCGTCGACGACGACTCCCCGGACGGCACCGGCCGGATCGCCGACGGGCTGGCCGCCGCGGACCCGCAGGTCCACGTGCTGCACCGCAGTGCCAAGGGCGGCCTCGGGGCGGCGTACCTGCACGGCTTCCAGCACGCGCTGGCCGAGGGGTACGACGTGATCGGCGAGATGGACGCCGACGGCTCCCACCAGCCCGAGGAGCTGCACCGGCTCCTCGACGCGCTCCACGAGGCCGACCTGGTGATCGGCTCGCGCTACGTGCCGGGCGGGTCGGTGGTCAACTGGCCGCGCTCGCGCGAGTGGCTCTCCCGCGGCGGCAACCTCTACGTCCGGCTGCTGCTCGGCGTCCCCGTGCGCGACGCCACGGCGGGCTACCGGCTGTTCCGGCGGAGCACGCTGGAGAAGATCGACCTCGCGTCGGTCCGCTCGACCGGCTACGTCTTCCAGACCGACATGGTGACCCGCGCGCTGCGTGCCGGGCTGACCGTGCGCGAGGTGCCCATCGAGTTCGTCGAGCGGGAGCGCGGCGACTCCAAGATGAGCAGCGCCGTGGCGGCCGAGTCGCTCAAGCGGATCACCCTGTGGGGGCTGCGCGAGCGCCGCGACCAGGTACGCCGCGCGTGGCGGGTCGGGCCGGCCGGCCGGGGCGGGGCCCACCGATGACGCGCCGACGCGGGAACCTGCGGTGGCTCCTCTTCGTGCTCTTCGTGGTCGTACCGCTCGCCGAGATCTACGTGCTGATCCAGGTGGGCCAGGTGATCGGCGCCTGGTGGACGGTCCTGCTGCTGGTGCTCGACAGCATCTTCGGCTCGTGGCTGATCAAGCGCGAGGGCGGGCGGGCCTGGACAGCGCTGCGCTCCACGCTGCAGAGCGGCCGGATGCCGGCCCGCGAGATCGCCGACGGGGCGCTGATCCTGGTCGGCGGCACGCTGATGCTCAGCCCGGGGTTCGTCACCGACGTGTTCGGGATCCTGCTGATCCTGCCGTTCACCCGGCCGGTCCTCCGGCGGCTGCTGACCCGCGTGGTCGCGGCGCGCCTGGTCGTGGTGCCCGGAGACGTACGACGCCCCGGACCTGGATCCGGGGGATCCGTGGTCCGGGGCGAGGTCGTCGACGAGCCCTGACGCTCCGCGGGGGAGGGTCAGGCGGTCGCCTTCCGCTTCTTCTGGTTGGCCCGGTGCAGGTGCGCCGGACCGATCTCGCCACCGCGCAGCAGCTCGAGGCGCTCCTTGAGGATGTCCTCGAGCTCCTTCTCCGAGCGGCGCTCCAGCAGCATGTCCCAGTGGGTGCGGGCCGGCTTCTCGGCCTTGACCTCCGGGACGATGCCGGACGTGCTCAGCCCCTCGGCTCCGCAGCGCGGGCACTCCCAGTTGGCCGGGACGTCGGCCTCGACCGACATGGTGATCTCGAACTCGTGTCCGTTCGTGCAGCGGTATCCGACCTGCTGACGAGCCGCGAACTCGATGCCGCGCTCGTCCTCGAAGCTCTGGCCCCCGAGTCGGGCACCACGCAACGTGCGCTCCGCCATGAGGCACCTCCGTTATCTTCCCCGTGCTGACAGAGAAGGGCGTGTCGCCCTGCTCGAAGTCTTCAACGGTACTGAGCGGTCTGAGATTCCGACAATTCGCGAGGGATCCCCCACAGCGCGGATTCTCGGCTTGCTCTCAGGTACCCCCCGGGTCGGGGGTCACACCGAGGTGCCGCCGCTCACACGCGGCTCACACCACGGAGGGGACCCGGTTGCCGGCGTCCCGGATGCCGCGCTCGGTGTCCACGCGCATCAGCAGCAGCCCGCCGACCAGGAAGAACACGACGAGCGCGAAGATCGCGGGCCGGTAGGAGTCGGTCAGCGCGAGCACGATGCCGAACGTGGCGGTGCCGAACCACGACGTACCGCGGTCCATCGCGTGGTAGAAGCTGAAGTACGCCGCCTCCTTGCCGCGGGGGATCAGCAGCGAGAAGTAGGAGCGCGCCAGCGCCTGGGTGCCGCCGAGGACGACGCCGATGGCGACGCCGAGGATCAGGAACAGCGGCACGTTGCCCGCTGGCAGGAACAGCGCGACCGTGACGATCGCCATCCAGATCGCCAGCCCCACCAGGATCGTGCGCTTGGCGCCGTACCTCGCCGCGGCGCGGCCGAAGATCAGCGCACCGCCGAAGGCGACGAATTGCACGATCAGGATCGTCGCGATCAGGATCGTCTGGCTGTGGTCGAGTTCCTCCGCGCCGTAGACCGAGGCGGAGGCGATCACCGTCTGGATGCCGTCGTTGAAGAACAGGTAGGCCAGCAGGAAGGTGAGCGCCACCGGGTAGTTGCGCAGGTCGCGGAGCGTCGCGCGCAGCTGGCCGAAGCTCTGGCGCACGACGCCGCCCTCGTGGCTGTCCACGACGTGCGCGGGCTCGTGGTCGCGCAGCCGGAGGTACGGGATCAGCGTGAACCCGGCCCACCACACGGCGGCCGACAGCATGCAGAGCCGGGCGGCGAGGCTCTCGCTGAGCCCGATCGCGTCGTGGCCCAGGAAGACCACGAGGTTGAGCACCAGGAGCAGGCCGCCGCCGAGGTAGCCCCACGCCCAGCCGCGCGAGGAGACCCGGTCCCGCTCGTCCTCGGTCGAGATGAGCGGCAGGATCGAGTCGTTGACCACGCCGGCGGCGCCGAAGCAGAGGTTGCCGCCGACGATCCCGATCGCCGCCAGCCACCAGTTGTCCCCGGTGGACAGGAAGATCAGGGTGGCGAAGGCGGCGCCGGTCCAGGCGAACAGGCCCAGCAGACCCTTCTTGTTCGCCGTGCGGTCGGCGTACGCGCCCAGCGGCGGGAGCAGCAGCGCCGAGAGGATCGTGGAGACGGTGATCAGCCAGAAGAACAGCGACCCGGGCGGCAGGGTGAGGGGACCCCACTCGAACCGGCCGTCCTCACCGCCGACGGCGTTCTCGGCGAGGTTGATGAAGTACGGGCCGAAGAAGACGGTGCCGATCGTGGTGGTGTAGGCGCTGTTGGCCCAGTCGTACCAGTACCACGCCTTCTGCTCGTGCTGCCGGTCGAGCGGGCTCAGGTCGGCGATGCCCGGTCCGGTGGTCGTCATGCGTCATCCCTCCACTGTCCGCGCTCGGCGAGCACGGCCTTGAGCACATCGGTGCGGTCGGTGAAAAGCCCGTCGACACCGCGGTCGAGCAGCTCGCGCATCTCGGCGGGGTCGTCGACGGTCCAGACGTGCACGTGCTTGCCCGCGGCGTGCGCGCGGCGCACCAGGCTGCGGCTGGCAACGGTCAACGGTCCGCGGCGGTGCGGCACCTGGAGCGCCCCGACCCGGCCGCGGGTGACCAGGTCGGCCAGCCGGCCGCTGGGCAGCACCAGGAAGGCGACCACCTCGAGGGGGTCGGCCGCGGTGGGCACCCGCCCACCGGTGAGCCGGCGGAACCGCCGCAGGCGGCCGGGGGAGAAGGACCCGACGAGCACCCGGTCCCAGGCGTCGCGCTCGGCGAGGAACGTGGCGAGCACCTCGACGGCGCCCTCGGCCTTGAGGTCGATGTTGAACCGGGCCGTGGGGAACTCGTCGAAGAGCTGGGCGAGCGTCGGCACCTGCTCGCGGCCGGCGACGCGCGCGGCGCGGACCTCGGCGTACGTCAGGGTCGCGATCTCGCCCTGGCGGTCGGTGACCCGGTCGAGCACGGCGTCGTGGAAGGCGAGCAGCACCCCGTCGCGGGTGACGTGGACGTCGGTCTCGAGGTAGCGGTAGCCGAGCGCGACCGCGTGCCGGAAGGCCGCCAGGGTGTTCTCCAGGCCCTCGATCTCCGGGTGGTACGCGCCGCCGCGGTGGGCCAGGGCGACCACGCCGCCCGGAGGGTCGAGGACGGCGTCGAGGTAGGCGTACCCCGTGCGCGGGGGCACCGACCGACCAGTCACCGGAGCAGTATCCACGGGGCGGGCGCCCTCAGGCGGATCCGGGGCCCGCCGGGCGCGGTTCCGGCGCCGGCGGGTCGTGGGGCCGGGGGTGCAGGTTTCCCCGGGCGGTGTCTGACGGTCTAAGCAACACCGGGCATCTTGAACGGTTCGGACAGTAGCTGGTTGAGGGCTTGTCCGGGGGTGCGCCAGCCGAGGGTTTCGCGGGGTCGGCTGTTGAGTCGTCGGGCTGCTTCGGTGAGGTCGGCGGGGCTGTACTGGCGCAGGCTGACGCCCTTGGGGAAGTACTGGCGCAGTAGCCCGTTGGTGTTCTCGTTCGATCCGCGTTGCCACGGTGAGCGGGGGTCGGCGAAGTAGATGGCCATGTCGGTGGCCATCGTGATCGGGCGGTGCATCGCCATCTCCTTGCCGTTGTCCCAGGTCAGTGACCGCTTCAGCTCCGCCGGCAAGGTGTTCAGCGTCGGCACGATCGCGTCGTGGAACTCGCTCGCGGTGTGCCGTCCAGGTAGGTGGATCAGCATCACGAACCGGGTCGTGCGCTCCACCAGCGTCCCGATCGCCGACCCGTTCTCCCGGCCCATGATCAGATCGCCCTCCCAGTGACCGGGCACCGCACGGTCGGCCGCCTCGGCGGGCCGCTGACTGATCGAGATCGTGCCGACCAGCTTCCCGCGTCGCTCCTCGGGACGGTTCTGCGGCCGGCGTTGCGCACGGCTGCGGCGCAGGTGCGCGGCCAGGTCGCGCTTCAGCGCACCGCGGGACTGGATGTAGATCGACTGGTAGATCGTCTCCGCGCACACCCGTCGTTCGGGGTCCTCGGGGTGCTCCACCGCCAACACGTTAGCGATCTGCCGCGGCGACCAGTCATCGCCCAGCTTCGCGATCACGAAGTCCCGCAACGGACCCGGCCGGGCCAACTTCGCGGTCTTCGGGCGGCGTGCCCGAGCCTCGGTGCCCTGCTGGGCACCCAAGGGCCGGTAACCGCCGGACTTGGTGGTGTTGCGAGCCAGCTCGCGAGAGACCACCCCAGGGTCGCGACCCAGTTCCCGAGCGATCTCACGCACCCCCGCACCCCCGGCACGCAGCAGCCCGATCGACTCCCGGTCCTGCAACGTCAACGGCCGACGCACCCGCGGCCCCGGCTTCACCAGCGTCGGCTTCACCCCACCAGCCTGGCGGAACCACAGGTTCCCCGCGTCCTTCGAGGCACCCAACGCCATCCCCGCCTGACCCGGCGACAACCCCGCCCGCACCAGCGACCAGAACTCCCGCCGTACCTCTCGGGGAACCAACACTCCATGCGGCACCACCACCACCCCAATCGATCAGGGTGTTGCTACGACCCGTGGACACCGCCCCGGATCACCGGGGAAACCTGATGTTCGGGGCCATCGCGATCCCTGAGAACATCAGGTTCTCCCTGAGAAGTACGCCGCCCGCCCGCCCTGCGCCGCGGACCGAACTCAGATGTCGCGGAACGGCTCGATCTGGGCGCCGAGCAGGTTGAGGCGCTCGGCGAGGTCCTCGTAGCCGCGGTGGATGACGTAGGTGCCGCGCAGCACCGAGGTGCCCTTCGAGGCGAGCATCGCCAGCAGGATCACCACGGCCGGGCGCAGCGCCGGAGGGCAGACCAGCTCGGTGCCGGTGAACGACGTGGGGCCCTCGATCATCACCCGGTGCGGGTCGAGCAGCTTGACGTGCCCACCGAGCTTGTTGAGGTCGGTGAGGTAGATCGCGCGGTTCTCGTAGACCCAGTCGTGCAGCAGCGTCTGGCCCTCCGCGACCGCGGCGATGACCGCGAAGAACGGCAGGTTGTCGATGTTGAGGCCCGGGAACGGCATCGGGTGGATCTTGTCCAGCGGGGCGTGCAGCTCCGAGGGCAGCGTGGTGAGGTCGAGGAGCCGGGTGCGGCCGTTCTCGGCGACGTACTCCTCGGAGCGCTGGTACTGCAGGCCCATCTCCTCCAGCAGCGCGAGCTCGATCTCGAGGAACTCGATCGGCACGCGGCGGATGGTGATCTCCGACTTGGTCACGATCGCCGCGGCGAGCAGCGACATCGCCTCGATCGGGTCCTCGCTGGGGGCGTAGTCGACGTCGACGTCGATGTCCTCGACGCCGGTGACGGTCAGCGTGGTGGAGCCGACGCCCTCGATCTCGACGCCGAGCTTCTGCAGGAAGAAGCAGAGGTCCTGGACCATGTAGTTCGACGACGCGTTGCGGATCACGGTGGTGCCGGGGTGCAGCGCCGCCGCCATCAGGGCGTTCTCGGTGACGGTGTCGCCACGCTCGGTCAGCACGATCGGGCGGCCCGGCTCGATCGCCCGGTTGACGTAGGCGTGGTACATCCCGTCGGTCGCCTTGACCTCGAGGCCGAACGGGCGCAGCGCGGCCATGTGCGGTTCGACGGTGCGGGTGCCGAGGTTGCAGCCCCCGGCGTACGGCAGCTCGAAGGTCTCCGCGCGGTGCAGCAGCGGGCCGAGGAACATGATCACCGAGCGGGTACGGCGGGCCGCGGCCTCGTCGATGTGCCCGAGGTCGAGGTCGTGCGGCGGCACGATCTCCAGGTCGTTGTCGGCGTTGAGCCAGCGGGTCTGCACGCCGAGGCTGCCGAGCACCTCGAGCAGGCGGTTGACCTCCTCGATCCGCGCGACCTTGCGCAGCGTGGTGCGGCCGCGGTTCAGCAGCGAGGCGCAGAGCAGCGCGACGCCGGCGTTCTTGGAGGTCTTGACGTCGATGGTGCCGGAGAGCGTCGTGGGCCCGGTGACGCGCAGGTGCGTCGGCCCGGCGCCGACGGCGACGATCTCGGAGTCGAGCGCGGCGCCGATGCGGGCGAGCATCTCGAGGGAGAGGTTCTGGTGGCCCTTCTCGATCCGGTTGATCGCGCTCTGGCTGGTCGCCAGGAGCTCGGCCAGCTGCTGCTGGGTCAGGCCCCGGTGCTTGCGGGCGTCGCGGATGAGATTCCCGATCCGGCCCTTGTATCCCTCGCTCATGCGACCAAGATAACTCACATGTGAGATACCGCCAATCGTGGACGCGCCTGCAAGGATTGCCGCCATGCGAGCCACCACGATCCACGGCCCCGGGGACATCCGCGTCTCCGAGGTCCCCGACCCGACCATCGAGGCACCCACCGACGCGATCGTGAAGGTGACCGCCGGGTGCATCTGCGGCTCCGACCTGTGGCCCTACCGCGGCGAGAACGACATCACCGAGGGCGCGACCATCGGGCACGAGTGCATCGGCGTGGTCGAGGAGGTCGGCGCGGCGGTCACGTCGTTCAAGCCCGGCGACTTCGTCATCGTGCCGTTCGACCACTGCGACGGCACCTGCCCGCACTGCCTGGCCGGCGCGCACAGCGCGTGCGTCAACCTCGGCATGACGGTGAGCGGCCAGGCGGAGTACGCCCGGGTCACCCAGGCCGACGGCAGCCTGGTCGCCACCGACGGGATGCCGGACGCCGCGCTGCTGCCGTCCCTGCTCGCGCTCTCCGACGTGATGCCGACCGGCTGGCACGCCGCGGTCTCGGCCGGGGTCCGCCCCGGGGGCACCGTCGTGGTCGTGGGGGACGGGGCCGTCGGCCTGTGCGGCGTGCTCGCCGCCGCGACGATGGGGGCGGAGAAGATCATCGCGATGTCCCGGCACGCGCCCCGCCAGGAGATCGCCCGCGCGTTCGGCGCCACCCATGTCGTCGCGGAGCGCGGCAAGGAGGGTGGCGCGATCGTCAAGGAGATCACCGAGGGCATCGGGGCGGACGCCGTCCTCGAGTGCGTCGGCACCGACGACGCGGTGCGCACCGCCTTCGGCGTCGCCCGGCCCGGCTCCACCGTCGGCTTCGTCGGCGTCCCGCACGGCGTCCAGCTGCCGGTGCGCACGATGTTCGGCAAGAACGTCGGCCTCGCGGGCGGCATGGCGCCGGTCCGCCGCTACCTCCCCGAGCTGCTCGGGCTGGTGCTCGACGGGACGATCGACCCGGGGCGGGTCTTCGACTCCCGGCTGCCGCTCGACGAGGTCGCCGAGGGCTACCGCGCCATGGACGAGCGCCGCTCGATCAAGGTCATGATCGAGCCGTGAGCGGCTCCGACGTGCTCAGGCTCGGCCCGCTCCTGCGGTACGTCGACGACACCACGGCCACCGTCTGGGTCGAGACGACGGAGGCGGCCACCGTGGTCGTCGCCGCGGGGGACCGCGCCGCGACCACGCGCACGTTCGCGGCCCACGGGCACCACTACGCGCTCGCCGAGCTCGACGGCCTGGAGCCGGGCGGCCACCACCCGTACACCGTCGACGTCGGGGGAGTGCGGGTCTGGCCGACGCGGGAGCAGGAGTACGGCGAGAGCGTGATCGCCACGCTGCGTCCCGGGAAGCCGCTGCGGATGGCGTTCGGCTCCTGCCGGGTCAGCGTCTCCCACGACGAGGAGGGCCACGAGGCCCACGGCGTCGACGCGCTGCGCGCCTACGCGATGCGGATGGCGGGCATCACCGGGGACGGCGACGGCCAGGACACCGGCGGGTGGCCCGACCTGGTGCTGTTCCTCGGCGACCAGGTGTACGCCGACGACACCAGCGTGGAGATGAAGCGCTTCATCGAGGAGCGCCGCGACCCCAGCGAGTCGCCCTGGTACGAGCTCAAGGACTACGAGGAGTACGCCCACCTCTACCGCCTCGCGTGGAGCGACCCTGCCAACCGCTGGCTGCTGTCCACCCTGCCGAGCGCGATGATCTTCGACGACCACGACATCCGCGACGACTGGAACACCAGCCTCAGCTGGCGGCGCGAGATGGAGCAGACCGACTGGTGGCACGAGCGGGTCGTCGCCGGGCTCGCGTCGTACTGGGTCTACCAGCACCTCGGCAACCTCAGCCCGGCCGACCGCGCCGAGGACCCGCTGTGGCAGCGGATCTCGACGTACGACGGGGAGGCCGAGCTCGACATCAGCGCGGAGCTCGACGAGCTCGCCGACGCCGCCGACCAGCGCCCGGACTCCTACCGCTGGAGCTTCTCGCGCGACTACGACACCCAGGCCCGGCTGGTCGTCATCGACTCGCGCGCGGCGCGGGTGCTGGAGCCCGAGCGCCGCTCGATCCTCGACGACGAGGAGATGGCCTGGCTGGACAAGCGGATGCGCGGAGACGTCGACCACCTGCTCGTCGGCACGTCGCTGCCGTTCCTGCTCGCGCCGGCGATCCACCACGCGGAGTCGTTCAGCGAGGCGCTCGCGACCGGGCGGTTCGGGCGGTGGCTGCGGCCGGCGGGGGAGTCGCTGCGCCAGGCGGCGGACCTCGAGCACTGGGCGGCCTTCCAGGAGGGCTTCGCGCGGGTCGCGCGGATGGTCCTGGAGGTGGGGTCGGGCCAGCGGGGACGCGCGCCGCGGACGGTCACCTTCCTCTCCGGCGACGTGCACCACAGCTACGTCGCGGAGGCCGAGCCGGATCCCCTGGAGAACGTCGAGGTGACGACCCGGATCATCCAGGCGGTGTGCTCGCCCATCCGCAACCCGTTGCCGCGGTTCATGCGCGGGGTCACCGCGCTGGCCGGCAAGGGCCGGGCGCGCCCGACAGGAGCGCTCACCCGCGGGCGGATGCCGCGCTCGCCGCTGCGGTGGCGGCTGACCAAGGGTCCCTGGTACGACAACAACCTCGCCGTGCTCGAGGTGCTGCCCGACGGGCTGCGCCTGGAGTGGTGGTGCGGGCGCGTCGAGGACGACGACGACCGGCCGGCGCTCCGCAGCGTCGCGGTCGTCGAGGGGATCGGCTGAGGTCAGGCGGGGCCGGGAGTTTCATCGGCCGGCCGATGAAGCTCCCGCCTGGACGATGAACCTTTGTCGTCCCAGCGTGAGCTTCGTGGTGACGCGACCCATGCGGCGAGGCCGGCGGCCTCAGGCGGATCGGGGCTGAGCAAGCAGCTGGCGCTCGCCGGGCATCGCCACCGGCGGGCAGGTGCACGCGTCGCCACACGCCAGGAACGTGTGCGTCCCGTGGCCGCAGCGCGGGCAGGGCAGGTCGTGCGAGAGATGGACGTCGTTGGTCTGGACGGTGTCCCACATGGTCGGGCTCCTTCCTCTCGTCGTGGTGGCCGGGGTTCTCCTGAAAGTACGGCCGGCCGGGGACAAACCTGCGGAGAACACCCACGACACCCCCAGGATTGGCCATCCGAGGTGTGCTGTCGGAGCCGCCGGGTGCCGTCGGCGCTGAACGCCGACCTGAACCGGCCCGGCCGCCGCCTAGGCTGACGCGCATGCCGAGCCGCCAGGACATCGTGACCTTCCACGACCCGCCGGCACCTCCGGGGGAGTCACCCTGGGTCGACGGCGCCGGGCCGGAGGTCGGGGTCGACCTCGCCGACCCGCACCCGGCCTGGCCCGACGCCTTCGCGGAGATCGCCGCGCGGATCCGGGACGCGTTGGGCTGGCGGGCGATCTCGATCGAGCACGTCGGATCGACGTCGGTGCCCGGCCTGGTCGCCAAGCCGATCATCGACGTCGACCTGGTCGTCGCCGACCCGACCGACGAGGCGGCGTACCTCCCGGCGCTCGAGGCCGCCGGGTTCGTCCTCCGGGTCCGGGAGCCCTGGTGGTTCGAGCACCGGGCGCTGCGCCTGCCGCAGCCGAGGTGCAACCTGCACGTGTTCGGCCCCGACAGCCCCGAGCCGGTCAAGCACCGGATCTTCCGCGACTGGCTGCGCGGCAACGCCGACGAGCGCGCCCGGTACGCCGCGGCGAAGCGCTCGGCTGCTGCCGCCGCCAACGCGCAGGGGGAGCACACCATGCAGTACAACGCCCGCAAGGAGCAGGCGGTCCGGGAGATCTACGACCGGGCCTTCCGTGCCGCCGGGTTGGTCACCGACTGACGGTCGACCCGCGACGCCGTGGCTGTCCGACGCCCAGCTGCGCTGGCTGGTCGACCGGCTCGCCGAGCTGATGGCCGACCTCGCTGCGGCCGTCGTCCGTCGCACCGGGGAGACCGAGGTGCTGGGCGCCGACAACGGATAGCCTCATCCGGTGCCTCCGGACCTCGGTCAGCTCAGTCCGCGGCAACGCGAGCTGGTGGACCGCTGGCTGCCCGGCGCGACCGTCGAGCGGGACCACAGCTGGGGACTGGTCGGCACGACGGTCCTCGAGCTGCGCGGGCCGGACGGCGCCTCGTACGTCGTCAAGGCCGGCGACGCCGGTGACCACCACATCGCTCGCGAGCACGCCGCGCACCGCCAGTGGCTCGAACCGTGGACGTCGATCGGGCGCGCACCGCGGCTGGTGCACGGCGATGTCGAGGCCAGGCTGCTGGTCACCGAGTACCTCCCGGGGGAGCTCGTCGAGGGGACCGCGCACGAGTGGGATCCCGACACCTATCGCCAGGCCGGCGGGCTGCTGGTGCGCCTCCACGGGCAGTCCGCCGTGCTCGACGACGGCGAGTTCGAACGGCGGCAGAAGGAGGAGACGCTCGCGTGGCTGGGTCGTCCGCACCGGATCGCTGCCGAGACCGCGGCAGTGCTGACCGAGGAGGTCGAGACCTGGCCGAGCCCGCGGTCGGTGGTGGTGCCGACGCACGGCGACTGGCAGCCGCGCAACTGGCTCGTCCACGAAGGACATGTCGGAGTCATCGACTTCGGGCGCGCCGACGTCCGGCCGGCGTACACCGATCTCGGACGGCTCGCCGCGCAGCAGTTCCGGACCCGGCCGGAGCTCGAGGAAGCCTTCCTCGACGGGTACGGCAGCGATCCTCGCGAACCCGACACCTGGCTCAGGCTGCGCATCCGCGAAGCCGTCGGGACAGCAGCGTGGGCCTTCAAGGTCGGGGACGAGGCGTACGAGCAGCAGGGGCACCGGATGATCGCGGACGTGGTCGAAGAGCTCCTCGCGAACACCGGCGACTGAGAAGCAGCCATGCGTGCCCATCTCGGGGTCATCCCCGATGTGGCGGGACTCGGGCTCGCCTAGGTTCAGGTGATGACCGAGATCAGCCTCGAGGACATCGTGCACGCGGTCTTGAGGTCGGACCACGACGCCGCAGAAGACTCGATCGAGATCGCCCGCGAGGAAAGTTCAGGCGACGACGCCGTGGTCGCCGTGTCCTTCCGGACGACCGAGGGCGACCCCCGACGCGCTTTCCTCAGCCTGACTCGTGACCGCGAAGGAGCGTGGCGAGCCTCAGGTGGTTGGTCGGGCGGTCCGGGCGCGCCAGGACCCGACGAGGTCTTCGTGACCTCCGGCGGGTGGGGCTGCAGCGGATCCAGACAGCACGCCGTGCTCGGTGGCTGGGTCGCCGAACCGTCGGCGTTCACCGCACGGCTCGCCGACCCGACGACCGGTCAGGTGCTCACAGACCAGGTCGTGAACGAGGTCGTCGTCTTCATGTCCCCAGGAGAACTGCCACTCCGGTATGCGCAGGTCGAACTGCTCGACCAGAGCGACACCGTCCTCCGACGAGCTCCCGTCTACCGCACTGCGCCGCGGTCAACCCGGCAGTCGCCGACCATGCAGGAGGTGGGAGGGGGAGTGGTTCGTCGAGGCCGCCGGCACGGAGCCCAGAAATCAGCTGGCAGCGTGCACGCACCTGGCGAAACGCTCAGTGCCGTGACGACCAGCGACGTGTGGGACGAAGAGACCGCCGCCAGGTACGACGCCGACGCCGAGGTTCACTTCGCCCCAGATGTGCTGGATCCAACCCTCGACCTCCTCGAGCGCCTGGCTGAGGACGGTCCAGCATTGGAGTTCGCTATCGGGACCGGCCGGGTCGGGATCCCGTTGGCAGCGCGCGGCGTTCCCGTGACGGGAATCGAGCTGTCCGAGCCGATGGTGGCGCAACTTCGCCGCAAGGTGGACGAGCAGCAGATCCCCGTGCTCGTGGGGGACATGGCCACCACGGCGGTGCCCGGCGCCGGGACATTCTCGCTCGTCTTCCTCGTCTGGAACAGCATCTCGAACCTACGAACACAGGCCGAGCAGGTGCAGTGCTTCAAGAACGCGGCACATCACCTCCGGCCAGGCGGTCGATTCGTCATCGACCTCTGGGTGCCGCCGATCCAACGGCTCCTACCTGGCGAGGAAGCAGTCCCCATGAGCGTTGGCGAAGGCCACCTCGTGTTCGACACCTATGACCTGCTCACCCAGGAATGCACGTCGCACCACTACCACCGGGACGACGAAGGAACCGTTCGGTACGGGGCCGGGCACTTCCGGTACATCTGGCCGGCTGAGTGTGACCTCATGGCTCAGCTGGCTGGCTTGGAGCTCGAGTCACGGTGGGCTGACTGGAAGGGGAGTCCGTTCCTGGCCACCAGCGACACCCACGTTTCTGTGTGGCGCAAGACCTGACCAAACGCATCGCCGTCCGGGACCGACCGATGACTTCTCGACGTCCTGCTGGTCTGGTTGTGCCGAGGACCGACTCACGGGGAGGCTGACGCCGTGCGGAAACTGACCTACGGCATGAACGTGAGCCTGGACGGCTACACCGCCGCGCCCGGCGACGACATCGGCTGGGGCGTGCCGAGCGAGGAGATGTTCCAGTGGTGGTCGGACCGGGTCGGTGCGACGGGCCTGGCCCTGTACGGACGCAAGCTGTGGGAGGCGATGAGCTCCCACTGGCCGACCGCCGACCAGCAGCCCGGAGCCACACCGGCGGAGATGGAGTTCGCCCGTCGCTGGCGGGACATGCCGAAGGTGGTGTTCTCCTCGTCGACCGGCGCGGTCGACTGGAACACCCGCCTGGCCACCGGTGACGCGGTCACCGAGATCACCCGGCTCAAGGGCGAGGACGGCGGCCGCATGGACATCGGCGGCGCCACGCTCGCCGCGGCGGCCATGCGGGCCGGACTGATCGATGAGTACGTGCTGGCCACCGCACCGGTCCTGGTGGGCGGCGGCACGCCGTTCTTCACGGCCCTGGACAACTGGGTGAACCTGAGCCTGGTGGAGACCCGGCAGTTTCCTGACGGTGTGGTCCTGACCAGGTACGAGACCAGACGCTGAGCGCTACCAGTCACATCCCCTTCTGCCACCGAGAAGCGAAATCAGCGATCATGGCGACCATGGTGTCTCGCACATCGAAACTTCTGTATCGACGCGATCGATCCGTACTCCCAGGTCAGATGGTGGTCAGAGGTGTTGGAGGACTTCCGACTCCTCGACGAAGCGGAGATGGGGCCCGACGAGGAGGAGTGCTGGCTGGTGGGACCCGATGACCGCGAGATCATCTTTGCCCGGGTGCCCGAGACGAAGACGGTGAAGAACCGTATGCACCTCTGCATTCGCCCGACCGACCGCACCCGCGAGGAGGAGGTCGACCGGATCATGGTGCTGGGCGCCACGTTCGTCGACGATCGGCGCGACGGACCTGACAAGGGGTGGGCGGTGCTCGCAGACCCAGAGGGCAATGAGTTCTGCGTCCTCACCCGTTACACCCCAGGGCCTGACGAGCGAGGGTGACCTCGCATCCGAAGCGGGAACGGGAGCTCGTTAGCCGGGAGTATGAGATCCGGCGCCCTGGGCGACTCACTCGATACCGTTCTCACCGGAACGGCGAACGAGGGGGGCTCGGGCATGGCTGTGCAGGCAATCGACCTTCGGGTTGACGACGTTTCGGCGGCAACTCAGATGCTGTCCGCGGCGTACGGATGGCGCGTCCTCTCGGACGACCCGAACTTCGGGGAGCTGGACGCGGGCGGTCTCCGCGTGATGCTTTCCCGGGACGCCATGGTCCCGTGGGGCGAGCTCAACGGCTTGATCCTTCACCAGTACGTCGACGACGTCGGGGTGGCCGTAAATCGCGCCGTCGCTGCAGGAGCAGAGCTGCTCGCTGGGCCTCTCCGGACTGACTGGGGCACCGAAGCCGCCTACCTTCGCGGGCCTGACCAACTCATCGTCGACCTGTGCCGCGATGTCTGATCGGCAACGCCAGTGACGGATCTCCAGCGGGGTGCGCGGCCGCTCTCGCAGATCAGAACACTCCCGTTGATTCTTCGCCGATAACTGACATTATGTCAGGTTCTGCGTTTCGGGGGGTCCTGGATGATGATTCTCCGACCGCCTCCACTCCCCAGCTCCCGGGAGCGTCATGACTCGCATCCTGCACCTCTCGGACACGCACGTGTCCGCCAGCGGGCCCGACATGGACGGGGTCGACGCCGTGGCGGCGCTCGATCAGATCCTGCTCGACGCACGCCACGTGCCGGACCTCGACGCGGTCGTCGTCAGCGGCGACATCGCCGACGACGGGTCGGCCGCCGGATGTCAGATGGTCCTCGACCGGATCGGCTCCTTCGCGGCCGAGCGCGGTATCCCCCACATCTACAGCACCGGGAACCACGACGCCCGGGATCCCTTCCGCACGGTGCTCGGCAGCGGGCACCTGGGCCCCGACGGCGCTGATCGCGGCGAGCCGCTCGCTCCCGAGGCCGACCTGTGCGCGGCGGTGAGTCATCTCGGTGGGCTCCGCGTCATCACCTTGGACAGCCTGGTCCCCGGTTCCGTCCACGGCCTGCTCGACGAGCACCAGCTGGAGCGCCTCCCGGCGACCCTGGCCGACCCCGCACCGGCCGGAACGATCCTGGTGTTCCACCACCCACCCCTCCACCTGGCCTGGGTCCCGAACGTGGCCAGGGTCGTCCTCCAGAACATCGCGGACCTCGAGCAGGTCGTCCGAGGAAGCGACGTCCGCGCCATCCTCACCGGCCACCTGCACTTCCAGCTCAGCGGCCAGCTGGCCGGCATCCCCGTCTGGGTGACGCCGGGTGTGGTGACCCGCATCGACACCACGGCACCACCCCACCTCGTCCGCGGCGTGCTGGGCGCCGGCGCGACCGTGGTGGAGCTCCCCGACGGAGCCGACCCGGCGTTCCATGTGCTCGTCGCCCGCGACCCACGCGCGGGCGAGCAGGTCTACCTCTACGACGCCGCGAGCGGTGCGGAGGTCGTCGAGCCGCCGTGACCGGCGCTACCGGGCGCGCCGTACGATCGAGTCCGAGCCGTCAGGGCTCGACCGGACGAGGGAGCCGTACCCGGAACGCGACAAGACGGCCACGCGGGAGCTCCTCATGGCGTGGTTCGTGCTGGTCCTGTCCGGTGTCCTCGAGGCCGTCTGGGCGACGGCGCTCGGCAAGTCCGAGGGGTTCTCCCGCCTCGTCCCGACCCTGGTCTTCGCGGTGGGGATCGTCCTGAGCATGGGCGGGCTCGCCTACGCGCTGCGCACCCTGCCGGTCGGGACCGGGTACGCCGTGTGGGTGGGCATCGGCGCCGCGCTCACCGTGGCGTACGGCATGGCGTCGGGGACGGAGGCGGTCTCCCCCGTCAAGATCGTGCTGCTGATGGGTCTGATCGGCTGCGTCGTCGGTCTCAAGCTGAGTCACTGAGCGGCCTGAGCCGACCTCAGCGGACGTGCAGTGTGGCGCGCTTCTTGGCCCGGAACACGTCGGACCCGACGTGACCGCCACCGTCGTTGTACGGAGTCACGCTGATGGTGGCGACCGCGAGCAGCGCAGGGACGGCTCCGAGGCGGGAGGAATGACGCATCTGTCAGGCCGACGCGCTGAGGGTGGCGCGGCGGGCGCGGGCGCGGCGTACCGACATGTGCTCGTAGCTGCTGGCGGGGGTACGGCGGGCCTCGACCTGGCGGGCGGCGACCGCGGTGACGTAGGCCTCGCGGCGACGGGCGACGACGCCGGTGGGGCGGGTGGCGGGGCGGACCGCGGCCGGCTCGAGCGCGGCGTTCATCGCGTCCTTGAGCAGCACCAGTGCCTCGGCGCGCATCTGGGAGATCCGCGACTCGGTCACGCCCAGCTCGGCAGCGAGCTCGGCCATCGGGCGCTCGTCGAGGAAGTAGCCCTCCACGACCGCGCGCAGCCGCTCGGGAAGCTCGACGATCGCGGCCTCGAGGTACTGCAGACGCTCGGTCATCTCCACCGCGGCGTCCGGTCCGGGCTCGACCGAGGGCACCAGCTGGGCCAGGGACTGCTCGGCCTCCCCCGCGTCCAACGAGACCACGCCGGCGCGGGCCACGTCCTTGGCGCACCGCTCCACGACATCGACGCTGACACCGAGCATGGCGGCGACCTGGTCGTTGTCGGGCACCCGACCGTCCTGGACCGCCAGGGTGTTGCGCGCCGACTCGATCTCCCGGCTGCGGCGACGTACCGAGCGCGAGGCCCAGTCCACCGAGCGCAGCTCGTCGAGCAGCGCACCGCGGATCCGGGTCGAGGCGTAGGCCGCGAAGACCACTCCCCGCTCGGGCTCGAAGGTCCGCGAGGCCTTGACCAGCGCCACCAGACCCGCCGAGCGCAGGTCGTCACGGTCCACGTGCGCCGGCACCCGGGCCAGCACCTCACGGACCAGGTGACCCACCAGCGCCACGTGCGACTCCACCAACGCGTCACTCTCGATCCGCGTCAACGTGCCGGTCAGCGCCTGTACCTGCTCCCCCTGCGTCATGCCTCCATCACAATCGACGCGATTATGAAGAACGACAACACCTCGTCAAGGAATCCTCAAGATCGGGGCCCATTCCTCAGGAAGACGTCCTGCCGGACGGTGTGCAACGCCCGTGACGCACCGCGGGCCCGCCACCAGCGGTGACGGACCCAGGGGCGTGGCGCGGAGCCGGGGGCTCAGGCGGACGCGCTGAGGGTGGCGCGGCGGGCGCGGGCGCGGCGTACCGACATGTGCTCGTAGCTGCTGGCGGGGGTACGGCGGGCCTCGACCTGGCGGGCGGCGACGGCGGTGACGTAGGCCTCGCGGCGACGGGCGACGACGCCGGTGGGGCGGGTGGCGGGGCGGACCGCGGCCGGCTCGAGCGCGGCGTTCATCGCGTCCTTGAGCAGCACCAGTGCCTCGGCGCGCATCTGGGAGATCCGCGACTCGGTCACGCCCAGCTCGGCAGCGAGCTCGGCCATCGGGCGCTCGTCGAGGAAGTAGCCCTCCACGACCGCGCGCAGCCGCTCGGGAAGCTCGACGATCGCGGCCTCGAGGTACTGCAGACGCTCGGTCATCTCCACCGCGGCGTCCGGTCCGGGCTCGACCGAGGGCACCAGCTGGGCCAGGGACTGCTCGGCCTCCCCCGCGTCCAACGAGACCACGCCGGCGCGGGCCACGTCCTTGGCGCACCGCTCCACGACATCGACGCTGACACCGAGCATGGCGGCGACCTGGTCGTTGTCGGGCACCCGACCGTCCTGGACCGCCAGGGTGTTGCGCGCCGACTCGATCTCCCGGCTGCGGCGACGTACCGAGCGCGAGGCCCAGTCCACCGAGCGCAGCTCGTCGAGCAGCGCACCGCGGATCCGGGTCGAGGCGTAGGCCGCGAAGACCACTCCCCGCTCGGGCTCGAAGGTCCGCGAGGCCTTGACCAGCGCCACCAGACCCGCCGAGCGCAGGTCGTCACGGTCCACGTGCGCCGGCACCCGGGCCAGCACCTCACGGACCAGGTGACCCACCAGCGCCACGTGCGACTCCACCAACGCGTCACTCTCGATCCGCGTCAACGTGCCGGTCAGCGCCTGTACCTGCTCCCCCTGCGTCATGCCTCCATCACAATCGACGCGATTATGAAGAACGACAACACCTTGTCAAGGATTCCTCAAGATCGCGTGTCGCGCTGGTCAGGCGCGGCGGCGACGAGCTCGCCGATCTTGTCGATCCGGTGCTCGGGGTTGTCGTGCTCGTCGGACCAGTAGTTGCCGACCGCGTGGTCCTCGGGCGTGGCGCACGTGGAGAGGGTGACCATCGCCCGGGTCGGCGCGACCCCGGGCCGCCCCGGGACGGCCGCGCGCTGCTGTCGCAAGGACCTCGGCGAGCGGAACGACGTCTCCCGGGTGCCGGTGATCCGGTAGGTGTAGCGGACCCCGTCCGCCACGACGTGCACCCGGGCGCCCGGTCGCAGCCGCGGGAGGAACTCGAAGGCGCGCGTCGAGGAGAGCCGGTGCGCGGTCACCTGGTAGTTCCCGATGCCGCCCGGGCCGGTGCCGCCCGCGGGGCCGTGCGGGCTGGCCGCGAGCCCCCGGTTCTGGATCGCGGTGCCGGGCGCGTCGTCGGTGCGGCCGCGGTAGGGCACCACGACCAGGTCACGGATCCCCAGCGCCGGGATGGACAGCACCGCCCGCGCCGGACGGCCCGCGCTCGGCTCGGGCCCCGGGGGCGGGGTCGGTGTCGGCTCTGCCGGGGCCTCGGGCGAGGCCGGGGGCACCGGCGAGGCTGCCGGCGCAGGTGCGGCGGACGCCGACGCGGCCGTCGTACGCCGGGGCTGGCCCGGCCCCTCGTCGGCGGCGCACGCGACGATCGCCGGGGCGAGCAGCAGCACGAGGAGCCCCGGCAGCGGGCGCGAGCCGACGGCCATGGATCGAGGTTAGCCCCGGCGAGGTTGGGTTACCGACGCCTCATGAGCAGCGCTGACAACGAGAAGCTCGAAGCCGTGCAGGCCGTCGTGGACCGCGTCACCTCCTGGCAGGACGGCGCCACCGAGGGCACCGTGGCCAGCGAGCTGCGCAAGGGCGCCTCCGAGGTCGGGGTCGACCTCAGCGACGACGAGATCGCGAAGCTGGCCGACGCCATCGAGGACAAGCACGGCGCGGTCTCGGCCGCCGAGGTCCTCTCCTGACCAGCCACCGTTCGAACAGGTCCGACGGTCCCGACGAGCGGCACCGGCGGCCGGACGGCGTCACCGACGCCACGGTGGCCGCGCTCGGCAAGCTCTCCGAGGCGCTGGAGGCGGTCGAGGCGGCCCGCGGCTTCCTCTACAGCTTCCACCGGCTCAGCGGCACCGCCGACCTCACTCTCGGCGACTCCGTCGCCGAGCTGCGGGACGCCGGGCACACCGAGCTCGCCGACCGCGTGGAGCGGGAGCTCGTCGGCCGCAACGTGATCGAGGGGCGCTGGACGTTCCAGATCGTCGAGGCGTACGACGACACCTACTACGGCGCGTTCAAGGAGCTGGAGAAGGCCGCGCGCGACGAGCTCGTCGGCGGCCGCCGCCACCTCCACGAGGCGGAGATGAAGGAGGAGCGGCGCACCGCCGGCCTCGAGCACCACGCGGCCACCCCCGACGACGGCACCTGAGGCCCGCTTTCAGCGCCAGTGCGCCGGCCGGGCGACCCGGTCCGGGATCCGGGTCGACGCGTCGCCCCGGGCGCCAGCCGCCTGCGGCGTCGTCAGGAACAGCACGTCGGAGAGGTCCGCGCCCGACAGGTCCGCGCCGCGCAGGTCCGCACCCAGCAGGTCGGCGCGACCGAGGTCGGCGTCCCGGAGGTCGGCGCCGATCAGCAGCGCGCCGCGCAGGTCCGCGTCGCGGAGACCGCGCCTGCGCAGGTCGGCGCCCACGAGGTCGGCCCCGGCCAGCGACGGACCCCCGCGCCGTACGGCGCCGCTGACCGCGGCGAGCGCGGGGCCGACCTCGCGCCGCAGGGCGTCGGTGTCGACCGCCAGCAGGGTCGCGGGGTCCGAGCCGACCAGGTCCGCGAGCCGCTCGCGCAGCCGGGCCACCTCTCCCCCGAGCCGGCCCGCCTCCTCGAGCAGCACCAGCATCTCGTGCAGGCCGCGGACCACGTCGAAGACGGCGATCACCTCCGGGTCCGTGCCGTCCGGGCCGGCCGGGCGGTCGGCGTACACCACCTGGGTCACCTGCTGGCCGGCCCCGAAGCACTCGAAGACCGTGCACCCCGTCATCCCGCGGGGCCGCAGCTCGGCGTGGATGCCGCACGCGTGCCCCGGGGTGAGGTGGCGGCAGGGCTCCCCCGCCCGCTTGTCGAACGCGAAGTCCGCCGAGCGCCCGAACGGCAGCACGACGCAGCACAGCCCCACGCAGCGCGAGCAGTCCGAGACCAGGTCCACCCGGTCATTCTCGTGCACCGACCTAGGCTGACGCGCATGAGCGTCCCCACCCGCACCCTCGCCGACGGGCAGACCATCCCGGGCATCGGCTTCGGCACCTATCCCCTAAGGGGCGACGAGTGCGTCGAGGCGGTCACCAGCGCCATCGAGGCCGGCTACCGGCTCATCGACACCGCGGTGAACTACGGGAACGAGCGCGAGGTCGGCGAGGCCGTCCGGCGCTCGGGTGTCCCCCGCGACGAGCTCGTCGTGACCAGCAAGCTCCCCGGCCGCCACCACGGGTACGACGACGCGCGGGCGAGCGTGCGCGACTCCCTGGAGCGGCTCGGCCTCGACCGCCTGGACCTGCACCTCATCCACTGGCCCAACCCCCGCGTCGGCCGGTACGTCGAGGCGTGGCGGGCGCTGGTCGACCTGCGGGAGGAGGGGCTGATCCGCTCGATCGGCGTCTCCAACTTCGCCGAGCCGCACCTGGAGCAGATCATCGCCGCGACCGGGGTGACGCCCGTGGTCAACCAGGTCGAGCTGCACCCCTACTTCCCCCAGCGCGAGATGCGCGCCGTCCACGAGCGTCTCGGCATCCTGACCGAGTCGTGGAGCCCGCTCGGCAAGCGGCAGGCGCCGTTCGCGGAGCCGCCGGTCGCGTCCGCCGCCGAGCGGCACGGCGTGACCCCGGGCCAGGTGATCCTGCGCTGGCAGCTCCAGCTCGGGGCGGTCCCGATCCCCAAGTCGGCGACGCCGGAGCGGCAGCGGGCCAACCTCGACCTGGCCGGCTTCGAGCTGAGCGCCGAGGAGGTCGAGGCCATCACGGCACTCGGGCGACCGGACGGGCGGCTCTTCGACGGCGACCCCGAGACGCACGAGGAGCTGTGAGCACGCCCGCCACGCCGTACCTGCACGTCGACGCCGAGCGGCTCCGGACCAACATCCGGCGGCTCGCCGACCGGGCCGCCGACGCGGGGGTCGCGCTGCGTCCGCACGCCAAGACCCACAAGTGCCCCGAGATCGGCCGGCTGCAGCTCGACGCCGGCGCGGTCGGCCTCACCGTCGCCACGATCGGCGAGGCGGAGGCGTTCGTCGAGGGCGGGTGCGCCGACGTCTTCGTCGGCTACCCGCTCTGGGTGACCGAGGGCGCCGGCGCGCGCCTGCGGTCGCTCGCCGAGCGGGCGACGGTCGCGTTCGGCGTCGACTCCGCGGCGGGAGCCGAGCAGGCGGGCCGGTGGCTGGCCGGGTCGGGGATCGAGGTCCTGGTCGAGGTCGACAGCGGCCACCACCGCACCGGCGTACCCCCGGACGAGGCCGGCGCCGTGGCCGCGGCGGCCGAGCGGGCCGGGCTGCCGGTGCGCGGGGTGTTCACGTTCCCCGGGCACAGCTACGCCCTCGACGCGCTGCGGTCGGCGGCGCAGGACGAGGCCGCCGCGCTGGCCGCCGCCGCCGCCTCGCTGCGCGCGCAGGGCATCGAGCCCCGCGTGGTCAGCGGCGGCTCCACCCCGAGCCTGCGGGACGCCGACCTGGGGGTCCTGACCGAGCTGCGGCCCGGGGTGTACGTCTTCGGCGACGCCCAGCAGTGGGAGCTCGGCACCACGGCACCCCAGGACGTCGCGCTGACCTGCCGCGCGACCGTGGTCAGCCACGCCGGCGGCCGGCTGGTCCTCGACGCCGGGAGCAAGGCGATCGGCGCCGACCGGGCGGCGTACGCCACCGGCTGGGGCCGGCTGCCCGCCCTCCCGGACG
Source organism: Nocardioides dongkuii (assembly GCF_014127485.1). Lineage (NCBI taxonomy): Bacteria > Bacillati > Actinomycetota > Actinomycetes > Propionibacteriales > Nocardioidaceae > Nocardioides > Nocardioides dongkuii. The sequence continues at coordinate 2,132,085 of NZ_CP059903.1, read as the reverse complement.
CCCGGGTCGTGCTGCTCTCCGAGCACCACGCCGTGGTCGACGTCGCCGGCGCACCCCTCCCCCCGCTGGGCTCGGTGCTCGACCTGGTGCCCAACCACGTGTGCGCGGCGGTCAACCTCCACGACGTCCTGTGGGTCGGCGAGGACCGCCTGCTGCCCTGGGCCGTGACCGCCCGCGGCCGGAACGCGTGATCCCCTCCCCTACGATCGGCGGCATGCCTTCCGCCAAGCGATCCCTCGCCGTCCTGGCCGCCCTGGCCTCCGTCAGCCTGCTGGCCGGGTGCGGTGAGGAGAGCGACAGCCCCACGAGCACCGCGTCGGAGTCCGACGCCGTGTCGACGCCGTCCGGCAGCACCAGCCCCACGGAGGACGCGGCCGAGGGCACCGGCGTGGCCTGCGAGTACATCGAGGACGCGGTGAGCGAGCCGGCCAAGGAGGTCGACCTGCCGCCGGGCGACGCGACCGTCAGCGGCGAGGTGCCGGTCACGATCGAGACCAGCATCGGCGACCTGTCGGCGACCCTGGACGCCGAGAAGGCCCCGTGCACGGTCAACTCGTTCGTCTCGCTGGCGGAGCAGCAGTACTACGACGACACCACCTGCCACCGGGTCACCACCGCGGCGGAGTTCGGCGTCCTCCAGTGCGGCGACCCGACGGGCACCGGCATGGGCGGCCCGGGCTACCAGTTCGGCGACGAGCTCACCGGCGACGAGGTCTACACCGCCGGCACCATCGCGATGGCGAACGCCGGCCCGGACACCAACGGCAGCCAGTTCTTCCTCGTCTACGCCGACACCCGGCTCGACCCGGCGTACACCGTCTTCGGCACGCTCGACGAGGCCAGCGTGAAGCTGGTCGCCGACGCCGCCGCCGCCGGCACCCAGGAGGGCGGCCCCGACGGCACGCCCAAGACCGCCGTCGACATCAGCGCGGTCACGGTCGGCTGACCGGCCGGGGAGGATTCACCGGTCGACCGGTGAATCCTCCGCTTGACCGACGAAGCTTCGTCGGTCAAGAGGAAGGTCTGTCGGTCCAGGACGCCGCGGGACCCCCTCAGAGCGGGAACCTCACGCCCGTCAGCTCCTCCGAGCGCGCCCAGAGCGCCTGGGCCAGCGCGGGGTCGAGCGCGCGCCGGCTGCGTCCGACGGCGGTCGGCCCGCCGCGCAGCTCGCCGATCCCGTCCGGGCCGACGAAGGTGTTTCCGGGGACGTCCATGGTCGCGGCGTACAGAACCGGCAGCGCGCCCTGCCACGCCGGCATGCCGACCAGCCTGTGGCCGTGCCGGCCCACGAACGTCTTGACCGTGTTGCCGGTGTTGCCGGTGACCTGCGTGGCGGTCGACCCCGGGTGGGCGCCGGTGACCCGCAGCGACGAGCCGGCCGCGGTCAGCCGCCGCTGCAGCTCGGCGAGGAACAGCATGTTGGCGAGCTTGGAGTCGGCGTACGCCGCGTACGCGCGATAGGGACGGCGCTCCCAGCAGAGGTCGTCGAGGTCGAGCGCCCCGTGGTGGTGCGAGCGCGACGAGACGACGACGACGCGGTCGGTCAGGCGCGGCAGCAGCAGGTTGGTGAGCGCGTGGTGGCCGAGGTGGTTGGTGGCGAGCTGCATCTCGAAGCCCTCGGCGGTGCGCGAGAGCGGCAGGCCGAGCACGCCGGCGTTGTTGATGAGTACGTCGACGTCTCCGGTCGCGTCCGCGAACGCGCGCACCGAGTCGAGGTCGGCGACGTCGAGGATGCGGACGTCGACGTCGCCGTCCATCGCCGCGGCGGCCCGCTCCCCGCGGTCCCGGTTGCGGACGGCGAGGGTCACCCGGGCACCGCGCTCGGCGAGCGCCTTCGCGGTCTCCAGGCCGATGCCGCTGCTGCCGCCGGTGACGACGACCCGGCGCCCGTCCTGCCGGGGCACGTCGGTCCAGCGCCCCGACCGCGCCATCAGTCGGCCACCGGGCCCGCGACGTACCGCACCGGGTCACCGACCTGGACGGTGCGGCCGACCGAGCACAGCCGGCCCTCGATCTGCTCCAGCGAGCGCGGCAGCACCTCCCGGGCGCGGTCGCCGTCGGCGCCCTCCGGGAAGGTGACGTCGAAGGTCACCCGCAGGTCGACGAGGTGGTTGCCGTGCTCGTCGCGCACCTTGTGGCCCTCCGAGCGGGCGGCGAAGGACGCGAACGGCGCGCGCTTGCCGGTGAGGTGCTCGAGGTCGATGGCCCCGCAGCCGGCGAGCGCGGCGAGGAGCAGCTCGACCGGGGTGAACGTCGGGTCGTCCCCGCTCCCCATCGGCAGCGTCCCGCCGCGCGCGTTGACCGCCTCGAAGGTGAGGTCGCCGGTGCGGCGGACGTCGACGGACCGGTGGGTCTCGGGGGTGCGCGGGGCGTCGCTCATGGCCGACAGCGTGCCAGAACGACGCGCCCGGGACGGGCGCGTCCGGTCAGCGGGTACGGCGCGAGGTACGGCGGGCGCGGCGCACGGCGTCCATCGCGAGCGCGACCTCGCGCTGGGCCGGGGAGTCGAGGTCCGAGCGGATCCGTCCGGCGACGATCCCGCGGGCGAGGTGGAGGTGAGCGTGGGCGTTCACGGTGCTGCGCGTCCTTCCGACCCGGGGTCGCCGGGTCAGGCTGGGTCTGGTCGCCCCGTCACGGTGTCAGGGGCAGAGCCGCGGTGGCGGCCCTTACAGTCTGGTGGGCCGGCCCGCCCCGGACCCCATCGCTGCCCCCGTGATTCCCCACACACCGGCGGCGTCCCTCGCCCGCCCCGCGTCCGCCCCCCTGTCAGGCTCGAGGGATGACCACCACGACCCGTGAGATCCACCTGGCCGCCCGACCGCAGGGCTGGCCGACGCCCGAGGACTTCCGCACGGTGGAGGTCGAGCTGCCCGACCCCGGCCCCGGCGAGGTGCTGGTGCGCAACACCGTCATGTCGGTCGACCCCTACATGCGCGGCCGGATGAACGACGTGAAGTCCTACGTGCCGCCGTACCGGCTCGACGCGCCGCTCGACGGCGGCGCGGTCGGCGAGGTCGTCGCGTCGGGCGACGACTCCCTCTCCCCCGGCGACACCGTCCTGCACCAGCTGGGCTGGCGGGAGCACGCGCTGGCCCCGGCCCGCTCCTTCCGCAAGATCGACACCTCGGCGGTCCCCGCGTCGGCGTACCTCAGCGTGCTCGGCATGCCCGGGCTCACGGCGTACGTCGGGCTGACGCGGATCGCGGAGGTGCGGGAGGGCGACACCGTGTTCGTCTCGGGTGCCGCCGGCGCCGTCGGCTCGCTCGCCGGGCAGATCGCCCGCAAGCTCGGCGCCGCGAAGGTGATCGGCTCCGCCGGGTCGCCGGAGAAGGTGGCCTGGCTGACCGGCGAGCTCGGGTACGACGTGGGGCTGGACTACAAGGCGGCCCCGATCGGCAAGCAACTGGCCGAGCACGGTCCGGTCGACGTCTACTTCGACAACGTCGGCGGCGACCACCTCGAGGCCGCGATCTCGGCGATGGGCGACTTCGGCCGGGTCGCGGTGTGCGGGATGATCGCCGACTACAACGCCGAGACCCCGCAGCCCGGCCCGCGGAACATGATGATGATCGTCAGCAAGCGCCTGACGATCCGCGGCTTCATCGTCACCGACCACGCCGACGCCGCCGGGGAGTTCTACGAGCGGGCCGGCGCCTGGGTCGCCGCGGGCGAGCTGGCCTACCGCGAGACCTACGAGGACGGCCTCGACCGCGCCGTCGACGCGTTCCTCGGCGTCCTCAGCGGCGCCAACACCGGCAAGATGCTGGTCCGCCTCTGACCGACTGTGGACGAGCCCGCCGAGTCGGCGCACATGTGCGCCGACTCGGCGGGGTTCTCCACAGCAGGGGTCAGCGGACGACGACCCGCAGCTGCTTGACGCCGTCCACCACGTGGTCGAGCGGGCCGAGGGTGCTCTCCCGGACGAACGAGACGCCGCGCGGCTTGCCCGGCTTGGCCGGGCCGCGCAGGTAGAACTCCTCGTAGAAGTCCTCGTCGTACCCGCCCATGATCTTCTCCGGGCTGCCGAACTGGATCCGCACCTCGTCGCGGCGCTGCTGATCGGCCAGCGCCTGGGCGACCTTCGTGACGTTGCGGCCGGACGCGCTCGACCAGCTCGAGCCCCCGCCCTGGACCTGGAGCACCAGCCGGCCGGCGGCCCGCTTGGGCACCGCGATCGGGTCGACCGGCAGCACCAGGCGACCGGCGCTGCCCTTGAGCAGGACCCGGATCCGGACGTTGCGGCCGGCCTTGGCGATCACCGGCGCCTTGCGGCTGACCGGCACCCACTCGCCGCGGCGCAGCTGCTGGACCGACCCCACGGTGTGGGTCGTGAGGTCGTCGTCGACCGTGGCCCGGGCCTCGACCGAGGAGAGCGTCACGCCGTCGAGGTAGGACAGGTGCGAGACCACCTCCGCCACGCTGTACGCCGGCTCGAAGGAGAGGTCGCTGCCGGTGTACCGGTCGGTGAACCCGAGGCTGAAGGGGGTGCCGTCCTCGGTGCCCTCGATCGTCCAGGAGAGCAGCTCGCTGCCGCGCGCGGGACCGTCGAGGACCCGGTCCTGGTTGCTCATCAGCTGGTAGAAGGTCACGTCGGCGGCGAGCTCGGGCAGCGACACCGACGAGGCGCCGGTCCGGCTGCGCCCGGCGTACGCGACGTGGGAGACGACCTCGATGGCGGCCGGTGCGGCACCGAAGGCGCCGGTGACGCCGGTGAGCCGGTCCTCGGTGACGGTGCCGGTGACGGGGGCGATGTTGGCGACCTTGAACGGCGCGCCCAGCGAGTCGGGCTGCACGTAGACGGCGTCCGCCGGGTGCAGTCCCATGGTCGTGGTCCCGAACAGCCCCATCGGGTGGCCGAACCCGACCACGCGGCCCGCGCAGACCGAGGTGACCGTGCCGACGCTGGCCATGGTCACGTCGCCGTGGGAGCCCGAGACACCGAGGTTGCCGCCGGCGACCATCGTCTCCGGGCCGGCCGCCCTCGCCTCGGAGCGGCCGAGCACGTAGCTGGCCTTCTCCAGGAAGTCGGAGCCCTTCGCCTGCGCCTGGGCGAGGCGGCGGGCGCTGACCCCCGTGACGCCGAGCGGCATCGGGAGCTCGCGGAAGCCGCGCTCGGCCTGGGCGGGGCTGATCCCGGCGCGAGCGGCCACCGTGCGGGCGTCCGCCCGGCCGAGCGGGATCCGGGCGTCCGGCTTCGCCGGGTCGGCCAGGTAGGTGTCCATCTCCTCGAACGGCGTGATGCCGGCGATCGGCGAGGGGCCGTAGGCGAGCCCGTAGGCGACGGCGCCGATGAGGCGGCCGTCCTCGGCGTACACCGGGGAGCCCGACATCCCCTGCCAGATGCCCCCCGTGCGGTCGAACTCCGGCATGTCGAGCTCGACCATGACCATGTCGAGGTCCGGACCGATGCCGTCCTCGAGCACGCCGAGGACCTCGCCGGTGAAGCCGGTCGGGGTGGTGCCGCGCACGACCGTCAGGCCATCGACGGCGTCGCCGGCGGCGAGCTCGGAGACCGGGTACGGCGCGACGCAGTCCGCGGCCGGGTCGGCCGACGAGGCGGGGCCGGCGAGCACGGTGGCGCCGAGGGCCGGGAGCCCCAGCATCAGGGTGGCTGCGGTGGCCAGCGAGAGGAGCCGTCGGCGACGGGTGGGCAGGGTCATGCGGGTTCCCTCCGGGTGCTGGGACGGCCCGTGCCGTCCTCGCGACAGCCCGATGCCTCCTGGGAGGCGCGAGGTTGCCGAGCGGAGCGTAAACCGCACCCGGGGCGCCTGACCCGCGAATGGAGGTTCCCGCCCGGGCATAGGCTGCGGAGGTGACCGCCGCCCCCGCCCGGAGCCTCCAGCACACCGAGGCGCAGGCCCGCGCCGCCCTCCTCACCGTGGAGTCGTACGACGTGCGCCTCGACCTCGCCTCCGACGAGGCCACCTTCGGGTCGGTCACGACTGTGCGGTTCACCAGCCGCGGCGGGCCGACGTTCATCGACCTCAAGCCGCTGCGCGTCCACGCGCTGCGCCTCGACGGCGTCCCGCTGGACCCGGACACCCTGGACCGCGGCCGGCTGCCGCTGGAGACGACCGAGGGCACCCACGAGCTCGTCGTCGACGCGGTGATGCGCTTCCGCAACGACGGCGAGGGGCTGCACCGCAGCGTCGACCCGGCCGACGGGCGCCACTACGTCTACGGCATGTCGTTCATGGACGCCGCGCCGAGCATCTTCGCCTGCTTCGACCAGCCCGACCTGAAGGCGCCGTACACCTTCCACGTCACGGCGCCGCGCGCGTGGACCGTGCTCGGCAACACCCCCGCCACCCAGGTCGAGCCGGGTGTCTGGGAGCTCGAGACCAGCCAGCCGCTCTCGACCTACTTCGTGACGCTGGTGGCCGGTCCCTACCACCTGCTGACCGCCGAGCACGACGGCATCCCGCTCGGGCTGAGCGCCCGCGCCAGCCTCGCCGGGGCGCTCGAGGCCGACGCCGACGAGCTGTTCACGATGACCGGGCAGTGCTTCGACGAGCTGCACCGGCTCTTCGGCATCCGCTACCCGTTCGGGAGCTACCACCAGGCGTTCGTGCCGGAGTTCAACGCCGGCGCGATGGAGAACCCCGGCTGCGTGACCTTCCGCGACCAGCTCGTCTTCGCCACCCGGGTCACCCGCGGCATGCGGATCAAGCGCGCGGCGACCGTGGCGCACGAGATGGCGCACCAGTGGTTCGGCAACCTCGTGACCCCGCGCTGGTGGGACGACCTGTGGCTCAACGAGTCGTTCGCGGAGTACCTCGGCAACCGGGTCACCGCCGACGCCACCGAGTACGGCGACGCGTGGGTCGACCAGGCCTACAACCGGCGGATGTGGGGGCTGACCGCCGACCTGGGGCCGGGCACCCACCCGGTGGCGGGCAACGGCGCCACCGATGCGGTCTCCGCCCTCCAGGACTTCGACGGCATCTCCTACGCCAAGGGATCCAGCATTCTCAAGCAGCTGGCCGCCACCCTCGGCGACGAGGTGTTCTTCGGCGGCGTCGTCGACCACCTCGAGCGGCACCGGTTCGGCAACGCCACCATGGACGACCTCTTCGGCAGCTGGGAGCGCGCCGGCGCCGCCGACCTCGCCGCCGTGCGCACCCAGTGGCTGCGCACCGCCGGCCCGGACACGATCGTCCTGGACCGCGCGGCCGGCGTGCTGCGGCGTACTCCCCCGGCGGCGCACCCCGCCGACCGCACGCACACCTTCCACGTCGCCGTCTGCGACGTCGACAGCTGGCGGGCCGACCGGGTCTCGGTGGAAGGCCCGGAGACGGCGTACGACGCGGGCGGGGCCCCGGCGCTGCTCGACCCCCAGCAGGAGACCTGGGCGCTGACCTACCCCGACCCGGAGACGATGCGCGCCCTCCCGGGGCTGCTGCCCGGGATCGGGGACCCGCTGCTGCGGGCCGCGGTCTGGAACGGCGTCCGCAGCGGGCTGCACGTGGCCGCGCTCGACCCGGCCGACCTCGTCGACCTGGTCGTGGCGAGCGTGCCGGTCGAGGACACCGAGGACGCCCCGGAGTCCGCGAGCCCCCGGCGCACCCTCCCCTGGCTCTTCCAGACCCTGCTGCCGCTGGCGCCGGCGGGGTCCGTGGAGCGCGTGCACGCGGCCGCGGTCGCCAAGATCGACGCCACCCCGCCCGGGTCGGAGCACCAGCTCGCGGCGTACCGCACCGCCGTCCGGTCCGCCACCGACCCGGACCTGCTGCGGACCTGGCTCGCCGAGCCGCCCGCCGGCATCGACGCCGACCCCGACCTGTGCTGGCGGGTGCGGTGCCGGCTCGCCGTGCTCGGCGCCACCGACCGCGCCGAACTGGACGCCGCGCTGGCCGCGGAGCCGACCGGCCTGGCCCGCGTCGAGCACACCCGCGCGGTCGCGTCGCTGCCGACGGTCGAGGCCAAGGAGTTCGCCTGGGCCCGGTTCACCGGGGCCGCCGACGTCGCCAACTACGAGGTGGAGGCCGCGGGCCTGGGCCTGTGGCGCCCCGAGCAGCGCGAGCTCACCGAGCCGTACGTCGAGCGCTACTTCGCCGACCTGCCCGGCACCGCCGCGGTACGCAGCGGATGGGTGCTCGCGGAGGCGGCGGAGGCGTTCTTCCCGGCGACGTCGCTGGAGCAGACCACCGTCGACCGGGCCACCGCGCTGGCCGCGCGGCCCGACCTGGACCCGTCCGTGCGGCGCCGCCTGCTGGACGCGACCGACCGGCTGCAGCGGATGCTCGCGGTGCGGTCGGCGTACCCCTCGGGGTCCTCGTGAGCCTGCGGCCGCGCCGGCCGGGGCCGACCGTCCGGACCCGGGTGCGCGAGCTGCGCCCGGACGGCGAGCGCCGCCGGGAGGACCGGCTGGCGACCGAGGAGCCGATGGAGATCCGGGTGGCCTGGCCGGGAGCGCCGGCGCGCCGGGCCTGGGTGACGATGCGGACCCCCGGGCACGACTTCGAGCTCGCGGCCGGCTGGCTGCGCCACGAGGGCGTGACGGGCGGCGTCGGGACGGCCGGGACGACCGGGGCGACCGGGGTCGCCTCCGTCGCCTACTGCACCGACGAGACGCTGACCCCCGAGCAGGACCTGAACGTCGTCACGGTCACCCTCGACGGGCCGCCGGCGGTCGACCTCGGCCACCGGCACGGCGGGCACGCGAGCGGGTCCTCGGCGTGCGGGGTGTGCGGCAAGGACAGCGTGGCCGCGGTGCTCGACGTACCCCGCGGCGAGCGGTGGGCGGGCGCCGTACCGTCCGACGACGTGGTGCGCACCCTGCCGGACCGGCTCCGCGACCACCAGCAGGTCTTCGCCCGCACCGGCGGCGTGCACGCGGCCGCGGCGGCCGACGCCGACGGCACCCTCCTCGTGGTGCGCGAGGACGTCGGGCGCCACAACGCCGTCGACAAGGTCACCGGCGCCCGGGTGCTCGCCGGCGAGCCGCCCGCCGTCGCCTGCCTGGTGGTCAGCGGCCGGGCCGGGTTCGAGCTGGTGCAGAAGGCGGTCGCCGCCGGCACCGGGTCGCTGGTCGCCGTCGGGGCGCCCACCAGCCTGTCGGTCCGGCTGGCCGAGGAGGCGGGCCTCGTGCTCTACGGGTTCACCTCCGCGAGCCGCTGCGTGCGCTACGCCTGAGGCGCGTGTGCCCGGGCTCATGGGGCGCCTCCCGGCGTGGGGACGACGGGCTGTCGGTGCCGCCTCCTAGGTTCGACGCGTGCGCATCCTCCACACCTCCGACTGGCACCTGGGCCGGTCGTTCCACCGCGAGGGGATGCTCACGCACCAGGCGGCGTACGTCGACCACCTGCTCGACGTGGTCGCGTCCGAGGAGGTCGACCTCGTGGTGGTGGCCGGCGACGTCTACGACCGGGCGCTCCCCCACGTCGACGCGGTCCGGCTCGCCGACGAGACGCTGGCTCGGCTCGCCGCGTCCCGGGCGCGCGTGGTGCTCACCAGCGGCAACCACGACTCCGCGCAGCGGCTCGGGTTCAGCTCGCGGCTGATCGACGCCGCGGGCGTCTTCATCCGCACCGACCCGCGCACCGTCGGCACCCCGGTCATGCTCGAGGACGAGCACGGCCCGGTGGCGGTGCACGGCATCCCCTACCTCGACCCCGACGCGGTCCGCGAGCCCTGGGGCCTGCCCGGCCGGTCCCACGAGTCGGCGCTCACCGAGGCGATGCGCCGGGTCCGTGCCGACCTCGCGGGCCGCTCCGCCGCGACCCGCTCGGTCGTCCTGGCCCACGCGTTCGTCGCGGGCGCGCAGCCGAGCGACTCCGAGCGCGACATCAGCGTCGGCGGGGTCTCGATGGTGCCGACCTCGGTCTTCGACGGCGTCGACTACGCCGCGCTGGGTCACCTCCACGGCCGCCACACGCTCACCGAGTCGGTCCGCTACAGCGGGTCGCCCCTGGCCTACTCCTTCTCCGAGACCGACCACCGCAAGGGCTCGTGGCTGGTCGACCTCGGCCCGCGCGGGGTCACCTCGACGACGTTCGTCGAGGCGCCCGTGCCGCGGCGGCTGGCCCGGCTGCGGGGGCGGCTGGAGGACCTGCTCGTCGACCCGGCACTGGCGGCGCACGAGGACGCCTGGATCCAGGTCACCCTCACCGACACCGCCCGGCCCACGCAGGCGATGGACCGGCTGCGGCGGCGCTTCCCGCACACGCTGGTTCTCGGCTTCGAGTCGGTCGCCCCCGGGCTCGGCAGCCTGCCCGCGGCGCGCACCCACGGCCGCACCGACCACGACATCGCCCGCGAGTTCATGCTCGAGCTGCGCGGCGGTCCCCCGGAGCCCGACGAGGCCGCGCTGCTGTTCCGCGCGGTCGACTCCTGCTGCGACGACCCCGACCTCGACCCCGGGGTGGGCTGATGCGCCTCCACCACCTCGAGGTGACCGCGTTCGGGCCGTTCGGCGGCACCGTGAGCGTCGACTTCGACCACCTCTCCGGCGCGGGGCTGTTCCTGCTGTCCGGCCCGACCGGCGCCGGCAAGACCAGCATCCTCGACGCCGTGTGCTTCGCGCTGTACGGCGACGTCCCCGGCGACCGCAGCACCGCCCGCCGGCTCCGCTCGGACCAGGCGGCGCCGACCACCACGCCGCGGGTCGAGCTCGAGGCGACGCTCTCGGGACGGCGGTTCCGGCTGGTCCGGTCGCCGGCGTGGGAGCGGCCCAAGAAGCGCGGCACCGGCACGACCACCCAGCAGGCCTCGGTCACCGTCTCCGAGCGCGTCGACGGCGCCTGGGTGCCGCTGACCAGCCGGCTCGACGAGGCCGGACACCTGGTCTCCCGCCTGGTCGGCATGAACCTCACCCAGTTCACCCAGGTGGCGATGCTCCCCCAGGGCCGCTTCCAGGCGTTCCTGCGCTCCCGCTCCGAGGACCGCCACAAGCTGCTCCAGCAGCTCTTCCGCACCGGTCGCTTCGAGGACGTCGAGCGCTGGCTGCGCGACCGGCGGGTCGCGCTGCGCCGCGAGTGCGAGGAGGCCCACCAGGAGACCGCCGATCTCGTGAGCCGGGTCAGCGAGGCGGCCGGCCGGCCGCTGCCGGAGGGCTGGGACGTCCGCGACCTCGCGGGCCCGGCCGCCGACGGGTCGCTCGCGGCGTGGACCGCCTCCCTCGTGCGCGACGCGCGCGGCGCCCTCTCCTCGGCAGGCGCCGCGGCGGCAGTCGCGTCCCAGGCCGAGTCCGTGGCCCGGGAGGCCCTCGACGCCGGGCGCACCACGGCCGAGCGCCAGGCGCGGCTGGAGGCGGCGGCCGCCGAGCACGCCCGGCTGCTGACGGTGGCCGGCCAGCACGCCACCGACCGCGACCGGGTCGCCGCCGCGGGGCGCGCCGCGACGGTGGTGCCGCTCTGGCGGGTGGCCGAGCGCGCCCGCCTCGCGCACGAGGCGGCGACGGCGGCCGTCCCCGCGGGGACCTGCCGCGACGCCACCGCGACCGAGGCCGCCGCGTGCGCCGACCACGCGGCGCGCGTCCGGGCGCTGCGTCCCCGGGCCGCCCGCCTCGAGGTGGTCGACCGCGAGCTCGCCGCGCTCGACACGCGCGGTCGCTCCGTGGCCGAGGCCGCCGCGCGGGAGGGCGCACGCCTCGCCGAGCTGCCCGCCGAGGTCACCGCTGCACGCGACCGGCTCGAGCGCGCCCGCGCGGCCGCCACCGAGGCGGTCGAGGTCGCCGCGCGGCTGGCGGCGCACGCCCAGGTCGTCTCGCTCACCGAGCAGCTCGCGGCGGCCCGCACCGCCCACGACGAGGCGCGCGAGCTCACGCTGACCCTGCGCGGCCGGGCGCTCGACGTACGACAGGCGCGGCTGGAGAGCATGGCCGCCGAGATCGCCGGGTCGCTGGCCGTGGGCCAGTGCTGCCCGGTCTGCGGGTCCGCGGAGCACCCCGAGCGCGCCCGCGCGGCCGACGGCGCCCCCGACGCAGCGGCCGAGCGCGCCGCGCAGAAGGCGGCCGACGCCGCCGCCGCGACCGAGCACCTCCGCGACGTCGAGGCCCGCGACCTCGCCACCCGGCTCGCGCACGCCTCCGAGCGCGCGGGCACCGAGCTCGATCCCGCCGCGCTGGCGACCCGCCTCGAGGGGCTCCGCGCCGCCGCCGACGGTGCCGACGCGGCGGCGCGGGCGCTGGCCGCCCGCGAGCAGGAGTGCACCGAGACCGGCGAGGCCCTGCGCCGGCACGCGGCGGAGGCGGCTGCCGTCGCCGCGAGTGCCCGGCTGCTGGGCGCCGAGGCCGCCGACCTCCGCGCCGAGCTCGCCGACGTCCTCGCCGACGCCGCCACCGACTCGCCCGACGGCCTGCTCGCCGACCTGCTGGCCGACCTGGTCGACCGGGAACGGCGCTGCCGGGCGCTGCTGCGGGCGCTCGACGAGCGCGACGCCGCGGCGACGGCGTACGACGAGGCCCGGCGGGAGCTGGCAGAGGCCGCCGCCGAGGCCGGCTTCGACGACCCCGCGGAGGCGGTCGCCGCCGCGCTCGACCCCGTCGCGCTGGAGCGGCTCGCGGCTCGGGTCGAGGACCACGAGCGCCGGCTCGCCGCCGCCCTCGCCGTCCTCGACGAGCCCGGCGCCGACGAGCTCGGCCTGTTCCCCGCACCCGACCTGCGCGCACTCACCGCCGACCACGACCGCACGCTGGCGGCGCTGGCCGAGGCGCGCTCCGCGCAGGAGACCTGGACCGGACGGGTCGAGCGGCTCACCCGGCTCGGCGCCGACCTCGGCGACGCGCTCGACCGGTGGGCCCCGGTGCGCGCCGACCACGAGCTCACCACGCGGCTCGCGGCCTTCGTCGAGGGCAAGTCCCCCGACAACCGGCTGCAGATGCGGCTCTCCGCCTACGTCCTGGCCTACCGGCTCTCGCAGGTCGTGGCCGCCGCCAACGAGCGGCTGGCGCGGATGAGCGACCAGCGGTACTCCCTCGAGCACACCGGACGCCGCGGCGCCGGCGAGACCCGCGGCGGCCTGAGCCTGCTGGTGCGCGACGACTGGTCGGGCGAGTCCCGGGACCCCGCGACCCTCTCCGGCGGCGAGACGTTCGTGGTCTCGCTCGCGCTCGCGCTGGGGCTCGCCGACGTGATCACCCAGGAGACCGGCGGCGCCGACCTCGACACCCTCTTCGTCGACGAGGGCTTCGGCTCGCTCGACGCCGACACCCTCGACGACGTCCTCGACACCCTCGACTCGCTGCGCGACGGCGGCCGGGTCGTCGGCGTGGTCAGCCACGTCGCCGAGATGCGCGACCGGATCCCCACCCGCCTGGTGGTCACCAAGTCGCGGGCCGGGTCCACCGTGGCGGTCACCGGCTGACCGCTGGCCCGGACCCGGCGGCCGCTCGACCCTGCGGTTTGGTCACAAACCGCAACGAAACAGCGCGAAAACCTGCGGTTTGTGACCAAACCGCAGGGTGCCGCGTGCCGGGCGCACCGATCCCGGAGCGACCCGGAGGGGGTCGGGTAGGTTCACCGGCATGAGTGGCCAGCAGGTCGATCCCACCTTCCTCTCGCTCCCCTACCGCGACCTCGGCGACGTGGCGCTGGCTCGGGCCCGCGAGCTCGGCGCGAGCCACGCCGACTTCCGGTTCGAGCGGATCCGCTACCAGGGCCTCAGCGTGCGCGACGGCGTCCTGCAGAACGCCAGCGACAGCGAGGACCTCGGGTTCGCCGTCCGGGTCGTGCACCAGGGCGCCTGGGGCTTCGCGGCGGGCGTCGTGCTCACCCCCGACGAAGCGGTACGGGTCGCCGACAGCGCCGTCGCGGTGGCCAAGGTCGCCGCGCGGATGACGGCCGACCCGGTCGAGCTGGCGCCCGAGCCGATCCACGACGACGTCACCTGGGTCTCGTCGTACGACGTCGACCCGTTCGCCGTCCCCGTCGCCGAGAAGGCCGCCGTGCTCGTCGACTGGACCGACCGGCTGCGCACCGGCGCGGCCGTCGACCACGCCTCGGCGTACCTCCACCAGGTGCTGGAGAACAAGTACTACGCCGATCTCACCGGCACCCGGACCACCCAGCAGCGGGTCCGGCTCCAGCCCGGGTTCGAGGCGATGGGCGCCGGTGCCGACACCTTTGACGCGATGGCGAGCATCGCGCCGCCCGCCGGCCGCGGCTGGGAGTACATCGTGGGCGGCGGGCCCGGGACGGCCTGGGACTGGGACGACGAGATCGAGCAGGTCCCCGAGCTGCTGGCCGAGAAGCTGAAGGCGCCCAGCGTCGAGGCCGGCAGCTACGACCTGGTCATCCACCCGAGCAACCTGTGGCTGACCATCCACGAGTCCATCGGGCACGCTACGGAGCTCGACCGCGCCCTGGGCTACGAGGCCAACTACGCCGGGACGTCGTTCGCGACGTACGACAAGCTCGGCGTCCTCCAGTACGGCAGCCCGGTCATGAACGTCACCGGCGACCGGACGATCGAGCACGGCCTCGCCACGATCGGGTACGACGACGAGGGCGTCGCCACCCAGCAGTGGGACATCGTGCGCGACGGCGTGCTGGTCGGCTACCAGCTCGACCGCGCGATGGCCCGGATGAAGCCCGAGCTCGCTGGCCCTGGCTTCCCGGAGGGCCGCTCCAACGGCTGCGCGTACGCCGACTCCCCCGGCCACGTCCCCGTCCAGCGGATGGCCAACGTCAGCCTGCAGCCCGCCGAGGACGGCCCGAGCACCGAGGAGCTGATCCGCCGGGTCGAGCGCGGCATCTACGTCGTCGGCGACAAGTCCTGGTCCATCGACATGCAGCGCTTCAACTTCCAGTTCACCGGCCAGCGCTTCTACAAGATCGCGGACGGCGAGCTGGTCGGGCAGCTCCGCGACGTCGCCTACCAGGCGACCACGACCGAGTTCTGGGGCTCGATGGAGGCGGTCGGCGGACCGCAGACCTGGGTGCTGGGCGGCGCGTTTAACTGCGGCAAGGCCCAGCCCGGCCAGGTCGCGGCCGTCAGCCACGGCTGCCCGACGTCCCTGTTCCGCGGCGTCAACATCCTGAACACGACCGACGAGGCAGGCCACTGATGACGACCCCGCTGTCCCCGCAGTCCTTCGTCGAGCACGCGGTCGCGACCACGGTCGCCGACGACTGCGTGGTGATCGTCCGCGACGCCACCAGCGCCAACCTCCGCTGGGCCAACAACACCCTCACCACCAACGGCGTGATGCACGGCGTCTCGGTCACGGTGATCTCCTTCGTCCGCACCTCCGGCGGGGTGGCGACCGGGTCGGTCACCGGCAGCGCCACCACCCAGGCGCAGGTCACCCAGCTGGTCGAGGCGGCCGACGCCGCGGCCCGTGCCGCGTCGCCCGCCGAGGACGCCGCCGACCTGGTGCGCGACCGGGTCTCCCCCGACTGGGACGAGCCGGCCGTGCCCACCGACATCCACGTGTACGACGCGCTGGCGCCCGCGCTCGGCGAGGCGTTCGGCCGGGCCCGGGCCGGCGGCCGGGTGCTCTACGGCTTCGTCAACCACGAGCTGACCACGACGTACCTCGGCTCGACGACCGGCCTGCGCCTCCGGCACGTGCAGCCCACCGGCCACCACGGCTGCACCGGCAAGACCGCCGACCTCCGCGGCAGCGCCTGGGTCGGCGGCGCCACCCGCGACTTCACCGACGTCGACCCGCTCGCGGTCGAGGAGACGCTCGCGCAGCGGCTCGCGTGGGGCGCCCGCACGGTCGACCTGCCGGCCGGCCGCTACGACACGATCCTGCCGCCCGCGGCCGTCGCCGACCTGATGATCGACGCCTACTGGTACGCCGGGGCGCGGGTCGCCCACGAGGGCCAGTCGGTCTACAGCCGCCGCGGCGGCGGCACCCGGGTCGGCGAGCGGATCGCGAAGCCGGGCGTGCACCTGTACTCCGACCCGGCGTACCCCGGGCTGGAGTGCGCGCCGTTCAACCTCGCCACGGCCTCGGGCAACGAGACGAGCGTCTTCGACAACGGGCTGCCGCTCGGGCGCACCGACTGGGTGCAGGACGGGATGCTGACCGGGCTGCTCCAGACCCGCCACTCCGCGGCGATGACGCAGCTGCCGGTGACGCCCGCCGTCGACAACCTGGTGCTCGACGTCGACGGCGCCGCGGCGTCGCTCGACGAGCTGGTCGCGGGCACCGAGCGCGGCCTGCTGCTGACCTGCCTCTGGTACATCCGCGAGGTGGACCCGCAGAGCCTGCTGCTGACCGGCCTGACCCGCGACGGCGTGTACCTCGTCGAGGACGGCGAGGTCACCGGCGCGGTCAACAACTTCCGGTTCAACGAGAGCCCGATCGACCTGCTGAACCGGTTCTCGCACGCCTCGCGGACGGTGCCGAGCTTCAGCCGCGAGTGGGGCGACGACTACTTCTCGCGCACCGCGACGCCCGCGCTCCGGGTGCCGGACTTCAACATGTCGAGCGTCTCGCAGGCGCTCTGAGGCGACCCGCTCAGGACCGGGCGGCGCCGCGCTCCGCGAGGCGTACGGCGGCGTGCAGCACCAGGTCGGCGGTCTCGGGGTCGGCGGCCGCCTGCTCCGGGACCAGTCCGCCGAGCAGCGCGGCCGGCTGGGTCAGCCACGCCCAGACCCGCCACGGGTCGGTGCCGGCGGCGAGGAGCGGCTCGAGCACCGGCGCCAGGTCGCGGCGTACCTCGCCCTCGGGGGTCAGCTGGAACGCCGGCACCACGGCCTGCCCGTCGACGTCGACCACGAGCAGCCGGTGGCGGGAGGCCCCCTTGTGCACCGTGAACCGCGCCGCGTTGACCGACGTGCCCCGCAGCTGCGCGAGCGACTCGTAGGAGTGCCGCGGACTCGCCAGCAGCTGCTCCCGCAGCCGGGCGCGGCGGGCGACCTGCACCAGCGCCACGGGGACGGCGTGCTCCGGCTCGGTGCCCTCCTCGTGCAGCACCTCGTCGAGCTCCGCGAGCTGGTCTCGGGTGAGCGTCTCGCCCGTGCGGGGGTCGGTCCAGACGGCCCGGCCCGCGTCGTCCCGGACGAAGGTCGGCAGGCCCGCCGCCGCCAGGTGCGCGGCGAGGCCGAGTCCCTCGAGCCAGGTGGCCAGCCGGTCGCCGAGGTCGCCGAGGTCGTCGGGCTCGCCGTGCGCCGAAGTCATGACCCCAGCCTGCCGTACGCCGCGGCCCGGCGCGGTCAGCGGGTGCCGGCGCGGGTGACCGGCTCGGCCGCGTCCTCGGACTCCCAGCGCAGCAGGTCGCCCGGCTGGCAGTCGAGGACCTCGCAGAGCGCCTCGAGGGTGGTGAACCGGACCGCCTTCGCGCGGCCGTTCTTGAGCACCGCCAGGTTCGCGGGGGTGATCCCGATCTGCTCGGCGAGCGCCCCGACCGACATCTTGCGCCGGGCCAGCATCACGTCGATGTCGACGACGATCGGCATCAGATCACCTCGTCCAGCTCGGCCTGCAGCTGCTGTGCCTCGGCGTCGCGGTCGACCGCCTGCGCCAGCAGCGCCCGCATCACCAGGACGACCAGCGCGATCCCGGTCACCACCCCGCCGGCACCGCCGATCAGCAGCACGATGCCCGGCGCGACGGCCTCGCCCGGGGCCAGCACCCAGGCGAGGGCGAACAGCAGCAGCGCGGCCGCGGCGACCGCGCCGATGATCACGTCGACGTAGCGGAACGCGCCGTGGGAGAAGACCGTGCCCCGCCGGACCATGGTCAGCAGCTGCCAGATGCACACCATGACGACCTGGGTGGTGAGGATCCCGAGCACGAGGAGGACCACGAGCGGGGTGCGCAGCTCCAGCACGTCGGGGTCGGCACCCTCCATGTCCGCGGCCAGCAGCGGCACCATCACCGTCTGCACCCCCAGGGAGCCCACGAGCGCCAGCGCCAGCACGACGCGCAGCGCGAGGATGGTCAGTCGTCCCATGGTCCCGCTCCTTCGATCGCCTTTCGTTCGGAATCTATCGTTGATCGATAGGCGGCACAAGGCTCGCGACTCGTCCGAAGTGCCGCGGACCGGGCGGACCGTCCCCTAGGGTCGTGCCGACCTCCCCGGGAAGGAACCCATGTCTCTCCTCGCGCGCCCGGCCGCCCTCCTGGCCGCCTCCGCCCTGCTGCTCACCGGGATCACGGGCATCGTCGCGCCTCCGGCCGGCGCCGCCGAGGGCTCCGCACCGGTCACGGCCGACGACGAGCTCACCGTGATGACGGGCGGGCTGGGCGTCGTCGACGTGCTCGCCAACGACACCGACCCGGACGGGGACGACCTGGCCGTCTGCCGGCTCGCCGACGTGCCCCAGGCCCTCGAGGTCATCCCGAGCGAGGACGGCGAGCTGGCCGTCGGCGCGCGCCGCAGGGCGGGCACCTGGACGATCACCTACTACGCGTGCGACTTCGACTACCTCACGCCGGCCACGCTGACCGTGACGGTGGAGAAGCCGCTGCCGGTCCGGGTCGCCGTGCAGAAGCTGCCGCAGCGTCCGGGCCGGCTCAAGGTCGTGAACCGGAGCGGCTTCCCCGTCCGGTTCCTGTGGGGCTCGGCTCAGGAGCGGCGTCCCGACGGCGCGGTCCGGGTCCGGGACCGCGCGGTCATCGTGAAGGTGCAGCGCCGCTCGCTGGTCTGGGCGGCGTCGGGGCGCCCCGCGACCACCGCGGTGGACCGCGGCGTCGTACGCCGGATCGGCCTGCGGCAGGGTGCGGAGGAGCTGCCGCCCGGTGCGCCCTCGAAGGCCTCCCGGGCCCCGCGCCGGCCGGGACGTCATACGAGCTGGGTCCGATAGCCACCACCCCGTATGACGTCCCGGCGTCAGCTCAGGCGAACGCCTCCGGCGGCGGGCAGGCGCAGACCAGGTTGCGGTCGCCGTACGCCTGGTCGATGCGGGCCACCGGCGGCCAGTACTTGTCGGGGTCGATCCCGGTCGGGAAGACCGCGAGCTCGCGGGAGTAGGGACGGTCCCACTCGCCCACGAGGGCGCGGGAGGTGTGCGGCGCGCCCCGCAGCGGCGACTCCTCGGGGGTCCACTCCCCCGCCCCGACCCGGTCGATCTCGGCCTTGATCGCGATCATCGCGTCGCAGAACCGGTCGATCTCGCGCAGGTCCTCGGACTCGGTCGGCTCGACCATCAGGGTGCCCGAGACCGGGAACGACATCGTCGGCGCGTGGAACCCGTAGTCGACCAGCCGCTTCGCGACGTCGTCGACGCTCACGCCGGTCTCCTTGGTCAGGGCGCGGACGTCGAGGATGCACTCGTGGGCGACCAGCCCGCTGTGCCCGCGGTAGAGGACCGGGTAGTGCTCGCCGAGGCGGGATGCCACGTAGTTGGCCGAGAGCACCGCACTGGCGGTGGCGCGGGTCAGCCCCTCGGCGCCCATCAGTCGGATGTAGGCCCACGAGATCGGCAGGATGCCGGCGGAGCCGTACGGCGCGGCGCTGATCGGGCCGATGCCCTCGCGCTTGTCGGTCTCGGGGTGCATGCCGTGCGAGGGCAGGTACGGCGCGAGGTGGGCGCGCACCGCGACCGGGCCGACCCCGGGGCCGCCGCCGCCGTGCGGGATGCAGAAGGTCTTGTGCAGGTTCAGGTGGGACACGTCGCCGCCGAACTCGCCGGGCTTGGCGTAGCCGAGCAGCGCGTTGAGGTTGGCGCCGTCGACGTACACCTGGCCGCCGTGGCCGTGCACGACCTCGCACAGCTCGGTGATGGTGTCCTCGTAGGCGCCGTGGGTCGACGGGTAGGTCACCATGATCGCGGCGAGGTCGTCGGCGTGCTTCTCGCACTGCGCCCGCAGGTCCTCGAGGTCGACGGTGCCGTCGGCCGCGGCCTTGACGACCACGACCCGCATGCCGGCCATCACCGCGGACGCGGCGTTGGTGCCGTGGGCCGACGACGGGATCAGGCAGACGTCGCGCTCGGCGTCGCCGTTGGCGCGGTGGAAGGCGCGGATCGCCAGCAGGCCGGCCAGCTCGCCCTGCGACCCGGCGTTCGGCTGGATCGAGACCCGGTCGTAGCCGGTGACCTCGGCCAGCCAGCCCTCGAGCTCGGCCACCAGCTGCCGGTAGCCGTCCGCGTCCTCGGCGGGCGCGAACGGGTGCAGGTCGGCGAAGCCGGGCAGCGAGACCGGCTCCATCTCCGTCGTGGCGTTGAGCTTCATCGTGCAGGAGCCGAGCGGGATCATGCCGCGGTCCAGCGCGTAGTCGCGCGCCGAGAGCCGCCGCAGGTAGCGCAGCATCGCGGTCTCGCTGTGGTGGCTGGAGAACACCTCGTGGGTGAGGTACGCCGTGCGCCGGCGCAGCCCGTCGGGCAGCGCGTCGGCGGTGGCCGCGTCCACCTCGTCGAGGTCCATCGGGTTGTCGGACCGGACGCCGAAGGCGTCGAGCAGCCGGACGAGCGTCGAGCGCGTGGTGCACTCCGAGGTGGAGACCCCGACCCGGTCGGCGTCGACGAGCCGCAGCTGCAGCCCCAGCTCGCGCGCCGCGGCGACGACCTCGGCGGCGCGGCCGGGGACCCGCACCTCCACGGTGTCGAAGAACTCCGGGTGCACGACCTCCAGCCCGCCCTGCGCGACCGCGGCGGCCAGCACCGCGGCGTACCGGTGGGTGCGGGTCGCGATCGCGCGCAGCCCCTCGGGGCCGTGGTAGACGGCGTACATCGAGGCGACCACGGCCAGCAGCACCTGGGCGGTGCAGATGTTGGACGTCGCCTTGTCGCGGCGGATGTGCTGCTCGCGGGTCTGCAGGGCCAGGCGGTACGCCGGGCGCCCCTCGGCGTCGACCGAGACCCCGACCAGGCGGCCGGGCAGGTGCCGCTCGAGCCCGGCGCCGACCGCCATGTAGCCGGCGTGCGGGCCGCCGTAGAAGAGGGGGACGCCGAAGCGCTGGGTGGAGCCGACCACCACGTCGGCGCCCAGCTCGCCCGGTGCCTCCAGGACGGTCAGCGCCAGCAGGTCCGCGGCGACGACGACCAGCGCGCCGCGCTCGTGGGCGGCCTCGGCGACCGGCCGCGGGTCGAGCACCCGGCCGGAGGCGCCGGGGTACTGCACCAGGACGCCGCAGAGCTCGCCGTCCGGGAGCCCCTGGCTCAGGTCGGCGACCACGACCTCGATGCGCATCGCCTCGGCGCGGGTGCGGACCACCTCGATGGTCTGCGGCAGCGCGTCGGCGTCGACGACGAAGGGTCCGGACGCCTTGCGGTTGCCCCGGCGTACCAGCGTCATGGCCTCGGCGGCGGCGGTGCCCTCGTCGAGGAGGCTGGCGTTGGCGGTCGGCAGGCCGGTGAGGTCGCCGACGACGGTCTGGAAGTTCAGCAGCGCCTCGAGCCGGCCCTGGGAGATCTCCGGCTGGTACGGCGTGTAGGCGGTGTACCAGCTCGGGTCCTCGAGCACGTTGCGCCGGACGACCGGCGGCGTGATCGTGGCGTGGTAGCCCAGGCCGATCATCGCCTCGCCGGGCCGGTTGGCGGCCGCGAGGGCGCGCAGCTCGCGGGCGGTGGCGTCCTCGGTGAGCGCCGGCGGCAGGTCGAGGTCGGCGGCGGAGCGGATCCCGCCCGGGACCGCGGCGTCCATCAGCGCGTCGAGGGAGTCGAAGCCGAGCCGCTCGAGCATCGTCTCGACGTCGGCGGGGGTGAGCCCGATGTGACGGTCGACGAACGGCAGCGCGGCGTCGAGCTCGGAGAGCGGGGGGACGTCTGACACAGGGGCTCCTCTGCTGGGCAGATTCCGGGATGGGTCGATCCGGTCCCCTCCCCCTCTGTCGAGGGCGGCGTCGCCCCTCCAGAGTCGCCTGCTCCACACGGTCCTGAGGCCTGAGAGGTTCCGGGGAGGAATTGCCCCTTCGGCGCCCCGGGCCGGGTGGTGCTCAGTGGTCCGGGGACTCTCCCGTGCGGGATGGTCAGCGCCCCCGAATCTACCAGCAGGGGACGCGAACGGCCCGCCACCACGAGGGTGACGGGCCGGACGGGTGCTGCTGGGTGCGCTGCTTGCCTGAGCCGCTCAGCCGGCGGTGCGGGCGGCCCGCCGCGCGGCGAGCTCGTCGCCCGCGCTCGGCGCGGCGTTCTCGTCGTCGGAGGCGGTGCGCTCGCTGGGCAGCTCGGCGAGGGTGCCCTCGATCTCGCGCCACACGCCGCCGATGGCGATGCCGAAGACGCCCTGCCCGCCCTGGAGCAGGTCGATGACCTCGTCGCTGCTGGTGCACTCATAGACCGAGGCGCCGTCGCTCATCAGCGTCACGCGGGTCAGGTCGTCGGTGCCGCGCTCGCGCAGGTGATGCACGGCGGTGCGGATCTGCTGCAGCGAGATGCCGGCGTCGAGGAGCCGCTTGATCACCTTGAGCAGCAGGATGTCGCGGAAGGAGTAGAGCCGCTGGGTGCCGGAGCCGCTGGCCCCCCGCACGGTCGGCTCGACCAGGCCGGTGCGGGCCCAGTAGTCGAGCTGGCGGTAGGTGATCCCGGCCGCGTTGCACGCCGTCGGACCGCGGTACCCGGTGTCGCTGGGCAGCGGCGAGACGTCGTCGGTGAAGAGGAGTCCCTGCTCGTCGGCGGTCTCCGCGGCGCGCGCGGCCTCGACGTTCGGTTCCTGCTCGTGCTCGTGCACACGGTCCTCCGTGGGTCTACTCCGTGGGACGTAACTACCGGGGAAGGAGCCGGTGCCGCGCACGGGGCGCAACCACAGCGATGGAGTTACAACAGAGACAGTTCAAGGTAGGCCGCGAACGCGGGTCGGTCAAAGCCCTCCGCGGCGTGTCGCAACCCTCAACCTCTACTTGAGGGTGAGGGTACGGAGCCCACTCACTGGGCTTCGAAGTCCTCCGGCGTGACCTGGTCGAGGAACTCGCGGAACTTCTCGACCTCGTCCTCCTGCTCGGCGGGCACGGCCAGACCGGCCTCGTCGAGCACCTCCTCCGAGCACAGGATCCGGCTCCCCGTACGCAGCGCGAGGGCGATCGAGTCCGACGGCCGCGCGCTCACCTCGGCACCAGACCCGAGCACCAGCGTCGCGAAGAACACGCCGTCCTTGACGTCGGTGATGCGGACCTCGGTCAGCTCGTTGCCGGTCGCGGTCAGCACGTCCTTCATCAGGTCGTGCGTCAGCGGCCGCGGGGGCACGACGCCCTGCTGGGCGAACGCGATCGCGGTCGCCTCCACCGCGCCGATCCAGATCGGCAGGTAGCGCTCCCCTGTCACCTCGCGCAGCAGCACGATCGGCTGGTTCGACGGCATCTCGACCCGGACACCCATGACATCGACTTCGCGCACGTGTTCACCCTACTCCCGAACGGTGACGGACCTCGGGCGACCGCCACCCGGCGTACTTCTCAGGGAGAACCGGATGTTCTCGGCCGTCGCGACGGCCCCGAACATCAGGTTTCCCCGGATCACCGGGGAAACCCGACGGGCCCTACGACGACCGCAGCCCCGCCTTCACCAGCGTGGCGTGCAGGCGTACGGAGAGGGCGGCGATCTCGCTGACCACCTCGTCGGCGCGGGCGGCGGCGGCGGCGTCGCGGCTGCGCTTGTGGGGGGCGACGACCTGCTCGACCAGGCCGACCTCGCGGTCGGCGGAGGTCTTGAAGGCGCGCAGGTGGCGCGGCTCGAAACCGAAGTCGGCGAGCTCGCGGGCGGTCTGCGCGATCACCAGCGAGTCGGTGTCGTAGTGGCTGGTGCCGGTGCGCGGCGCGACCAGGCCGTACTGCTCCAGCTGGTCGAGCAGCTCCTCGGAGATGCCGGCGATCTTGACCAGCTCGCGCCGCGAGAGGCGCAGCTGGTCGTGGCGCCGGAACGACTCGGCCGACGGCAGCCCGTCGGAGGCGAGCGCCACCGTGGGCACGGTAGGCACCACGCCCTCGATCGGCGGCGGCTCCAGGCCCCGGTCGATCGCGTCGAGGTGCTCGCCGATGACCTTCAGCGGCAGGTAGTGGTCGCGCTGCATCCGCAGCACGTAGCGCAGCCGCTCCACGTCCGCGGCGGAGAACTTGCGGTAGCCCGCCGGGGTGCGCTCGGGCTTGATCAGGCCCTTGTCCTCGAGGAAGCGGATCTTGGGGATGGTCACCCCCGGGAAGTCCGGCCGGAGCCGGTCCAGGACCTCCCCGATGTTCATCCGTGCCCGTGACCCTCCGGACGCGGCGCCCGCGGGCTGCGTCGCGGCCACGGGCTCAGGCGCTCTCGTGCCCGGAGAAGAACACCAGCCGGTACTTGCCGATCTGCACCTCGTCGCCGTCGGTCAGCTGCACCCGGTCGATCCGGTCGCGGTTGACGTAGGTGCCGTTCAGGCTGCCCACGTCGCTGACCGTGAAGGTGCCGCCCTCGCGGGTGAACTCCGCGTGCCGGCGGGAGACGGTGACGTCGTCGAGGAAGATCTCGCTGTCCGGGTGGCGCCCGGCGTTCACCAGGTCGGCGTCGAGGAGGAACCGGCTGCCCGAGCCGGGCCCGCGCTGGACGACCAGCAGGGCGTGGCCGGTCGGCAGCGCGTCGACGGCGGCCGCGTCGACGGGGTTCAGCTGGCGGTCGGAGGTGTCGGACTTGTCGCCGACCCCGATCTGGATCGTCGCGGTGGAGTCGCTGACCGGCTCACCGACGCCCGTCTCGGCCGCAGCGGGCTCGGCGGGGGTCAGCCGGGTGCCGCACTGGGAGCAGAAGCGGGCGTCGGCAGGGTTCTGCTTGCCACACGCGGTGCAGAACGGCATCGGTCATCCTCCGGGGAGTCGGACGTCCTCCAACCCTCAAGGCCGGGTTGAGGTTGACGGTTGTCCGAACCTATCAGCCAGGTCCGGACGATCAAGCCGGTGTCAGGACTCGATCGTGAGGAGGTACGCCGGGGCGTCCATCAGCTCGTCGAGCTCGGTGCGGTCCGAGGGCACGACCTCGAAGAGCCAGCCGCCGCCGTACGGGTCGTTGTTGACCAGCTCGGGCGTCGCGTCGAGGGTCTCGTTGCGCCCCACGACCTCGCCGGAGACGGGGGCGTAGATGTCGCTGACCGACTTCGTCGACTCCAGCTCGCCGCAGGTGGTGCCGGCCTCCACGACGTCGCCGACCTCGGGCAGGGAGACGTAGACGATGTCGCCGAGCGCGTCCTGGGCGTAGTGCGTGATGCCGATGCGCACCGAGCCCTCCTGCTCACCGGGCGTCCGCACCCACTCGTGCTCGCTGGTGTACTGGAGTTCGTCGGGATACAAGGGTTCTCCTCGGTGTCGGACGCCGGACCGCCGGCGCGGGGAATGACGGGCAGGCTACTGCCCGCGGGCTACTCGTCGGGGGCGGGCTGGGCGAACTCCGGCGCGACCGGCTTCCGCACCGCCTGGATCTCCAGGGTGCCGGGATCCTCGAGCTCCAGCTTCCCTCCGGCGCTCTCGACCTGGAACCGCGGCCCGAGGGGGAAGGTCAGGGAGTTCTCGAGGTTGTGCGGGTCGCCGATCACGTCGAGGACGTACGGCGCCTGCAGCTGCTGGCCGTCGACCACCACGCCGCCGGCGCCGGCCGAGAACGAGCTCTGGGCGACCAGCCGGACCTGGCCGTTGATCTGGATCGCCTCCGCGCCTCCGGTACGCAGCTCCTGGACCATGTCGAGCAGCACCACGGGCGGCACCTGGGCCGACACCTCCTCGACCGTGACCCGCAGGCCGGGGCCGCGGACCGGCACCGTGCCGGCCAGGACGGCGAGCGCCTCGGACTCCGTGCGGGCCTGGGCGAGCGCGGCCTGGCGACTGTCGGAGTCGGAGAGCAGGTCGTCGCGGGTGCGCTCGAGGCGGTCGATCTCGGTCACGGCGCGCTGGCTGGTGCCCGCGAGGCCGGCGAGGACGTCGATGAGGTCCTGCTGGCGGTAGCCCGTGAAGTCCTCCTGGTCCACGCCGGTGGAGCGGACCTGGGTGATCGCGGCGAAGGCCAGCGCGGCGAGCAGCACGGCCACGACCGCCTGCCCCCGCGAGGGGCGGGTCAGCGCGGAGCGCAGCCGCTCGCGCCCGGTGGGCGGGCGGGGCGGATCCGGCCGGGTGGGCTCAGGCATGGAAGAGGTGCCTCCGGATGGCGGCGACGTTGGAGAAGATCCGGATGCCCAGCACCACGACCACGCCGGTGGTGAGCTGGCCGCCGACGCCGAGCCGGTCGCCGAGGTAGACGATGCCCGCCGCGATCACCACGTTGCTGAGGAACGAGACGACGAAGACCTTGTCGTCGAAGATCCCGTCCAGGTAGGCCCGGAGGCCGCCGAAGACCGCGTCGAGGGCGGCGACGACGGCGATCGGCAGGTAGCGCTCGAGGGACACCGGGACGTCCGGCTCGAAGACCAGGCCCAGGACGATCCCGACGAGCAGGCCGAGTGCGGCGATCACGGTGCGGTCCCCTTGTCGGTGGGCTTGTCGACGTCGTCGTCGGTCAGCGGCGTGGCGAAGCTCAGCCTCTTCTCCCGGGCGGCCGGAAGCACGATCGTCTCCTCATTCTGCATGGTGAAGCCGAATCCGTAGCGCTCGCGTACCGCCTCGAACGTCGCGAACGTGGTCGTGTCGGACACGTTGGCGGCCAGCCGGCCCCCGTCCCCGATGGCCAGCAGGGTGTACGGCGGCAGCAGCGCCCGGGAGTCGACGTTGATCGCGACGTCGGAGTTGCTGATCGTGGTGAGCACGCTGAGCCGCTGCCCGTTGAGCGAGACCGCCTCCGCACCGCCGGCCCACAGCGCGTTGACGAGGAGGAAAAGGTCCTCCTTGCGGACCTCCTCGTCCCCCTGCTCGGGGTCCTCGACCGTCATCCGTACGCCGGGTCCGCGGACCTCGACGTACCCGGTGCGGACCTGGACGCGGCGCAGCTCGTCGCGCGCGGACTGCAGGATGCCGCTGACCTCGGTCAGCCCCTCGTCGAGCTCGGCGTTGCGCTCGCGCAGCAGGGCGATCCGGTCCTGGAGCCCCGAGACGGCCGTGCGCTCCTCGGTGATCCGCTGGATCAGCTGCTCGCGGCCCTCGCTCTCGACGTCGGCGTTGCGGGAGGTCTGCACCGCGGCGACCGAGATCAGCAGCCCGAAGACGGCGACCACCACCGCCCCGGTGAGCCGCGGACGGCCGCGCGGCGGCCCGGCACCGCGCTCGATCCGGCGCTCGGCGGCGTGCAGGTAGTCCTCGTCCATCGACTGCTGGGTGATCAGGGTCAGCAGCGGCATCGTCACCCGGGGAGGCAGCCGCGGGTCGCGCGGTCCGGGGGTCGGCTCACTCATGGCGCACCGGGGGGCGGCGCTCGGTCGTCGCGAGGAGCTTGCGGACCTGCCAGGCGTAGAGCAGGCCGGCCCACCAGTAGAGGCCGACGCCCCAGAACGCGAAGGCCCACCCGAAGACCTCGGAGAGCGTCGCGACCACGCCGTCCCCGTCGCCGAGGAGCAGGAGCGGGAACGCGTAGAGCAGGTTGAACGTCGCGGCCTTGCCGAGGAAGTGCACCGGCAGCGCGCTGTACCCGCGGGTGCGCAGGAACGGCACCAGCCCCCACATGAGCAGGTCGCGCAGCGGCAGCGAGATCGCCAGCCACCACGGGATGATGTCGCGCATCGCCAGCCCGACGACGACGGCGAGGATGTAGAGCCGGTCGGCGACGGGGTCGAGGACCTGCCCGAGCAGCGTGGTCTGGTTCAGCCGGCGCGCCAACCAGCCGTCGGCGTAGTCGGTGAACCCGGAGACCATCAGGAGCGCGAGCGCCCAGCCGTCGGCCTCGGGACCCAGGACCAGCCACAGGAAGACCGGGACGCCGGCCAGGCGCACCGCGCTCAGGAGGTTGGGCAGCGTCCACACGCGGTTGGTGCGCGTCTCGTCCGCCACGTACTGCCTTCGTTCCTCATCGCTGGTACCGCTGGCCATCACTCCGTGGCCACCATAAGTCGTGGGCGGGTCAGACCGGGTCCTCGGCGTGGGCCGCGTCGCGGATCTCGCCGATCAGCTCCTCGATGACGTCCTCGAGCGTGGCCAGGCCGAGGGTCCGTCCCTCCGGGTCCACAACGCGCGCCATGTGCGCCCCGCGCCGCTGGAGCTGCTCGAGGGCGTCGTGGAGCAGGTCCTCGTGGGTGACCGGGGCGAACGGGCGGATCCACTTGTCCTCGACCGGCCGCTGGCGGCGCTCCTCGTCGGGCTCCAGCACGTCCTTGATGTGCAGGTAGCCGAGCAGCTCGCCGTCGTCGGCCTCGACCGGGAACCGGCTGAAGCCGGTGACCGCGCACAGCGCCTCCACGTCGGCGGCGGTCGAGCCGCGGCGTACGGTCGTCAGCGTCGCGGTGGGCATCAGCACGGCCGCCACGGTCTTCTCGGTGAAGCCCAGGGCGCCGGCGAGCCGGTCGTACTCCTGCTCCTCGAGGAGGCCCTCCCCGCGGGACTCCTCCACGAACGCGGCGACCTCCTCGCGGGTGAAGCTGGAGCTCACCTCGTCGCGCGGCTCGACGCGCAGCAGGCGCAGGGTGCCGTTGGCGACGGCGTTGAGCGCCACGATCACGGGGCGCAGCACCGTGACCACGCCGAGCATCGGCGGGCCCAGGACGATGGCGGCGCGCTCGGGGCCGGCGATCGCGATGTTCTTCGGGACCATCTCCCCCAGCACCACGTGCAGGAAGACCACCACCCCGAGGGCGACGACGAACGCCGCGGGGTGGACCAGCCCGTGCGGGAGCCCCAGCGCCTCGAAGCCGGGCTCGAGCAGGTGGGCGACGGCGGGCTCGCCCACGGCGCCCAGGCCGACGGAGCAGATGGTGATGCCGAGCTGGGCGCCGGCCATCATCAGCGACAGGTTCTCCATGGCGTGCAGGGTCGTGCGCGCCATCCGGGAGCCGTTCAGCGCCAGCGGCTCCACCTGGCTGCGCCGGGCGGAGACGAGCGCGAACTCGGCGCCCACGAAGAAGGCGTTGGCCGCGAGCAGCAGGACGGCGATGAGGATCGCGGTGGTGTCGCTCACGACCGGTCCCCCGTCCGCTCGCCCCGCGCGTCGGTGGCGGGTTCCCCGTCGAGCACGCGCAGCGAGAGCCGGTCGACCCGCAGGCCGTCCATGTGCTCGACGCTGAGCACCGCGAGCCGCTGGCGCGGGTCGTCGGGGTCGGAACGGTCCGGGACCGGCACCTCGGCGATGTCGCCGCGCTCCGGGATCCGGCCGAGCACCTTGAGGACCAGGCCGGCCACGGTGTCGTAGTCCTCGTCGTCGGGGAGCGGGACGCCGGTGATGTCCTCGATCTCGTCGGGGCGCAGCAGCCCCGACAGCGACCAGGACCCGTCCCGGCGGTGCCGGGCCCGGGCGCCGAGCCGGTCGTGCTCGTCGGAGATGTCGCCGACGATCTCCTCGATCACGTCCTCGAGGGTGACGATGCCGGCCTGCCCGCCGTACTCGTCGAGCACCACGGCCATCTGGAAGCCGTCCTCGCGCAGCAGCGCGAGCAGCGGGTCGAGCCGCAGCGAGTCGGGCACGACGATCGGCTTGGCCATCAGGTGCTTGACCTTGGTCGTCGAGCGCTCGTGCAGCGGCAGCGCGACGGCGTGCTTGACGTGGACGGTGCCGACCACGACCTCGTCGGCGTCGAGGACCGGGAAGCGGGAGTGCCCGGTCTGCCGGGCCAGCTCGATGACCGCGCTGGCGCGGTCGTTGACGTCAAGCGAGTGGGTCCGCACCCGCGGCGTCATGATCTCGCCGGCGGAGCGGGTGCCGAACTCCACCGAGCGCTCCATCAGCTCGGCGGTGTCGGCGTCCAGGGTGCCCTCGGTGGCCGAGCGCTGGATCAGCGACGCCAGCTCGCTCGAGCTGCGCGCGGAGCGCAGCTCCTCCTGGGGCTCGATCCCGAGCCGGCGCACGAGCGCGTTGGCGGAGCCGTTGAGCAGCTTGATCGGGACCTTGTTGATCGCCGTGAACGCCCGCATCGGGCCCTGGGTGGCGCGCGCGGTCTCCATCGGCAGGGCGATGGCGAAGTTCTTGGGCACCAGCTCGCCGAACAGCATGGTGAGCACGGTGCTGAGGACCAGACCGGTCGCGATCGCGAGCGGGCCGACCGCGCCGGAGGGGGTGCCGACGCTCTCGAGCGGGCCGCGGATCAGCTCCGAGATCGCCGGCTCGGCCAGGAAGCCGATCCCGAGGTTGGTCAGCGTGATGCCGACCTGGGCGCCGGAGAGCTGGGTCGACAGGCTCCGCAGGGCGGTCTGGACGCCCTGCGCGCTGACGTCTCCGCCGGCGGCAGCCTGCTCGACACGACCGCGGTCGACGGTCACGAGGGAGAACTCGGCTGCCACGAAGATCCCGCAGAGCGCCACCAGCAGCAGCGCCAGGGCCAGGAGCAGGAGAGCGGTGATCATCGGTGCTCCCCCTCGGGGAGCTGCTTACTTTGAGAGCCGTCCATGGGCGGTGCTAGGTGTCCTCACGAAAGGGGTCGGCCAGGTCGCCCGAGTGTACCGACCTCCTCGGCGACCTGCGCGATGCAGGGCGCCGGACTCGCGCTGCCGCGCCGGGACGTCATACGACCTGGTCGCTACTGCCGCCGGCTCGTACGACGTCCCGGGCACGCCGCGGGCGGAGAGGCCGCGCGCCCGGGCCGCCACCCTCGGTGACGACCCGGGCGCGAGCCGGGGAGCGGTCGATCAGCTGAGGTCGACGTCGCACTCGTCCTTGGCGTGCTCGGTGATGTTGTCCGTGGCCTCTTCCATGTCGGCGCTGATCTTCTCGATCTCTTCGCCGAGCGTCTGGAGCGCCTCGGGGTCGGCGTCCTGCATCGCCTCGGGGTCGTCGAGGTCCTCGAGCGAGAGACCCGCGTCCTCGAGCCGGTCCTCCATGTCCTGGGTGGCGTCCTGGACCTTCTCCCAGTCGTCGGACACCTCGTCGGGCGCGTCGTCGGCGAGCTGCTCGGCGGTGTCCTGGTACTCGCGGAAGCCGTCTGCACCCTCCGGGCCGTCGGCGAGCGACTGCTCGGCGTCCTTGAGGCCGTCGCAGTAGGCCTCCGTGTCGCTGCCGCCGCACCCGGTCAGCAGGCCCATCCCGAGCACTGCCGCCGCTGTCCACGTCCCGATTCGCCGCACGTTCGTCTCCTCTGGTCGGTGGCGCGTCCGTCCGGGCGCGCCTGCCCGCACCTTTCCACATGGTCCGGCTCGCCGGACTCCCGACCGACGGCCCGGCGCGGCGCGCGACTCATGCCGACGGGCCCGCGGGGTACCGCTGGCTCATGGGAATCATGAAGAAGCTCGCAGCCGCCGGCGTCGTCAAGAAGGCCTACGACGAGGCGCGGAAGCCGCACAACCAGGCGAAGATCAAGGGCGCCATGGCGAAGATCCAGGAGCGCCGTGGCGGTGGCGGGGCTCGTCCGCGCTGAGTCGGGTCAGAGCCCGCAGTGCACGGCGAAGAAGCCGCGCAGCTCACCTCGGCGGGCATCGCCGATCGGCAGGTGGAACGACGCGACCTCGGAGAGGCCCGGGGCCAGGGTGCGCACGCCGATGAGCGTGCCCACCTTGTCCTCGGCCAGCGCGTGCGGGTCGCACCGGGTCGGCACCAGTCGCAGCACGACCTCGACCGGCGGGTCGTCGACGCCGAGCGGCACCGGGGCGGTCGTGCCCACCGTCGGTGACCCCTCGGTCCCCCGGAACAGCACGGTGTCCTCGAAGCCCCCGAACGCCACGTCGTCCCGCTCGCCGGTGGGGGTCATCGTGACCGGCAGCTCGAAGACCGACTCCCGGCCCCGGCCCACCACGCGCGTCTCCCCGAGGTCGAGCGTCGCCGCCTCGGCGAAGGTCTGCGCCGCGCAGTCCCGGTCCAGGAACAGCCCGATCGCGCCGTACCGGTCGGTGGCCGTGGTCTCGGAGACCTGCTCGGGGCCGTCGTCGACGCGGTAGGTCAGCCGGACCTCCGCGTCCGACCCCTCCCCGCACCTCCCGGTCGGCACCTCGAACTCCAGGTCGGCCTCGTTCTGGAAGGTCTTCTCCCCCGTCCAGGTCACCTCGCCGAAGCGGGGCGAGAAGACCTCGGCGCGCAGCACGGTGACGAACCGCTCGGGCTCATTGACCAGCCGGACGAACGCCGTGCGGGTCTGGCGCAGCATCCGCGACTGGTCGACGTACGCCGTGAGCCCGGCGGGCAGCGCGGTCTCCTCGGGACCCCCGCGCTCGTCCGAGGCGTCGTCGGCGCAGCCGACCGCCAGCGAGAGGAGCAGGACGCCCGCCGCGAGCGGGGTGCCCGCGCGCGGGACGGGACCCATGTCCGCATGGTGCCACGAACCGGTCCCGACGGCCCGCGCGTTCTGGGAGCGCCCGGGGCGGGTACCTGCCGCGCATGAGCGAGCACGACACGAGCCCGTCCGACCACGACCCCCGGGTCGTGGTGGTGACCGGCGCCTCCAGCGGGATCGGCCGCGCGACCGCGGTCCGCGCAGCCTCGGCGGGCGACCACGTCGTCCTCGTCGCCCGCGGCCGGGAGGCGCTGGAGGAGGCGGCGGCGGAGTGCGAGGAGGCCGGCGCCGCGTCGACGCTGGTGCTCACCGCCGACGTGGGCGACGACGCGCAGGTCGCCGACGTGGTCCGGGCGGTGCTCACCGAGCACGGTCAGCTCGACGCGGTCGTCAACAGCGCGGGCGTCGTCAGCTACGGGCGCACCGAGGAGGTGCCGGCCGACGTCTTCGACGGCGTGATCCGCACCAACCTGCTCGGCTCGGTCAACGTGGCGCGCCACGTCATCCCGGTGCTGCGCTCGCAGGAGGAGGGCACGCTGGTCCTGGTCGGCTCGGTGATCGGCCACATCGCCGTACCGACGATGAGCCCGTACGTCGTGAGCAAGTGGGGCATCCGTGCGCTCGGCCGCCAGCTCGAGCTGGAGAACCGCGACCTGCCCGACGTCCACATCGAGTACGTCGCCCCGGGCGGTGTGGACACCCCGATCTACCAGCAGGCCGCGAACTTCGCCGGCTTCGAGGGGCGACCGCCGCCGCCGGTCTCGAGCCCCGAACGGGTCGCGCAGCAGATCGTCGACAGCTTCGACCGACCCCGCCTGCGCTCCCAGCTGAGCCTGGCCAACGAGGTGATCCGCTTCGGCTTCGCCGTCCTCCCCGCCGTGTACGACACCCTCGTCGCGCCGCTCTTCGACCTCGCCGCGAAGGACCTCGACCGCCCGGTCGAGCCGCACAACGGCAACGTCCTGGACACCCAGCAGGACGGCAACCAGGTGCACGGCGACCAGGGCAGCGCCCTGGGCGGCCTGGCCCGCAACCTGGTCCGCATGGTCCAGGAGGTGGCGGTCCGATGAGCGCGACGTACGACGCCGTCGTCATCGGCGCCGGGCCCAACGGGCTGGTGGCCGCGAACCACCTCCTCGACGCCGGGTGGTCGGTGCTGGTCCTGGAGGCCCAGCCGGACGTGGGCGGCGCGGTGCGCAGCGACAGCGACGTGCACCGCGACTACCTGCACGACACCTTCAGCGCGTTCTACCCGCTGGCCGCGATCTCCCCGACGATCCGCTCGTTCGGGCTCGAGCAGCACGGCCTGGAGTGGTGCCACGCACCCGCCGTGCTCGGCCACCCGCTGCCGTCGGGCGAGTGGGCGATCCTGCACCGCGACCGCGAGGTCACCGCCGGGCTGATGGAGGCCCAGCACCCCGGCGACGGCGAGGCCTGGCTGCAGCTGTGCGCGGAGTGGGACCGGATCGGCGACCACGTCATCGGCGCCCTGCTGGCACCGTTCCCGCCGGTGCGGTCGGGCCTCGCGGCGCTCGCCACGTTGCCCAAGGTCGGCGGGCTCGACTTCGTGCGCACCATGCTGACCCCGGCCGCCGACCTCGGCCGGCACCGGTTCGGCGGCTTCGCCCCGCGGATCCTGCTCGCGGGCAACGCCGGCCACGCCGACATCCCGCTCAACGCGCCGGGCTCGGGGCTGATGGGCATCCTGCTGACGATGCTCGGCCAGACCGTGGGGTTCCCGGTGCCGCGGGGCGGCGCGGGGATGCTCACCCAGGCCATGGCGGACCGCGTGCGTTCGCTGGGCGGCGCGATCCTCTGCGAGAACACCGTGACCCGGATCGAGGTCGACGGGGGCCGCGCGACCGCCGTACGCACGGCGAACGGGGAGCGGTACGCCGCGCGGCACGCGGTGATCGCCGACGTCGCCGCCCCGAACCTGTACGGCGGGCTGGTGCCGGCCGAGGACCTCCCGGCGCGCACGATGCGGTCGATGCGGTCCTTCGAGATGGACCCCGGCACGGTCAAGGTCGACTGGGCCCTGGACAGCACCATCCCGTGGGAGACCCCGCCGCCGTACGCCCCCGGCACCTTCCACGTCGCCGACTCCGTCGAGCAGATGGGCGAGGCGCTGCACCAGGTGACCTCGCAGTCGATCCCGGCGCGGCCGTTCATGCTCGCCGGTCAGATGACCACCAGCGACCCCAGCCGCTCCCCCTCCGACACCGAGTCGTTGTGGGCCTACAGCCACGTGCCGCAGGACGTCGTCCGCGACGCCGGCGACGGCACCATCCGCGGGGTCTGGGACCGCGACGACTGCGAGCGGTACGCCGACCGGATGCAGGCCCGGATCGAGGCGCTGGCGCCCGGGTTCGGCAGCCGCGTCGTCGGCCGCCGGGTGCTCGGCCCGCGCGAGATGGAGTCGATGAACGCCAACCTGATCGGCGGCGGGATCAACGGCGGCACGGCCCAGATCCACCAGGAACTGGTCTTCCGGCCGGTCCCGGGCATGGGGCGCGCGGAGACGCCGGTGAAGGGGCTCTACCTCGGCTCCGCCTCGGCCCACCCGGGCGGCGGGGTGCACGGTGCCCCGGGCATGAACGCCGCGCGCGCGGCGCTCGTGCACCGGCGGGTGCGCCGGGTCGTCGGTCCGTTGCGCCGCTCCCGCTGACCCTCACGTCGGGGTCTGGCGGCCGATCCCGCCGCGGGGCACCCGCCCCTCGGGCGCATGCCGAATCCCGACCAATCCGGATCCGGCCCGGCTCCGAACCCCGAGTCAGCACCGCGGGGGTTGGGTACCCCGCGGGTGACGAGGGAGATCGAGTCGGATGATGCTGGGACCGAGGTTGCAGTGGTCGCGAGGCGCTCCCGCGAGTCTCCCCCACCGGGCGTACGACGACGTGGCCGACGCCAGCGCCGCGCTCGTCATCGACGCCTACTCCTCCTCGTTCGGGATGGCCTCTCGGCTGCTGAGCGAGCCGGTGCGCAGCCACGTCCGCAACGTCTACGCGCTGGTGCGGGTCGCCGACGAGATCGTCGACGCGCCCCGTCCCGACCAGGTGCCGGCGCAGCAGCGCACCGCCCTCGACACGCTCGAGGAGGAGACGGTCGGCGCGATGCAGAGCGGGTCGAGCAGCAACCTGGTGGTGCACGCGTTCGCCCGCACCGCCCGCGCCTGCGACGTCGACACCTCGCTGGTGGCCCCGTTCTTCGCCTCGATGCGCACCGACCTCGAGCGCACCGAGCACGACGAGGAGAGCCTCGCGGCGTACGTCTACGGCTCGGCCGAGGTGGTCGGGCTGATGTGCCTGCGGGCGTTCCTGGTCGAGGACCCCCGGCGGACCAGCCGGTACGACGACCTGGCGCCCGGCGCCCGGCGCCTCGGGGCGGCGTTCCAGAAGGTGAACTTCCTGCGGGACCTCGGCGAGGACGCCCACCTGCTCGGCCGGCGCTACCTGCCCGGGCTGGACCCGGCCCGGATGGACGCGCGGGCGCGGGACCGCTGGCTCGACGACATCGACGGCGACCTCGCGGCCGCCGCCGACGTGGTGCCGCGGCTGCCGCGCAGCAGCCGGCTCGCGGTGTGCGCCGCGCACGACCTCTTCGCCGAGCTGTCCGCGCGGCTGCGGGCCACGCCCGCCCCGGAGATCGCGCGCCGGCGGGTCCGGGTACCGCACGCGGTGAAGGCCCGGATGATCGCCGGCGCGGTGCTGCGCGGCGGTCGGCCGCGTCCGTCGGCACCTCCCTCGGCCTCCCCGGCGGCGCGCGGGTGAGCGCGGCGCCGCGGCGGGTCGTGGTGGTCGGCGGCGGCGTCGCCGGCCTGGGCACCGCCGCGCTGCTCGCCCAGGACGGCCACGACGTCGAGCTGCTGGAGAAGAACGACGCGCTCGGCGGGCGCGCCGGCAGCTGGGAGCACGGGGGCTTCCGGTTCGACACCGGCCCGTCCTGGTGGTTGATGCCGGCGGTCTTCGACCACTTCTTCCGGCTGCTCGGCACCAGCACCGCCGAGCAGGTCGACCTGCGCCGTCTCGACCCCGGCTACCGGGTCTTCTTCGAGGGACAGGCCGAGCCCCTCGACGTCGCCGCCGACGAGGCGGGCAACCGGGCGCTGTTCGAGTCGGTGCAGCCCGGCGCGGGCGAGGCGCTGGGCCGCTACCTCGACTCGGCGCGGGAGGTCTACGACCTCGCGGTCCAGCAGTTCCTCTACACCAGCTTCGACTCACCCGCCGCGTTCACGGGGCGGCGGGTGCTGGCCAACGGCCCGCGGCTGGCCGGCCTGCTGACCCGGTCGCTGGAGAGCCACGTCTCGTCGTACTTCTCCGACCCGCGGCTGCGGCAGGTGCTGGGCTACCCGGCCGTCTTCCTCGGCTCCTCCCCCGACCGCGCGCCGTCGATGTACCACCTGATGAGCTGGCTCGACCTCGCCGACGGCGTCCGCTACCCCGACGGCGGCTTCACCCGGCTGGTCGAGGCGATGACCCGGCTGGCCGTCGAACGGGGCGTGCGGATCCGCACCGGGGCCGCCGCGACCGCGATCGAGGTCGGACCGCGACGGTCGCGCTCCGCCGTACCCTCCCGGCGGCGGGCCGCAGTGACCGGCGTCCGGTACGCCGACGCCACCGGCGAGCACGTCGTCCCCGCCGACGTCGTGGTCGGTGCGACCGACCTGCACCACCTCGAGACCCGGCTGCTCCCGCGGGCGTTGCAGACCTACCCGCAGCGCTGGTGGGACAAGGCGGTCTCCGGGCCCGGCGCGGTGCTGGCCTACCTCGGGGTGCGCGGGTCGCTGCCCGAGCTCGAGCACCACTCGCTGTTCTTCACCAAGGACTGGACCGACAACTTCGACGCCGTCTTCGAGCAGCCGACCCGGGTGCCGGACCCGGCGTCGCTCTACGTCTGCCGGCCGTCGGCGACGGACGCCTCGGTCGCGCCGGCGGGCCACGAGAACGTCTTCGTCCTGGTGCCGGTGCCGCCGGACCCCGGGCTCGGGCACGGCGGGCTGGACGGCGCCGGGGACCCGGCCGTCGAGGCCGTGGCCGACCGCGCCGTCGAGATGGTGTCGCGGTGGGCGGGCATCCCCGACCTCGCCGAGCGGGTCGTCGTACGCCGCACCGTCGGGCCGGGCGACTTCGTCACCGACCTCAACGCCTGGTCGGGCGGCGCGCTCGGACCCGCGCACGTGCTGAGGCAGAGCGCGTTCCTGCGCGCCGGCAACGCCTCGCGGCGCGTCGACGGGCTGCTGTACGCCGGGTCGAGCACCGTGCCCGGCATCGGCCTGCCGATGTGCCTGATCAGCGCAGAACTGGTGCTGAAGCGGCTGCGCGGTGACCGGTCGGTCGGGCCGACGCCGGAGCCCGCGGCACGCGACCTGTCGGGCCGCCGATGACACGGTCCCGCGACGACGCGCAGGCCTACGCGCAGTGGTCCCGCCTGCACGGCGGGATGGACCCGACGACGTCGGCCTGGGTGTCCGGGTGGGTGCGCCTCACGCACGCCTGCGCCCGCCCGCTGGCCCGGCGCGGGGTCCACCCGGACGCGGTGACCGTGGCCGGCGTACTCCTCACCGCGGCGGTGCCGGCCCTCGCCGCCCTCGGCGCCGCGTGGCCGCTGCTCGCGACCGTGGTGCTGGTCGTCGCCGCGGTGCTCGACGGCGTCGACGGCGCCCTCGCCGCCCAGACCGGCACCGACTCCGCGTGGGGACGGGTGCTCGACCCGCTCGCCGACCGGTGCTCCGACCTGCTGCTCGTCCTCACGCTCGTCGTCCTCGGGGCGCCGCTGTGGCTCGGCGCCGCCGTCGCCGTCGGCACGCTGTTGCTGGAGTCGCTGCGGGCCACCGCACAGGCCGCCGGGATGCCCGGCCCGGGAGCGGTCACCGTCTGGGAGCGCCCGTCGCGGGTGATCGTCCCCGCCTTCGCCACCGCCTGCTGGACCGCCGAGTGGGCCGCCCGACGCACCGGCATCGACGTCCTCCCCGACGTCGACGGCGCCGTCCTCGCCACCGCCTTCGCCGGCATCGCGCTCGCCCTCACCGTGGTCGGCCTGCTGCACCTCGTCATCGCCGTACGCCGTACTTTCGCCGGTGGTTGAGCAGCGAAGGCGCCCGAGGGTGCAGCCGGTGGTTGAGCAGCGAAGGCGCCCGAGGGTGCAGCCGGTGGTTGAGCAGCGAAGGCGCCCTGCGCGTCGCCGGTGGTTGAGCAGCGAAGGCGCTCTGCGCCTGAGCGATGTCGAAACCCGGTGAGGGAAGGCAGGGCCTCGATCGAGGTCGTACGTCGGCTGCAGGGGTCTCGACACCGGGACTCGTCCCTGCTCGACCACCGGTACAGCGGCGGATGCTTCCGGAGGTTGAGCAGCGAAGGCGCTCTGCGCCTGAGTGATGTCGAAACCCGGTGTGAGAAGGCAGGGCCTCGATCGAGGTTGTACGTCGGCTGCAGGGGTCTCGACAACGCTCGTCGCTGGCGCTCCTCGCTGCTCGACCACCGGCACGGCGGCGGTCCCTCCGGTGGTTGAGCGTTGTCGAAACCCGGTGACGTGAGGCAGGGCCTCGATCGGGGTGGGCGGGGACGCTGCGGGGGTCTCGACAACGCTCGTCGCTAGCGCTCCTCGCTGCTCGACCACCGGTACTGGAAGCGCTGCTGGGGCGGTGTCCACAGCTGCGATCCGTGGCTGTGGAGAGGTGTCGGTTTTCGTGATCGAGTCGTGATCTGAGGACCCTGTGCAGAGCCCGTTCAGACCCCGGAACTGTCGGTGGCCACCGCTTGAATGGAGCCATGTCAGCAGCCACCGTCGCAGGGGTCCACCCGGTCACCGGGCTGGTCGCGCGCACCGCTGACAACGTGGCCGCGATGCGCGATGCGTGGCTGTTCTCCATGGACGCCGCCGCAGCCGGGCAGGCGCTGGTCGAGCTGAACCGGTTGCAGTCCGAGCTCACCGAACTCCAGGCGAGGGTCGCGGTCCGCGCCCAACAGGCCGGGACCGCCGACCAGAGCGGTGCGACCTCGCTGGCGAACTGGCTCGCGGTCACCACCCGCCAGTCCCGCACCACCACCCACCGGTTCATGCGACTCGCCGAATCCCTCGACCGGCAGACCTTTGAGCCGGTCCGGGTCGCGCTCTCCGAAGGACGGGTCAACCCCGACCAGGCACTGGTGATCACCGACGCCGTCGACGCCCTCCCCGACGATCTC
Source organism: Nocardioides dongkuii (assembly GCF_014127485.1). Classification (NCBI taxonomy): domain Bacteria; kingdom Bacillati; phylum Actinomycetota; class Actinomycetes; order Propionibacteriales; family Nocardioidaceae; genus Nocardioides; species Nocardioides dongkuii. The sequence goes on along the minus strand of NZ_CP059903.1, from coordinate 2,092,848 downwards.
GACAGGGACATCGAGGACAAGGCGGTTCAGGTGCTGCTCGCCGAAGCCGCCCACCACGACCCGGTCGCGCTCCGCCGCCTCGGGAAGCGCCTGTTGGACGTGGTCGCCCCGGAGATCGGGGAAGCCCACGAGGCCAAGGTGATCGAGGCCGAGGAGGAGCGCGCTCGGGCGCACACCCGGTTGACGATGACCGACGACGGCCACGGCATCACCTACGGCCGCTTCCAGCTCCCCACCGCGCAGGCCCAGATGCTCAAGAAGGCCCTGCACGCCATCGCGGCCCCCAAAGCCCAGACCGCCCGCCACGGCAGCCTTCCGGTACGGCGACCTGGGCCGGAGCGGCTCGGACAAGCGTTCTGCGAGCTCATCGAACGGATCCCGGCCGGGGTGCTCCCCGAAGCCTGTGGGGTCAACGCCACCGCCGTGGTGCTGATGGGCCTCGAGACGTTCCGCGGCGGACACGGGGTCGCGCACCTCGACACCGGCGCCACCATCAGCGCCGGCCAAGCCCGCCGGCTCGCGTGTGAGGCCGGGATCATCCCCGCCGTCCTCGGCGGCAAGTCCCAGGTCCTCGACCTGGGCCGCACCCGCCGGTTCCACACCAAGATCCAACGCATCGCGATGGCCATCCGCGACGGCGGGTGCACCGCCGAGGGCTGCGACTGGCCACCGGGCATGTGTCACGCCCACCACGACCCGGCCTGGTGCCAAGGCGGGGTCACCGACATCGACCACGCCCGACTGCTGTGTCCCAAGCACCACGCCCGGGCACACGACCCGGCGTACGCCAGCACCCCACGTCCCGACGGCAAGATCACCTTCCACCGGCGGACGTAGGCCGGCGTGGGCGGATGGGCTGCGGGGGTCTCGACACCGCTCGTCGCTGGCGCTCCTCGCTGCTCGACCACCGGGGGACGGGGCGCTCCTCGCTGCTCGACCACCGGGTCGCTGGCGCTCCTCGCTGCTCGACCACCGGTGGTGTCGTTCCGCTCGGACTGATGGCTCGACAGATCCTTGGGCGGACAACCAGAACCGTCCGGCAGGCGTCCTACATCGTGACCGTAGGAATCCCCTCGGAGACCAAGGAGCGCCGAATGCGACGCCCGCTGACAGCCTTGCTGACTTCCCTCGCCGTCGTCCTCCTCCTCGCGGGCTGCGCCGCCGAGAGCAGCTACGGCACCGACAGCGCTCGAGGGACGGGCGAGACCACCAGGTCGACGAATCCCAGTCCCCCGGCGACCCCCGACACCGCGACCCCCGACACCCCGGCCTTCCCCGGAAGCACGGAACAGCAGATGAGCGAGGGGTCGGGCGGATCGGACCTGGTGCTCGTGGACGTCCGGTTTCGCGAGGCCGCGGGGTTCGACCGGGTCGTGCTGGAGTTCACTGGCCGGGGCACACCGGGCTGGGCAGTCAACTACGTCGACGAAGCAGTCCTCGAGCGCAGTAGCGAAGTCGTCGCCCTGGGTGGCGACGCGGTCTTGGACATCTACGCGTCGGGCACCACCTGGCCCGCGCCGGACTACTACACCGGTCCCCGCCGGGTCACCGCACCGAGCGGCGGCGCCGTCGACGAGGTCTACGTGGCCGGCACCTCCGAGGGCACCACCCAGGTCCTCGCCGGGATCAACGACGGGGCCGCCCCTTTCCGGGTCTTCGCACTCGCGGCGCCCGCACGTCTGGTCGTCGACGTGGTCGACGTGGTCGACGTGGCCGACGCTGCCAACCAGGACGGCGACTGACTCCCGATGGCCATGGGCGCGTGGCCGCTCGCGCTCATCGGTGCGGGGTACGTCGCCGCGGCGAGCCTGTTCCTCGCGGCGGTCCACGCGCGTGCGGCCCCGACCGTGCGGCACGAGGCCCTCGCCTGGGCCGTGCCGTGGCTGGGCGCGGTCGTCGTGTGGGCCGCGATCATCGGTGCGGTGCAGCTCGAGAACACCGCGTCGCACTACCTGAGCAGCACGGCGGTGGGGCTGGTCCTCGGGACCCTGTCCTTCCTCGGATGGCAGCTGCTGGCTCTCGCTGGCCGACAGTTCCTGGCGTGGCGTGCGCCTGGACCGGCGTAGGGTCCGCCCATGTTCGGTATCGGTCTCGTCGAGGTCCTGGCGCTCGTCGCCCTCGCGGCTCTCCTGGTGTGGCTGCTGAACCGACGCTGAGACCGGACGCGCGAGTCAGGCCGGTCCGACGAGGCCGGCGACGATCTCGGCCGACAGCATCACCAGCGGCAGGCCGCCGCCGGGGTGCGCCGAGCCGCCGACCAGGTAGAGCCCGGGCACCGGCGAGCGGTTGGCGGGGCGGAGGAACGCCGCGCGGGCGCCGTTCGAGGACGTGCCGTAGATCGAGCCGCCCGGCGTCAGGGTGCGCCGCTCGAGGTCGGCGGGGGTGAGCACGGTCCGGTGCCGCACCCGGTCGCGGACGTCGAGGCCGCGCTCGGCCATCAGGTCGAGCACCTGGTCGGCGTACGACGCGGCGAGGCCGGGCTGGTCCCAGTCGGTGCCTCCCGCGGGGTCGTGCCGGGGCGCGTTGACCAGCACGAACCAGGCGCCGGTGCCCGGACCTGGTACGACGGCGGGGTCGTCGGGCGCCGAGACGTAGACCGTCGGGCGCGGCACGGGACGCGGCGGGCCGTGCCGCCCGAAGACGGCGTCGAACTCCGCGTCGTAGTCCTCGGCGAAGAGCACCTGGTGGTGCGGCTGGTCCGGCGGCGGGTCGTCGACCGCCAGCAGCAACACGAACCCGGACAGCGACGGGGTCGCCCGCCGGATGCGCGCCGCCGCCCGCCGCGCGACCGGCCCGCGGACCAGCCGCTCGTAGACCTGCGTGGCGTCGGCGTTGGCGACCACGAAGTCCGCCTCGACCGTGCTCCCGTCGGCCACCCGCACCCCGCACGCTCGTCCGTCCGCGTCGGTGAGCACCTCGATGACCCCGGTCCCCGTGACGACCTCGCCCCCCAGCGCGGTCACCCGGTCGCGGAGCACGGTGGCGATCCGCCCGAGGCCGCCGGGGACGTACCAGGAGCCCCAGGCCTGCTCGGCGTACGGCACCGCGGCGAGGGCGGCGGGTGCCTGGCGCGGGTCGGACCCGGTGTAGGTGGCGTAGCGGTCGAGGAGCATCCGCAGCCGCGGGTCCCGGAGGTACGCCGCCCCGAGGCCGCGCAGGGTCCGCCACGGCGCGACGGTGGCGACGTGGTCGAGCCGCCGCGAGAGCCGGAGCAGCCCGCGCGCCGACACCGGCGACTCCAGGAACGGCTCGTGGGTCACGTCCCAGATCCGCTCCGCCCGGTCCAGGAACGCCGACCACTGGGCGCCGCGGCCCGGTCCCAGCGCCGCGTCGAGCGCGGCCGGCACTGCGCCGAGCTCGCCGGGCAGGTCGAGGACGACGCCGTCGGGGAACGTGTAGCGGCAGGCGACGTCGAGGCGCTGCAGCGGCAGCACGTCCTCGGTCCGCACCCCGGTGGCCTCCAGGAGCGCGTCGAGGAGGTGCGGCATCGTCACCAGCGACGGACCGGTGTCGAAGACGAACCCGTCGTGGACGAGGGTCCCGAGCTTGCCGCCGACCTCGTCGGCCTGCTCGAGCACGAGCACGGAGTGGCCGAGCGACTGGAGGCGCGCGGCGGCGGCCAGTCCCCCGACGCCCGCCCCGACGACGACGACGCGACTCATGCGGCCACCTCGACGGGCCGGCCCTTCCACCGCAGCCGTCCGCGCCGCCGCGCGAGCACGGAGTCGCCCGTGAGCCCGGCCAGCAGGACGACGGAGACGGGGTGGGCGAGCGCGTCGGGCAGCGCGCGGCCTCCGGTGGCGCGGGCGACGAGCACCCGCGAGGCGACGCCCGCGGCGTACCCGACCATCCCGGCGCGGGAGCCGCGCACCGCCGCGGCGGCCGGGAGCACGTGCGTGAGCAGCAGCAGGGTCATGGTCGCGGCGGCGCCGGCCGGCGACCCGAACGCCGACCACAGGGACTTGCCGTAGCCGGCCCGCAGCTCGGGCCACCCGTCGTACATCCGGCAGGTGGCGACGTCGCTTCCCTCGCCGACGACGCCGCGGCCGCCGGACCGCTTGAGGGCCCGCAGCAGCGCGATGTCCTCGAGCACCTCGCCGCGGACGGCGGCGTGCCCGCCCGCGCGGTGGTACGCCGCAGCGTCGACCGCGAGCAGCTGGCCGTTGGCGGCGGTCAGCGAGGGTCGCGGGGAGCGCTCCGCGAGCCCGAGCGGCAGGGTGCTCATCCACGACCACTGCAGCAGCGGCTGGACCAGCCGCTCGCCGAGCCCGGTCGCGTGCTGCCGCGGGTAGGGGCAGAACAGGTCGAGCCCGGCGTCGCGCAGCATCGCGACGGTCGCGGTCAGCCCGTGCGGCTGGACGCGGACGTCGGCGTCGACGAAGGCCAGGACGCTCGCGCCCGACTCCGCCGCCGCGTCGGCGAGTTGCTGGCAGGCCCAGGGCTTGCCGAGCCAGCCCGCGGGGGTCGGCTCGCCGCGGCGTACGTCGACCCGGGGGTCCCGGGCGAGCGCGGCGAGCACCTCCGCGGTGCCGTCGGTGGAGCCGTCGTCGAGGACGATCACCCGCGCCGGGCCGGGCCAGCGGTCGACCGCGGCCAGCAGCGTCGCGGCGCACAGCCCCACGTCGTCGACCTCGTCGCGGACCGGCAGCAGCACGGCGAGCGCCTCGGGTGCCGGCACAGCCGCCGGGTCCGGACGCCGCAGCCGGCGCAGGTTGTCCAGGGTGAGGACGAGCGAGGCGAGGCCCAGGCCGGCGCCGACCCGGACCAAGGACACGAGCACACCTCTCATCGGCGCGCCCGCCGGAGCAGCACGACAACCAGCGGCACCGCCACCAGGCCCATGACCAGGCCGCCGACCAGGGCGACCGGCGGCCGGCCGAAGAACGCCAGGTGCGCCAGGACCGAGGAGAAGTAGGTCCACAGGTAGACCGCGAGCGGGACGGCGTCGGTGCGGAGGTCGGTGCGCAGGTCCGGGCCGCCCGCCGGGACCCGCGGGACAAGCGGGACAAGCCGGTCCAGGACGGCCACGAGGACGAGCGAGACCAGCAGCCAGCCGGCGAAGTTGGTGAGCGGGATGCCCTCGACGCCCGGGAGCGCAGGGTGCGGGTCGTCCCAGGCCCAGTGGCCCAGGTCGACCATCTGCGGGTCGAGGAAGACGTCCCACGCGGTCAGCGCCCACGCGCCGACCAGGGCGGTCAGCCACCGGGAGCGCCCCGCGGTCAGCCACCGGGCGACCACCAGGGCGGGCCACGCCATCATCACCCAGGCGAGCGGCACCAGCGCCGGGACGCCGAGGACCTCGAGGCCCAGGGTGCCGGTGTAGTCGTAGCCGCCGAACGGGAACCCGGTGCGCACCCCGACGGCCTCGGCGACCAGTCCCCCGCCGCCGGCCACCACGAGCAGCGCCCCGGCGGCCGCGGGTCCGCGGGTGCCCGCCACGTCGAGCAGGGCGGCGGCGGAGAGCAGCAGCACGCTGGCCGCGGTCAGCGGCAGGTTGCCCCCGTCGGTGAACGGGAACGCCATCTGCACGAGGACGGCCGCGCCCGCGAGCAGCGCGGCGGCGGGACGCAGGACGGGCCGCGTCGCGACGGTGGTGCTCACGGCGTCCTCCCCTCGTAGGTGCCCTCGACCTCGAGGACGGCGAGCCGCGCGAACAGCTCCTCGGCGTACCAGCGGGACGGCTCGGTCTGCTCCACCGCGGCGCGGTGTGCGGGCCGACGGTAGGCGAAGTCGACGAGCGCGGCGGCGGAGTCCCAGATCGAGAAGGTGCCCTGCAGGCCCACCGGCGCCTCCCCGACACCCACGGCGAGCCGCAGCCCCGGCGACCCGGCCAGGTCGGTGACGACCGGGGGCACCGCGCGCCAGAAGGACAGCGCGCGCGTGGGCCGCAGCCGGGCGCGGGTCACGGCCGCGACGGGACCGGTCCAGCGGTCGTCCGACGAGGTCACGGCGCCGCCGAACGGGTCGACCCCCGACCAGCGGCCCCGCGAGCCCAGGGGGCGCATCCGCACCCGCAGCTGCTCGTGGGACGAGGCCGACCAGGAGCGCAGCAGCGGCGAGGCCGCCCACGCGTCGGCGGCGTCCGCGCCGTCCCAGACGGTGAGCAGCGCCCAGTGGTGCGGGTCCGCGTCGCGCGGCGTGAAGGTGCGGGCCGAGCCGGTGCCGAGCAGCTTGGCGAACCGCAGGCCCGGTACGTCGCGCAGCGCCCGGCGCCCGGTCGCCATCCGGCCGAGCGCGGGCAGCACCCGGTCGACGCCCCACACGTGCACCTCCGCGACGACTCCGGGCACCGGTCCCCCGCTCATCCGCGCACCCCGCTGACCCGCTCGTCCAGGGCCCGGGTGGCGACCCAGCCGAGCAGCACCTGGACGTGCAGGACGTAGAGCCACAGCCCGACCGCGACCACGCCGCCGACGAAGCCGAGCCCCCCGAAGGGGATGCCGACGTCGACCGGCAGGGACAGGAACAGCTGGAAGCCGTGCAGGAACCCCGCGAGGCACGAGCCGGTCGCCAGCGCGCCCACGATCGCCACCCACCACCGCGGCCGGCCCGGCACCACCATCCGGAACACCCACGCGAGCGGCACCGACAGCACCAGCCACACGGTGGTGAACCCGACGAGGATCCGCACGAGCAGGTCCCGGGTGCCGCCGCCCCCGCCCTCGGGCGCGAGCGGCACGAGCGCGTGCCCCACCGAGAGCAGCGCCCAGGTAAGCAGCGGCAGCGCCACCAGCAGCGCCATCACCATCACCCGGGCCCGCCACCCGGTGAACCGGTCCGGCTGCGGCGCCAGGGTGAGCGCCGCGCGCCGGAGCCCCTCGCCGTAGAACGACGCCGGCAGCAGCACGATCAGCGCGCCGACCACCCCGAGGCCGGCGCCCGCCTCGACCAGCACGTCGTACGACGGCCGCCCGCCCATGTCCGGCGGCACCAGCACCCGCAGCTCGCTGAGCCACGCGTGCGCGCCGTCCGCCCCGCGGGTCCAGGTCGTCGACCACAGCGCGAGCAGCAGCCACGGCACGACCGCGATCGCGGCGTAGTAGGTCAGCGTCGCCGCGGCCGCCGCGAGGTCGCGCCCGGACAGCAGCCGTCCCATCCCGCGGCCGAGGCCTCGCACCTCGGCCACCAGCCGGCTCCCCGCACCCGCGCCCGTCACCGGATCCTGGCCCCCTCGCGCAAGGATGGGCGCATGCGCGAGCTCACGTACGCGGCGATGCTGGTCTTCGTCGTCGTCGCCACCCTGCCCCTCGAGGTGCTGCTGCGCACGCGCGTGTACGCCCGGCTGCGCCGGCTCGGGCTGGTGCTGCTGTGCGCCGGGCTGCCGTTCGCGCTCTGGGACCTCGCCGCCGTCGCCGCGGGGCACTGGGAGTTCGACACCTCGCAGACCCTAGGCGTCGTGCTGCCCGGGGGCCTCCCCGTCGAGGAGTGGCTGTTCTTCGTCGTGGTCCCGCTCGCCTCCGTGATGACCCTGGAGGCGGTCCGGGGCGTGCGCGGGTGGACCGTCGGCGACGAGCCGGAGGAGCAGGCGTGACGCACACCGAGGCCTCGCTGCTGGGCATCGCCGCGACGGTCGTCCTGGACCTCTGGGTGCTGCGCACCGGGCTGCTGCGCCGGCGCGCCTTCTGGACGGCGTACGCGATCGTGCTGTTCTTCCAGCTGCTGACCAACGAGTGGCTGACCTCGCGCGGGGTCTTCCGGTACGACGAGGACGCGATCCTCGGGTGGCGCATCGGTCATGCCCCGGTCGAGGACTTCCTCTTCGGCTTCGGGCTGGTGGCGCAGTCGATGATCTGGTGGGTGTGGTGGGGCCGCCGCGGGGTCCAGCAGGAGCCGGCCCTCGGTCCGCGGCCCGAGCTCACGCGATTCGCCACGCGCAGGCATCGGTGAGCGCCGCCAGCGCCCGGCGTACCCGGTCGTCGGCCGGCAGGTCGTCGAGGACGGCGTGCGCCTCCGCGGCGAGGTGCGCGATCCGCTCCTCCACCCGGTCGAGGGCGCCGGAGTCGCGGAGCACCTCGCGGACCGCCTGCAGCCCCCGCTCGTCGAGATCGGGGTCGCCGACGTGGCGGCCCAGCACCTCGCGGCCGGCGCGCCCGGCCCGCTCCTCGGCGTACGCCACGAGCAGGGTGCGCTTGCCCTCGCGGACGTCGTCGACCGCCGGCTTGCCGGTCACGTCGGGCTCCCCGAAGACCCCGAGCACGTCGTCACGCAGCTGGAAGGCCTCGCCCACCTGGAGGCCGAGCGCGCGGTAGCCGTCGAGCAGGTCGCTCGGGGCGCCACCGAGGGTCCCGCCGAGCAGCAGCGGGTGCTCGACGGTGTACTTGGCGCTCTTGTAGTGCAGCACCCGGCGCACCTGCGCGGTGGTCGAGGCGGCCCGGGTCTGGCCGAGCACGTCGAGGTACTGCCCGGCGAGCACCTGGTCGCGCATCTGCGACCAGACGAGCCGCGCGGCGTCGCCGTACGCCGAGGCGCGGGCGCCGTCGGCGAGCAGGTCGTCGGACCAGGTCAGGCACAGGTCGCCGGCGAGGACCGCGACGGCCGCGCCGTGCTCGTCGGGGTCGCCGAGCCGGCCGCTCGCGCGGTGCTCGTCGGCGAAGCCCCGGTGCACGGTGGGCCGGCCGCGGCGGGCGTCGCTGTGGTCCATCAGGTCGTCGTGCACCAGCGCGGCCAGGTGGAAGAGCTCGAGCGCGGCGGCCGCCTCGGCGGCGCCGGGAACGTCGTCCGCCCCGGCCGCGCCGCGGGCGCCCCACAGGCAGAACGCGGCGCGCAGCCGCTTGCCGCCGACGATCGCGTCGCGCAGGGCGGTGACGACGGGCCGCAGCTCCAGGCTGACGTCGACGAGCACGGTGCCGTGGCCGGCGAGCCGGCCGGTCAGCAGGTCGTCGACCGCGGCGAGGCCGACGGGGTCCAGGTCGCGGGGACCCGGCGTGCCCGGGGTCCCCGGGTGGCGGACGTCGGACACGCTCACCGTCCGGCCCCGGCCGGCCGGGAGCCGGGAGACCGCGGGTCCCGACTAGGTTGGCTCTCCGGACCGCGCATGGCGGACCGGTACCCACGGACGAGAGGCAGCCACGTGAACGTGCAGTTCTGGCAGGTCTCGGGCTACGAGGCGAACGCCGACATCGACGACGAGCCCGTCGCCGGCACCCCCCTGCACCGCGGCACCAACACCCACGACGGAGCGGTCGTGTGGGTCTTCCACGACGAGCTTCTGGGGCGCTGGCAGGAGATCGACCCGTCGCTGATCCCCCCGTCGGGCGAGGGCACCGCGGACTGACCCGCCCACCCGGGCGGCCCGGCATGCGGCCGACCGCCGGGGGTACCCGCCCCCATGCGATCACTGGCCGACCAGACCGTTGCCGAGCTCGGGGGCACCTGGAGCATCCTGAACCGGCAGAAGCGCGACCACGTCCTGCTCGAGGAGCTGCTCCAGCAGCTGGAGGCGACCTCGGGGGCCGAGCAGGACGCCGTCCTGAACCGCATCGCCCGCCTCGTCTTCCCGCACGCCTTCGCGGAGGAGTCCGTGCTGTGGCCCGAGCTGCGCCGGGTGCTGCCCGACGGCGACGCCCTCACGCTCCAGGTCGAGAAGGAGCACCAGGAGGTCAACGAGCTCTGGGTGGCCCTGGAGAAGGAGACCTCCCCGAGCCAGCGGCGGCTGCTCATCGACCGGCTGGCCGCGGTGCTCCGCGAGGACGTGCGTGACGAGGAGGACGTCCTCCTCCCCCGCTTCCAGGACGCCGTCGACGTACGCCGGCTGCGCCAGCTCGGCGTCGCCTGGGAGGCGGTACGGCGAACCGCGCCGACCCGGCCGCACCCCGTCGTGTCCCGCCGTCCTCCCGGCAACGCCCTCGCCGCCCTCCCGCTGACCGTGCTCGACCGCAGCCGCGACGTCCTCGACCGCGTCGCGCAGGACGGACCGGAGCAGGCGCGCGTGCAGGCCTCCGCCGCGAGCCGGACCCTGGCCCGCGCCGCGGGGCGGGTCGAGCACTGGGCCCCGCTGCGCCGCGGCGAGCGCCCCGAGACCCACCGCGACTGACCCCGCCCCCGGCGGTCGAGCAGCGAGGAGCGCCCCGGCCCCCGGCGGTCGAGCAGCGAAGGCGCCCCGGCCCCTCGGTGGTCGAGCAGCGAAGGCGCCCTGGCGCCTGAGCGATGTCGAGACCCCGGCAACCCGACGTACGACGGTGATCGAGGCCCCGGGCACGCTGCGGGGGTCTCGACAACGCTCGTCGCTGGCGCTCCTCGCTGCTCGACCACCGGCACTCCCCGGTGGTCGAGCAGCGAAGGCGCCCCGGCCCCTCGGTGGTCGAGCAGCGAAGGCGCCCTGGCGCCTGAGCGATGTCGAGACCCGGCAAGCCGACGTACGGCGGTGATCGAGGCCCCGGGCAGGCTGCGGGGGTCTCGACAACGCTCGTCGCTGCTCGACCACCGGGGACGGCGGTTCCGTCCTCAGGTCGCGGAGGCCGCCAGGTGGTGGCGCGCGGTGTGCCGGGCGAGGAGGAGAAGCAGGACCGCCGCGGCGGCGAGCAGTCCCTGGGGGGTGGCGGTCAGGAGGCACAGGACCGCCAGCAGCAGCTGGACGAGGGTGCAGGAGCTCAAGCGCGGAGTCATGGTGGTGCCTCTCAGGTGAGCAGGAGCATCGCGGAGCCGACCGCGAACGCGGGGATAGTGGTGAGCACGGTGGCCAGCAGGGCCGACCGGTGCTCGAGGGCCAGGAGAGGCAGCAGCGCGTCGCCGTCCTGGCTGATGGTGTTGGCGACCAGCGTGGGCAGCGGCATGCCGCCGACCAGGAACATCCCGGCGAACACGATCTGGATCGCGCACCCGGGGATCAGCCCGATCAGCGCGCCCACGGCGACCCCGGTCAGGCCGAGCACCGGGAGCTGGGACCCGTCGAAGCCGGTGACGTGGCTGAGGAACGACCAGGCCAGGTACGCCGCGGCGACCCAGACGGTCACGAACGCCACCTCGTGGCCCCCGTGCCGGAGCACCTGGGACAGCGAGCCGGGGGTCGCGGTGACCGTGTCGTCGTCGGCGAGCTTGCCGCCGCCGCAGAAGAAGGCGACGGTCGCGAGCGCCGTCCCGGCGACCCCGAGGACCAGGTAGAGGCTCGCGGGGTCCTGGAGCTGGAAGGTGACCGGCAGGCTGATCGCGGCGCCGGCCCCGAGGGTCACCCAGAGCAGCGCCGGCAGCACCCCCACGGCGTGGAGCGCCGCACCCGCCCCGGCGAGCGCCGGCTCGCGCAGGGCCGCCGGGACCGCGGCGGGTGCCGGCGGTCCGGGCGCCGGACGTACGGCGGGGTGCGGCTCCCGGCGCCTGCGGGGCTCGAGCCCGAGCGCGTCGACGGCGTACCCCGTCGCCGCGCCCGTGGCCAGCAGCAGCACCTTGAGCTGCAGGGTCAACATCGGCTCGGCGGCCAGCAGCACCCAGGTCGCGTCCCCCATGGTGGCGACGAGGGCGGCCACCGCGGCGCCGTACGACACGGCGCCACGGGCGTAGGCAGCGACGACGAGGATGGCGCCACCGCAGCCCGGCGGCATGGTCATCGCCGCGGCGACCAGGGGCCCGAGCCCCCGATGACGGGCGAGGAGCTCGTCGATGCGTCCGCCCCACCGGTAGCGCGCCCACCCGAAGGGGGCGACCAGCAGTGCGACGAACACACCCACCTGCATGAAGGCGTCCGCGAGGGGACGCAGGACGAGCTCGGTCATCGGGGGCTCCTCGGCGTGGCGACGGCGTCAGTCGTTGGGCGTCAGCGCGTCCTTGGCCTTGGAGAGCAGGTTCTCGCCGCCCTGGGCGTAGGCGCCGCCGGCGTTCCCGGGCTTGCCGGGGCCCTTGTGGCCGTCGTACGTCGCGAACAGCAGCGGGTCCGGGGCGGGGACGTCGTTGATGTCGTTGGCGAGCGGGCGGCCCTGCTCGAAGACGATCTCCTGGTCACCGACGAGCGTGGTGCCCTGGGCCCAGCGGCCCTCGTGGGCGGTGCTGCCCTCGTGGAAGCTGTAGAAGGTGCGGGCGGCATCGGCGTTCTCGACGTCCTTGAGGGAGTCCTCGAGCCCGTCGGTGTAGCCGTCCTCGATGAGCTGCTCGATCCCGAGCAGCCACTGCTGCTGGTGGAAGGTGTCGCGGCCCAGGTTGAACTGCAGCGTCTCCTTGACCCCCGGGTCGTCGGTCATCTGGTAGACGCGGGCGGTCTGCAGCCGGCTCTGTGCCTCGGCGGCGACGTTGCTGCGGAAGTCGGCGAGCAGGTTGCCGCTGGCGACGATGTAGCCGCCGTTCCACGGGACGCCCTGGCTGTTGGTGGGCATCGCGGCGCCGCCGGTCACGATCGCGTGCTGGACGTTCTGCCCGCCGAGCACCGCGGCGAGCGCCGGGTTGGCGGCGGCGGCCTCGGCCTGGGTCTCGCCCGGCGCACCCTCGAGCAGGCGGGCCATGAGCGTCACCAGCATCTCGACGTGGCCGATCTCCTCGGTGCCGATGTCGAGGATCATGTCCTTGTACTTGCCGGGGATGCGGCAGTTCCAGCCCTGCCAGAGGTACTGCATCATCACGGTCATCTCACCGAACTGACCGCCGATCAGCTCCTGGAGCTTGGCCGCGAAGAGCGCGTCGGGGCGCTCCGGCTTCACCTCGTTCTGCAGCGCGATGCTGTGTAGGAACATGGGTCTCTCCTTCTCTTTCTCCGCCGGCCCGGTCGGTCCCGTGGCCTGGACGAGGACGACTCTCCCGGGCGGTCGTGTCGCGTTCCGTCGTCGCGCGCGCCGTCCGCCGCGTCCGCGCCGCCGTGTCCCGGACCGTCACGACCCCGTCGCAGGACCGTCCCTGCGCCGTCACCGCCGCGTGTCCCAGGACGTCTCAGCTCGTGACCCGGGCGGCATGGATCCGCACCACCCGGGACACCGGCCCGGGGCCCCGACCGAGACCCTGGGAGGGAACATGGACGCTCCACGCACGGCACCCGTGCGACTCTCGCTCCTGGGCGGGTTGGCGGCCCGCTTCGACGACCAGCCGCTCCAGCTGACGCTCGCCGCACAGCGGGTGCTCACGGTGCTCGCCGTCCAGCACCGGCGCTCCCCGGCGACCAGGTCCGCGCTCGCCGAGCGCCTCTGGCCGGACGCCCCGCCCGACCGTGCCGCCTCGAACCTCCGCTCGACGCTCTGGCGGATGCCGCGACCACGGGGCCGGACCCTGGTCGTCTCCTCGGCCACGCAGGTGCGGCTCTCCGACGACGTGGGCGTCGACCTGTGGGACGCCGAGGACCTGGTGCGGGCGCTGTGCGCGGACGGCGACCCCGACGCCGACCGGCTCGACGACCTCGGCCTGCTCGACATGGACCTGCTGCCCACCTGGCAGGAGGACTGGCTGGTGGTCGACCAGGAGAGCCACCGACAGCGGCGGCTGCACGCCCTGGAGCGCTCGTCCCACGCGCTGCGGGAGCGCGGGCGGTTCAACGACGCGCTCACCGCCGCCCTCGGCGCCGTACGGTGCGAGCCGCTGCGGGAGAGCGCGCACCGCAAGGTGATCGAGGTGCACCTCGTCGAGGGCAACCAGGCAGCAGCGCTGCGCCAGTACGACACCTACCGCCGGATGCTCGCCGACGAGCTCGGGCTGCGTCCCTCCCCCGAGATCCGCCGGCTCGTCGGACCGCTGCTGGGGCGACCCGTCGACCACTGACCTGTCGGACCGGCGCGTAGTGGCCCAGGTCACAGGCATGTAGTTCTGACCCATGGTCACCTGTTGGTGAGCCGCTACGGGACGACCGTCCCCGAGCTGCGACCCCTGTCGGGGAGCCACGGACGTCATACATGGGGTTGTCCGCGGTCCGGCGATACTGAAGGAGCACCACATGGCTAACACTCAGACCACCGCCAACCACGGCACCACCCACGCCGGCCGGCGGATCAGCACCGAGACCAAGGCCTCGTTCAAGACCACCGAGCTGATCGCCTACGTCGTCGCCGTGATCGGCGTGCTCGTCGCGTCCGCGATCGTCGACGCCAGCGACTTCGGCGCCCAGGAGGCGTGGTACTACATCACGCTCCTCACCATCGGTTACATGATCAGCCGCGGCCTGGCCAAGTCCGGCAGCCGCGACTTCTACGACGACGTCCCGGGCAACGACGCGCGTCACTGATCCACGAGCACAACCACGCGCCGCGCGCGTGCAGGACGGGCCCGCCACTCTCCGGAGCGGCGGGTCCGTCCGCGTCCGGGACCGCCGCAGGTTTGGAAGCAGCCGGACGCGATACGGGACGTCATGACCAGCGATCCGTGGCGCGTGGCCGTCGTGAGCCGGCACCCCGTCGTCCTCGAAGGCGTGCGCTCGCTCCTCGCCACGGAGCCGGAGCGCCTCGCCGTGGTCGACCTCTCCCTCACCGACGGCCACCTGGCCGGGCTCGACGTCGTGCTCTACGACCTCGTCGGCCTCGCCGAGGCCCACGGCGACGACCTCGCCCACCTGGTCCGGGCCAACACGACCGTCCTGGGCATCGAGCGCGACCACCGCGCCGAGCTCACCAGCCTCGCCCGTCGGCTCGGCGTCACGGCGGTGGTCCCGCTCAGCGCGACGGCCGACGAGCTGGTGTCCCGGGTCTGCGCCGCAGCCCGCGGCGAGAAGGTGGAGGACGCGTGCCTGAGCCGCGCGCGACGATCGGGGGCGCGCCTGAGCCCGCGCGAGCTCGAGGTCGTCGCCGCCATCGCCGCCGGCCAGACCAACCAGCAGATCGCCGACAGCCTCCACCTGAGCGTCAACACGGTGAAGACCACCATCCACCACACCTACGCCAAGATCGGGGTGCGCCACCGCGCCCAGGCGGTCGCCTGGTTCCTGGGACCGCACGCCGACGGCTGACCGTCACACCAGGCCGTCACGCCAGGCGGTCGCTCGCCCGTCCGGGCTCGGCCCCGAAGGCCACCACGCGTGCCCGCTCGTGCTGGCCGTGCCAGTCCAGGCACAGCACGGTCGCGTCGTCCCGGAGCTTCCCGCCGGTGGCCTCGAGGGCACCGTCGGCGAGGGCCCGCACCACCTCGCGCGGGTGCAGGTCCCTGCTCTCGCGGATCGCCACGGGGACGGCGGCGTCCAGGGCGTTGCGCTCGAGCATGCCGTCGGTCAGGAGGACGACGCGGTCCCCGGGTTCCAGGTCCAGGCTGGTGCTGGCGTAGGTCGCGTCCTCGAACATCCCGAACGCGAGGTCCACGCGGAGGTCCAGCGAGGTCAGCTCGGAATCCCGCAGCAGGTACGGCGCGACGTGGCCGGCGTTGACGATCTCGAGCCTGCCGGTGTCCAGCGCCAGTCTCCCCACGATCCCGGTGGCGAAGTCCTCGCCCTCCGCCAGCCGGTGCTTGCAGATCGCGGCGTTCGCCGCCGCGGCCTGGTCCACGAGCGACATCCCCGCTCGGCGAGCGCCCCGCAGCGCCGCGAGGCACATGCTGGCCACGAGTGCGGCGTTGACGCCGTGGCCCATGGCGTCGGTCAGGGACAGGTGCAGGACGTCTCGGGCCAGGCTGTAGTCGAAGGTGTCGCCGCCGATGCTCGCGGCCGGCTCCAGCCACCCCGCGAGGGTGAACGCGGCCGCCTCGCAGGTGCGTGCGGACGGGAGCAGCCGCTGCTGGATCTCGGCAGAGAGCTCGTAGTCCTCGGTGCGCTGGCCCCACTCGTACAGATCGGTGTGCCGCCGGTTCGCGATCACCACGAAGGCCAGCAGGTGCGCCACCCGGGCGACCTCCGTGACGGTGCCGGGCTCCGGGTCACCGGGGAGGAAGAGCTCCAGGAGGCCGATCGACTCCCCCCGCTCGGTCACCGGCGCCAGGACCCGGTGCCGGCCGGGCTCGCCGGCGGCGGACGCGACCACCTGCACGGTCTGCGTGCGCATGGCCTGCTCCACGGGGCCGCCGTCGAGCGGCAGCCGGGTCGCGGTCTCCTCGCCGTGCCGGCGCTGCTGGCCGCCGTCGTCCGCGCCGTCGTCCGCACCGGCGATCGGCAGGTGGGCCAGCCGCACCAGCGCCCGACCGGAGGCGTCGGTGATCAGGAAGGAGACCTCGAGGGCGCCGAACACCTGGCCCAGCTCGAGGGCGACCTTCTCCGCGGACTGGACCGGGGACGCCGCCTCGGCTGCCGCCAGCACGCGCCCGATGTCCATCTCTCCCCGCGTCACCAGCGAAGCATAGGTGTGCTCGACCTCCCGCACGTCGCTTCCCACCCGCCCCCTAGCCTGTCGCCCGTGACTCCTCCCACATCCCGCCGCGGTGCTGTCGTCACCGGGGCCGGCCGCGGCCTCGGCCGCCAGCTCGCCGCCCTGCTCGCCGACCGCGGCCACCACGTCCTGGTCACCGACGTCGACGAGGCGGCCGCACGGGATGCCGCCGCCGAGATCGGGCGCGGCGCGACGGCCCTCGCGCTCGACGTCCGCGACCACGCGCAGGTCGAGCGGGCGCGCGACGCCGTCCTCGAGCAGACGGGACGGCTCGACGTCTGGGTCAACAACGCCGGCGTGCTGATCACCGGTCCGGCCTGGGAGCAGGACGAGGCCACCCGGCGGACGATGCTCGAGGTGAACGCGCTCGGCACCATCAACGGCACCGTTGCGGCCGTCGACGCGATGCGCGGCAGCGGCGGCGGTCACGTCGTCAACGTCGTCTCCCTCGCCGGGCTCACGGCCGTGCCGGGCGAGGCGGTGTACGCCGCGTCCAAGCACGCCGTCCTCGGCTTCAGCCTGAGCACGATGGCCGACCTGCGGATCGCCGGGGTCCGGGACGTCACGATCTCCTGCGTCTGCCCCGACGGCATGTGGACGCCGATGCTCCACGACAAGCTCGACGACCCGGGCGCCGCGCTCTCCTTCTCCGGTCGGCTGCTGCAGCCCGAGGAGGTCGTCGAGGCGGTCCGCGGGGTGCTCGACAAGCCCCGGCTGGTCACGACGGTCCCGGCCGGGCGGGGGCTCCAGGCGCGCTTCGCCGACGCCCTGCCGACCCTCGGGCTGCGGGCCGCTCCGTTCATCGCCGCCCGCGGGCGTCGTACGCAGCGCAAGCTGCTAGCTCAGGGCGGCCCGCGCCCCCGGGGCTGACCCGGCCCCTCAGCCCGAAAGCGTCCGCACAGGCACCTGCGTCAGTAGCCTGGCGCGCATGCCGACGACGACGCCCCTCGCCTACGACCCGATGGACGTCGCCATCGACGTCGCGCCCTACGAGACCTGGCGCCGGATGCGGGACGAGGCGCCGGTCTACCACCACGAGCGACTGGGGTTCTACGCGCTGTCGCGGTACGCCGACGTGTCGGCCGCGCTGCGGGACACTGCGACCTACAGCTCGGCGCACGGCAACGTCCTGGAGTTCCTCTCCGAGCGCGAGCTGGAGTCCGGGATGATGATCCTCACCGACCCACCGGCGCACACCCGGCTGCGGTCCCAGGTGGCCCGGGTGTTCACGGTGCGCCGGATCTCCGCCCTCGAGCCCGAGATCCGCAGGATCTGCGACGAGCTGCTGGAGCGGTGGACCCCGGGCGAGAACTTCGACCTGGTCCAGGACTTCGGCGCGCTGCTCCCCGCCATCGTGATGACCTCGTTGCTCGGCGTCCCGGACGAGGACCGCGAGCCGGTCCGCAGGACGATCGACACGATGTTCCACGTGCTGCCCGACGTCGGCATGTTCAACGACGTCTCCGGCGCCGCGATGGGCGAGCTCGAGCGCTACCTCGACGACCTGCTCACCCGGCGCGCCGCTGACCCCGGCGACGACCTGCTCTCCGGGCTCGTGCAGTCGGAGCTGAGCCGCCGCGAGTGTGTCGAGTTCGCGATGCTGCTCGCCACGGCCGGCACCGAGACCGTGGGCCGGCTGCTCGGCTGGGCGACGGTCGTCCTCGACCAGCACCCCGACCAGCGCGCGGCGCTCGCCGCGGACCCGGCCCTGATCCCGGGGGCGGTCGAGGAGCTGCTCCGCTTCGAGGGCCCCTCGCCGGTGCAGGGCCGGTGGACCACGCGGCCGGTGACCCTGCACGGCGTCACCATCCCGGCCGGCTCCAAGGTGCTGCTGCTGACCTCCTCCGCCGGCCGCGACGAGCGCAAGTACGCCGACCCGGACCGCTTCGACGTCCGCCGCGACATCGACCACCACGTCTCGTTCGGGTACGGCGTCCACTTCTGCCTCGGCGCCGCCCTCGCGCGGCTCGAGAGCAGGATCGGGCTCGAGTCGATGCTGGCCCACCACCCCACCTGGGTCGTCGACCACGAGCGCTCCGTCCGCGCCCACACCTCCACGGTCCGGGGCTGGGAGCACCTGTTCGTCCGCTAGCCGATCCTCGGGCGCGGCCTCACAGCCAGCCCCGGCGCCGGAACACGACGTACAGCACTGCGCACATCGCGCTCATCAGCAGCAGCGCGAAGGGGTAGCCGAGCCGCCAGTCCAGCTCCGGCATCACCCGGAAGTTCATCCCGTAGACCGTGGGGACCAGCGACGGCGCGAACAGGATCGCCGCCCACGAGGAGATCCGCTTGACCTCCTCGGACTGGCGCAGGCTGGACTCGGTGAGCCGCTGGATCTCCTCGTTCTGGCGCTGCCCGACCAGGGTCGCGTTCACGGTGAGGATGTTCTGGAGCAGCACGCGGAGGCCCTCGACCCGCTCGATGAGCCGGATGGCGTGGTCCTCGACGTTGCGCAGCGAGCGCTGGAGCTCCTCGTCCACGTGGTACTTCTCGAAGCCCTCGGTGAGTCCCTCGAGCATCCCGAGGAGGGGCCGGGTGGCCCGCTGGAAGCCGGCCAGCTCGCGGGAGAGCGCGTAGATCCGCCGCGAGACGCCACCGTCCTCGGCGAACACGGCCGACTCGATCTCGTCGATGCTGATCTCCAGGCCGTCCACGACCGGCTCGTACTCGTCCACGACCTGGTCGAGGATCGCGTACAGCACCGCCTCCGGACCCAGGGCCAGCAGCGCGGGGTCGGCCTCCATGCGGCGGCGGATCGCGGCGATGTCGGGTGACTCCGCGTGCCGCACCGTGACCACGAAGTCCGGTCCCGTGAAGACGTGCAGCTCACCGAGCTCGACGCGGTTCTCCGCGGCGACGTACGAGGCAGGACGCAGCACGGTGAACAGCACCCCGCCGTACCGCTCCAGCTTCGGCCGCTGGTGGGCGCTCACGGTGTCCTCGACGGCGAGCGGGTGCAGCGCGAACTCCGCCGCGATCGAGTCGATCTCCCGCCGCGACGGGCGGTACAGACCGATCCAGCCCATCCCGTGCCGCTCCCGCAGCAGCTCGTAGGTCACCTCGAGGGTCTCGGGCTCCAGCTTGCGACCGCCCTCGCAGTAGACGGCGTTGTGCACGATTCCCATGCGACGAGGCTGACAGGGGCGGCGCGCCGTAGACCGCAGGTAGGCGTCAAGGTCGCGTACAGGTCTTCTCAAGGACCCGTCAGGACGAGGGATCGGGTCCCGGTCCCGAGGCAGGATCCGAGCATGACCGATGCAGATCTCGCCCAGCTCCTCCGTTCCACCATGCATGCCTTCGACGCCACCCTGCGGGCCACCCTCGCCGGGGACGAGCACGCCGCGGGAGAGGTGCTCCGCGGGTCGGGCGCGCGTCGGGGGGAGCAGTCCGCGGCGCGGGAGGCGGTGCTGGCGAGGACCTGGGTGCCCGGGCCGACGAAGGCCGAGCAGCTGGAGTACGTCGCGGACCTCGGGTGCGTCGGAGAGCTGGTGGACGAGCTGGCGCGTCACGTGGTCGCGGGCGGCGACCCGCACGCCCTCAGCCCGACGAACCAGCTGACGGTCGCGGTGCTCCTCGACGCCGGCGGCCGGCGCCTGCGCCAGCTGGCCGACAGCCCGGTCGGGCCCTTCCTGCAGCCGTCCCACCTCGGCTGCGGGAAGACCCTGCTGGAGGTGGCCGACCACGGCACCCACGGCGGCTCCCCGACCGCGGCCCTGTGCGCCGGCCTGGCCGCCGTCCTCCTCCGCGCGACGCGGCACGCGTCCCGCGCTGCGTAGGAGTCAGCCGCCGTCGCGGCTGAGCAGCCGCTGGCGCACGAGCGCCTTGCGGCTCCACACCCGCTGCTGGAGCGCGAGGGTGCCCCACCCGGCGAGGACCATGCCAGAGACGTTGAGGGCCAGCTGGAGGACGCTGCCCCACACCTCGTCGGCCGCGCCGAAGGCGATGCCGAGGGCGATGTTGCCGGCAGCGGGAACCGTGGTGACGGAGATGAAGACCCCGGACAGCCCGCCGACCTTGGCCGAGGTCAGGGAGAGCACGCCCGCAGCCGCGGCGATGAGCGCGACGATGAAGGACCACTTGTCGGGTGCGTAGATGAAGCCGGTGCCGGGGCGCTCACCGGTGACGTCGGAGGTGACGACCCACCCCGACGCGCGCGCCGCCAGGGCGGCGAGCGTGGTGACCGCGATCCCGACCCCGAACCCCACCAGGAGCGTGCGGGCGGCCCGGGCGAACAGGGTGCCGCGGCGCCGTACCGAGGCCAGGCCCAGCGCTGCGATCGGGACGAACTCCGGTCCCAGCACCATGGCTCCGATGACCAGGACCTGGGAGTCCACGACGATGGCGACGCTCGCGAGCAGCGTGGCCAGCGTCATGAACGACAGGTAGGTCCAGTTGAGCTCGGACTCCTCGTAGGCGCGCTGGGTGACATCGGCCCAGACGACGGCGTCGGCGCTGGAACCGGGGGTGTGGCGTTCGGCGGCGAGCCCCGCGCGCGAGACCCAGGTGGTCACCGGCTCGATGTGGATCCCGCCGTGCTCGGCGAGTCCGAGGCCGATCAGCCGGTCGATCAGCTCGTTGGCGGCCTCGCGGGCGAGGTCGGCCAGCACGATGTCCCCCACGGGCTCGAGGGACGCCCCGCGCAGCACCGCGAGGTGGCTCACCGCCGGGTCGCCGGCGAAGACCGCCAGCACCTGGTCGGTCAGGTGGGCGGGCGAGGTGATGCGGAGGTGCTGCATCAGGCGCCGGGCCTGGGAGTGGTCGTCACAGCGCGGAGGCTAGCGACTGCGGGCCTCCCCTGTCCTCGGCGCTGCGGCTGGTGACCTGTGCGTTCCCGGCTTTCCCGGGAACGGCTCAACGCCCCCTGCGCGGTGGCACCTGCTTGGCGACGACCACCTGGTAGCGGGTGTAGTGGAAGCGCCCGTTCGGGTAGACGACGCGGTCGGTGCAGCTGATCAGGACCAGGCGGTGCGGGCCAGTGGTGCGGAAGAACCGACGCGGGAGGCGTGCGTTCCGAGGGAAGCTCGCCTTCTGGACGACGGAGAACCGGACCTGTTGCCTGCCGGAGACCACCTCGACCGCCTGCCCCCGATGGGCCTGGCTGAGCCGGCGCAGGGCGCCGGGTCTGTCGTGCCGGTCGGAGACGTGGCCGCCGATGACCGTGGTGCCGATCGCGTCGTCGTAGCCGGCGGACTTGCGGAGCCAGGAGACCATGCCGACGTCGCGGGGAAGCTCCATGGCGCCACGTCGGACGCCGGCCCTCAGCACGGCCGCGTCGAGTCCTATCGCCTTCGCACGGACGCGGGGCAGGCTGCCGCGGGCAGCGGGCGGTGACAGCAGGGTCCCGGCGAAGCCGCCGTTGACGGCCGGCGGCCGGTAGGGGCGCTTCGCGACCGTGAGGGTCTCCGACCTCTGGCCACACCGGTGCGTGGCACGGGCGACCGAGGCGGTGGGCCTCGTGCTCACCCGCCACGTGTACACGCCGGGCTCGGAGACGCGGACCGAGGGAGTCCTCGTCCATCCCCGACGTGCCTGCCAGGTCACGGACCTCTGCAGGTGAGCCGGCCGGCAGCGAGCGGCCGCTCGACTGGAGAACGGGCCGTAGAGGCGCGCGGTGGCCTTGACCCGGGTGCCTCTGCCGAGTCCGGTCAGTCGTACCCGGTCGTGGATCCGCTCCCCCGGCGTGACCCGCCTGTCGGAGACCCGGGTGGCGATCCGCGGCGTGTACCCGACCAGGGGGAGGCCGACGACCGCGGAGCTGGGGTTCGAGGCGACGGGTCCGGCCTGCGGGTCGCGGCCGCCAGCGGTCGCCGTGTTCTCGACGAACCCGGCCCTGACGTCGGCGGCGGTCACCCGATACTGCGCGGTGCAGATCGTGCTCGCCCTGGGCGCGAGCGTGGTGGCCCGGCAGGTGAGGCCGCGAAGCCGCCCGGTCCCGCTGAACGCGGTCTCGGCGATGTCCAGGCCACTGACCGTCGTGTTCCCGGTGTTGGTGACCTTGAAGCGGTAGTCGATCCGGTCAGCGCCGCGTTGCGGGCGACCCGACGCCGACTTCTGCAAGGTGAGCTCCGGGGTCGAGATGACCGGGACGCTCGCCGAGTCGGGTGGCGAGCTGACCGGGTCGCCGCTGGGACCTGTCCCCGTGGCGTGCGCGCTGTTGACGAGCGGCGCTGCCCGGTCGACGTCTGCCTGGGTGGCGGTGTAGGTGGCCTCGCAGCGAGCTGCCTGTCCCGGCCCCAGGGTGGTGCGGTCGCAGACCGGGGTGCTGATGGCGGCGCCGGTGCCGTTGAAGGCGTCGTCGGAGACCGCGACGCCCGCGACGGGGACGTTGCCGGTGTTGGTGACGCCGAACTCGAAGCGGACGGTGTCGCCGGCCTGGACCACCGCCGACGGGAGCGCGGACTTCTCGAACGCCAGCGACGGAGCCGGGGTGGACGGGACCGTGGCGCTGTCGTCGTTGGACGTCACCGGACCGCCTCCGGGATCGGACCCGGTCGCGCGAGCGGTGTTGGAGACGGAGCCGGCGGCGACGTCGGCCGCCTGCACGGTGTACGTCGCCGTGCACGTCGTGGACGTGCCAGGTTGAAGTGTCGTCGCGGCACAGACGGGGGTGCTGGGTGTCCCGGCCCCGGAGAAGGAGACCTCCGTGACTGCGATCGCCGAGACGGGGACGTTTCCGGCGTTGGTGACCTCGAACGAGTAGGTGAGGACGTCGCCGACGTCGTACGGCCCCAGCGCAGTGACCGACTTGGCGAGCTCGAGCTCGGGAGCCGGCGCGTCCGGCGTGTTGGTGACCGTGCACACGTAGTCGTCAGCGTCGCCGATGGTCAGGGACCAGTTGGCTATCTCCAGCTGTGGCACGGGGACCGGGCCGTCCTCGCTGACGCACGACAGCGAGCCGGTGTAGTCGGTCGGCAGCGACGGCGACGCGTCGGTGAGGTTGTCCGTGACGAGGTAGGTGCGCCCGCGTACGACCGGCTGGTTGATCGAGGACACAGACGTCTGGGTCCCCGTCGTCGTGACGTCGACGACCGGGTCCCCAGCGGCGTCGAGGAGGGCGACGGTGAACTGGTCGTCGGTCACCAGCCGGCCGCCCACGTTCTTGACCACCGTGACAGTCGCGAGCGGCGTGTGGCACATGGCGCCGTCGTTGTTGGCCGAGTTCGGGCCGCCGGACAGCTTGAAGGCCTCCGTCGTCCGCGGGTCGACGCGGAAGATGTTGCCCGACCGGTTGTTGCTGACGTAGAGGTAGGTCCCGTCGCTGTACGCGGCTCCGAAACCACCGGCCTCTCCGGCGAGGGCGTCGAGCACGCCCAGGTCGGTGAACTGGTGGGTCGTCGTGTCGAACGAGACCAGCACGCTGCGATACCGACCCCCGACGCTCTGGACCACGACCCCGTACAACGTGCCGTCGATGAAGGCCCAGTCGACCGGGAAGCCGGCGGTCGACGTCGCCGTCCCCTGGTCCACCAGGGTCGGCGGGTCGTCGGTCAGATCGACCTCCGCCCAGGGTCCGTTCACCTCGAGGAGCCACAGGTGCCCTCGCTCGTCGACGTCGCCCGAGCTCCACATGATGTCGGTGCGCAGCCGCTGCTCGTCGTTGCTCGGCACGCCGAGGGGCGTCAGCGCCAGGTCCGCGCCGATCCGGACGATCTGCTTGCTGTCCTTGTAGTAGCCGTACATGAAGTCGTCGCGGTCGTTGTACCCGACGCCGTTGACGTAGCCATCGATCGTCCCGGCGCGCGTCGACGCTCCCGTCACCAGATCGACGGCGTACACCTCGGTCTCGAACTGATAGGGCGACTGGAAGAGGTACGCCGTCGTCGTGCACTCAAACGCCACTTCGTCAGCATGCGCAGCAGGTGGCGAGACGACCTCGACGGCGAGCATGCTCGTCGCCACCAAGGCGGAGGCCACGACCCACCACAGTGCCCTGCGGAGACGCCGCCCGCGCGGACGCTTCCCCCGACCGACCGACGTCTGCACAGCGAAGCTCCCTTGCCCGGCGATGCTCCACCATGCACACGACGGGTCGGCGAACTCCTCATTCATTTCGAATGATCTTCGGCCGGCCCGGTCAGCGCTGCGGCTTGACCAGCGGGAACAGGATCGTGTCGCGGATGCTGAGGCCGGTGAGGTTCATGACCAGCCGGTCGATGCCCAGCCCCATGCCGCCGGTCGGCGGCATCCCGTACTCCAGCGCCTGGAGGAAGTCCTCGTCGACCTGCATCGCCTCGGCGTCCCCCGCGGCCGCCAGCAGGGACTGCGCGACCAGCCGCTCCCGCTGGTCGACGGGATCGATCAGCTCGGAGTACGCCGTGCCCTGCTCGGCGCCGAAGATGACCAGGTCCCACTTCTCGGTGAGCCGCGGGTCGTGCCGGTGCGGCCGGGTCAGCGGGGCGTTCTCCTTGGGGAAGTCGGTGTAGAAGACCGGGGTGGTGGTCCGGCTCTCGCAGAGCTCGCCGTAGATCTCCTCGAGCACGAAGCCCCAGGACGGGTCGAGGTCGAGCTCGAGGCCGATCTGCTCGGCGTGGCGGAGCAGGGTCCGCAGCGGGGTGTCGGTGGTGACCTCCTCGCCCAGCGCCTCCGAGACCGCCTGGCAGATGGTCCTCACCGGCCACTCCCCCGACAGGTCGTGCTCCACGACCTTTCCGTCCGGGCCCGGGCGGCGGGCCACCGGCGCGCCGTACACCGCGGTCGCGGCCTCCTGGATCAGCTCCTGGGTGAGCACCCGCATGGTGTCGTAGTCGCCGTAGGTCTCGTAGACCTCCAGCGAGGTGAACTCCGGGTTGTGCTTGAAGTCGGCGCCCTCGTTGCGGAACTGCCGGCCGACCTCGAAGACCTTCTCCATCCCCCCGACCAGCAGCCGCTTGAGGTGCAGCTCAGTCGCGATCCGCAGGTAGAGGTCGAGGTCGTAGGCGTTGATGTGGGTCTCGAACGGGCGTGCGTTCGCGCCGCCGTGGACGGTCTGCAGGATCGGGGTCTCGACCTCGGTGAACCCGCGGGCCCGCAGCGAGTCCCGGACGCTGCGCACCACCGTCGCCCGCTGGTAGGCGATCGCCCGCGACTCGGGCCGGACGATCAGGTCGACGTACCGCATCCGGACCCGGGCGTCGGGATCGGTGAGCCCCTCGTGCTTGTCGGGCAGGGGCCGCAGCGCCTTGCTGGTCAGCACCACCGTCTCCGCGCGGACCGACAGCTCGCCGCGGTTGGTGGTGACCACGGTCCCGGTGACGCCCACGTGGTCGCCGAGGTCGATGGAGTGCTCCCAGAAGGCCAGGTCGTCGGCCGAGACGTGCGCCGCGTCCACCATCACCTGGAGGTCGCCGCTGCCGTCGCGCAGGGTGGCGAAGCCCAGGCGCCCCATGTCCCGCTTGAGCAGCACCCTGCCGACCACGCTGACCGTCGTCGCGGTCTCGGTGCCGGGCGCGAGGTTCTCCGGGACCAGCGCGCGGACCTCCGCGAGCGTGTGGGTCCGCGGCGCGGTGACCGGGTACGGGTCGATCCCGGCGGCCCGGATCCGGTCCAGCTTCGCGCGGCGTACCCGCATCTGCTCGGGCAGGTGCTCGGGCGACACGGCCTCGGCGACGACGTCGCGCGGCGGCGGGACGAGCGCGAGGACGGCGGCGGCGTGGTCGGGCCCGCCGGTCTGCAGGCCGTCCTCCCCCTGCTGCCCGCGCGCGTGGCGGCGCAGCATCGCGATCGACGGCGCGGTGAGGAACCCCTCGGCGCTGCCCGCCGCCATCCCCACGCGGGGCAGGTCGGAGGTGTACTCGTAGCCCAGGTAGCGCGGCTGCCACTCGGGGAGGTACTTGGCGTTGGAGCGGTAGAGCGACTCCAGCTGCCAGTTCCGGCTCGCCAGCAGCAGCCCCTGGCGCCACAACCGGGCGACCGGGGCGGCGCCGATCTCGGCGCCGCGCTCGAAGGCCTCGCGGAACATCGCGAAGTTCAGTGAGACCGGCCCGATCCCGAAGGTCGCCGCCTCGTCGGCGAGGCTGGCGACCATCAGCTCGACGAGCCCGTTGTCGGACGTCGGGTCGCGCCGCATCAGGTCCAGCGACAGCCCGGTGCGCCCCCACGGCACGAAGCTCAGGAACCCGCGCAGGCCGCCCTCGGCGTCGTACGCCGCGACCAGCACGCAGGCCCCGTCGAGCGGGTCGCCGAGCCGGCCCAGCGCCATCGAGAAGCCCCGCTCGTCTCCCCCGTCTCCCCGCCACGACGCAGCGGCGTCGTCCAGGGCCGCGAAGTCGGCCTCGGTCAGGCTCGCGTGCCGCAGCACCCGGGTGGTGTAGCCGCGGCGACGCAGGCGGGAGACCGACTGGCGCACCTGCTTCATGCCGGGGCCGGTGAGCGAGAACGCCGTCAGGTCGACGACCGCCTCGTCGCCGAGGTCGAGCACCGAGAGGCCGGCGTCGGCGTACGCCAGGGCGCCCTCGTGGCCGGCGCCCATCACCGCCAGCGACCATCCCTTCGCCCGGGCCTGGTCGCGCCATCGCGCGATCGCGTCGGGCCAGGACGCCGGGTCGCCGACCGGGTTGCCGCTGGCCAGGCTGACCGAGCCGACGGTGCGGTAGGAGACCCCGGCCCGCGCGGTCTCCGGGGAGCCGGTGTCCCACACGACCGCCTTGTCGCGCCGGGTGGCGAAGTAGCCGAGCGAGTCGTGGTCCCCGAAGTCGCGCAGCAGGGTCCGCACCCGGGCCTCGTCGGCCACCCCGAGGGTGCGGGTGTCCCGCGACGCCCGGAACAGGATCAGCGCGGCGCCGAGCACGACCACGGCGCCGAGCACCCCGATCACCAGGCGCACCCACCACGGAGCCTCGGCCGCGGGCTCGGAGCCGATCCGCCCCAGGTCGATCAGGATCGCGTCGAGGACGTAGCGGAGCGACGCCGGGTAGCTCGCGGAGCGGCCGAAGGCGCTGACCAGGGCACCGCCGCCCAGCACGGTCACCAGGCCGCCGCCGAGGAAGACCGCCAGCGCCGTCCACAGGCTCCCCGGCGCGCGGCGGGCGACGAACTGGTGGCGCACCGCGACCGCCAGGACGATCACCGCCCCGACGAGCACCAAGCCTGCGGCGGACAGGACCACGTCCTCCCCCCGGGACACCGAGAGCACCCTCCCGACCTCGGGGACCCCGAGCCACCACACGACGACGACCCACCACGCCGCGAGCAGCCGGCGGCGCAGCGCGACGGCCGTGACCAGGAGAAGGGCGGCGTAGACCAGGCTGGGGACGATCGGGATGGTCAGCTGCGAGAGGGGGTCGGCGGACTGCTCGAAGTAGCGGTGCCAGGGCGGCACCACCGCCACCACCGCGGCCAGGGCGGCGAAGAGGAACCACGCGCCCGCGAACCGGTCCGGCCACCGGTCGTCCGCGGGCAGGTGGCGGCGCAGGCGGCGCTCGGACTCGCCGCTCATGTGGGTGGCCGCGCTGCCCGGTCGCGCGCCGCGCGTGCCGCGAGCACGCCGAGGCAGCCCAGCCAGGCACTGATCGTGACGACGTTGACCCGCTGGCTGACGCCGGCCACCCACCGTCGGCCGGCGGAGGGCCGCGCGTAGCCGTACACCAGGCTGCTGCCCGAGCCGAGGCAGAGGACCCACCCCGCAGCCCGGTGGAACCAGCGGGGTCCGCGGTGCCGCGTGGTCGCCCAGGCAGCGGCCACACCGAGGTAGAGCGCCGAGTCGGAGACGATGCTGGCGCCGTCGTGCAGGTCGCTGCGCGGGCGGCGGTCGACCTGGTCGCGGACCACGCCCGGACCGCACGGGGTGGGGACCAGACCGGCGGTAGCCGCCCCGACCGCGAAGACGGCGGTGGCGCCGGTGACGACCTCGCGCCCCGGACCGGCCGGGAGACCGGCGCGCACCGCCGGCAGCAGGGGCAGGACCAGCGCGGCGCAGCCGACCTCGCCGGCTCGGTACACCCACGCCTGCGACTCGCCCGGAGCCGCCAGCTCGCTCACGGCGTGGCCCAGGCTCGCCGACCCGCGGCGTACCCAGTCCAGCACGAAGTTGGCGTAGAGGACCCCGGCACCGAGGCCGAGGACGGCGGGCAGCAGCGGGCTGCGCCACGGCGCCCGGGTCATGCCGACGCCTTCGCCGGGGTCGTGCGGGCCCCCGCGCCGGTGGCGTAGTCCCGGGCCTCCTGGCTGGACAGCGCGAGCAGGACCAGGATGCTGCCGCCGACCGTGAGCAGCTGGCCCAGACCCACCGGCGGCCGGTGGCCGACGAACGAGACGGTCATCGCGGTCACCGCGGTCACCGAGCACCCGGCGACGAGCAGGAGCCGGGCCCAGTTCCAGGCAGCGAGGGTGGCGAGCGCCAAGGCGCCCTCGCAGACGGCGAGGATCGCGACGGTCACCGCCAGCACCGTGGTGGACTCCTGGACGACGTACACCGTCGCGCCCACGGCGTACGTCGAGGCGCGGGCGAGGGCGACCCCGGACCCGACCAGCACCGACTGCGGGACGTCGGTCGCCCGCGCCGCCGGCGCGGAGGCGTGCGCGCCGCCTCGGCCGGGGGCGCAGCGCACGTCGAGGATCGGCAGGTCGCCGTCGGTGCGGATCCGGTCGCCGCCGCCGTTGCGGTGGTGGTAGCCGGAGGAGAAGTTCTCGATCACGCCGACCTGCGCGGCGGGCACCGCGTCGCACACCGTGGCGACGACGAAGTCGCGCTCGACATCGGTGTCCTCGTCGATGCGGTGGGTGAACTGCAGGGTGAACAGCGACAGGCCGACGCCGCGGTCGAAGGTGGCCGCGGCCAGCCAGTCGGCCCGGAAGCCCCCCGGCAGGAGCCAGCCGTCCGGGCAGCGCCAGAACCGGATGTGGTGGCGCTGCGAGGGGCTGCCCGCGACCTCCTGCTCGTAGGCGAAGTCCTGCCTGCGGTCGAAGAGGTGCAGCGGGCTCACCGGTGCGCCGGCGTAGCTGCGCCCGCGCAGCACGCCGCGGACGATGCCGGCCGCGCTCCGGACGTCGAGCTCGTCGGCCAGCGTCCACCCGGCGAGGGTCATCGCGCCGTGGACCTGGTCCTCGTCCCCGAGGAACCCGAGGTTGACGGGGTCCCCGAGGAGTCCGTCGCTGGTGCGGGTGCGCCCGACGAAGTAGCCGGGCAGGTAGATCGCGGTGAGGATCCGGTGCAGGCGCGGCAGCACGAGGTAGCTGAAGAACACCCAGAAGACGAGCAGCAGCAGCGTGGGCCACCCGGGGCGGACCCCGTCGCGCAGCAGGACGTAGGCGAACCAGACCGCGATCACCCCGGAGAGCGCGAACAGCCAGCCGTCGAGCACGTCGCTCCACGGGGTCCTGCGGTCCTGCGAGCGCCTGCGCCGCATGGGAGCCAGTGTGCCTGACGTCACCTCGGGAACTCCCGGCTCCGCTAGCGTGGATCGATGGTCCTGGGGTTGCTCGCTGCCGCCGGGGCCGCGCTCTGCTACGGCGTCAGCTCGGTCCTCGAGGCCGTCGCCGCGCGCGGTGCCGACGCGGTGGAGGGGCTCGACCCGCGGCTGCTGGTCCGGCTGCTCCGCTCCTGGACGTACGTGCTCGGGGTCTGCCTGGACGGGCTCGGGTTCCTGCTCAGCCTGGTCGCGGTCCGCAGCCTGCCGCTGTTCGTGGTGCAGTCGGTGGTCGCCAGCTTCCTGGCGATCACCGCCGTCCTGGGCGCGCTGTTCCTGCGGATGCCGCTGAGCCGGGCCGACCGGCTCGGGATCACGGTGGTGGTCGGCGGGCTGGTGCTGGTCGGCCTCTCCGCCACCGAGGACCGCAGCGTCGAGGTCAGCGACGCCGAGCAGTGGGGTGTCCTGGCGGCGACCCTGGTGCTGGCGCTCGCCGCGGTCCCGCTCGCACGCGTGCCGGGGGCCGTGGGAGCCCGGGCCCTCGGCGCCGTCGCCGGCCTCGCGTTCGGCGCCACGGCGGTCGCCTCCCGGATGCTGCCCGGGAACCTGTCGCCCCAGCACCTCCTGCACGAGGTCGGCCCGCTGCTGCGGAACCCGGCGACGTACGCCCTGGCGGTCGCCGGCGTCGTCGCGCTGCTCACCTACTCGATCGCCCTCCAGCGTGGCAGCGTCACCCAGGCCACCGCTCCCCTGGTGGTCGGCGAGACCGTCGCCCCCGCGCTGGTGGGGCTGCTCCTCCTCGGCGACCAGCCCCGCCCGGGGTGGGGCGCGGTCGCCGCGGTCGGGTTCGTGCTCGCCGTGGCCGGCGCGGTCAGCCTGGCCCGCCACGGCGACGTGTCGGCGTCAGCGGCCTGAGAGGGCCTGACGGGGCCGTTCCAGCCGCCGGGAAGCACGCGGCGACGTGGGCAGCCGGCTCGCACTTCTCAGGGAGAACCTGACGTTCTCGGGCATCGCGATGGCCGAGAACGTCAGGTTTCCCCGGATCACCGGGAAAACCGGCCCGGGTACGCCGCCGGCCGCGTGGCGGCGGTCAGGTGACCGGTGGCTCCGCGGGCTTCTCGAACCGGATGGGCTCGCCCCGGTCCAGGCGCTCCCGCTGGGGGACGACGGTGTACTTCGGGTCCTTGGCGGACTCCTGCCCGGCCTCGAAGACGCCGAACCGGGTGCACGCCGACCCCGCGAGCAGGGCCAGGCCCGACCCGACCGCGATCACGCGGCTGCGGCCCGCGAGCAAGGAGCCCGCGGCGCCGGCCACGGTGAGGGCCTTGGCTGCCTTCATCAGGCGCCCCGCCTTGCCGTGGTGCAGGGGCTCGGCGGTGATGCCCATGGTGTGTTCCATCCGCTGCTCCATGACCAGCTCGAGCACCGCGCCGCCCAGCGCCATCCGGCGCACCGGACCGGTCTCCTCCAACGGCGAGGTGATCAGCCCGAGGCCGGCCGAGGCGGCGGCCGCCGAGCCGACGAAGACGAAGGGCAGCTCCTTGTACGCCGCGTGCCACGACGGGGTGGCCGTGTCGGAGAGCAGCACCGCGGTGTAGGCGGCCACCGGTGGGGCGAACAGTCCGGCGAGCAGGCCGGCGGGCCGGTCGGCGTACGCCGCGAGCCGCAGCGGCCCGCCGCGCAGGCGTGGGGGCAGCATCGAGACCACCTCGGCGGCGGCGGCCACCCCGGCGAAGGGGCCGTAGATCGACAGGATCCAGGTGCCGACCGACATGGGCGAGGTGAGCTTCGCCACCCGCAGCATGTTCAGGAACCTGCTCGGCATCCCGAGGTCGTGCACCAGCGCCACCATGGAGACCGTCAACGCGGCCAGCGCCCCCAGTCGCCCGGACCGCCGCAGCGTCGGTCGGCCGGTCAGGTCTGCGCCGGCGGCGATCAGCGAGGACCCGGCGGCGACCCCGCCCGCGAAGAGATAGATCGGGATGTCGTTCTCCCACGGCGACGGCTTCACGATCGGCCGGCCGTAGTAGGAGGTGAACGTCGCCTCGGGGACCATCGACCGGTCGCCGCCGCCCTTGCGGCGGCCGCCACGGCGTCTCGTGCGCCCGCCTGCGGAGCCCGGGGTGGCCTCGATGCCGGGAGTGGTCATCGGCGCCGTCCCACGAAGGAGAGGGCGGCGCCGGCGAGCAGGACCAGCGCGGCGGCCCCGGCGCGGGTGAACATCTCGGGCAGGTCCTTCGTGGTCACCACCGGGTCGGGCGGGAAGCCGTAGACCTCCGGCTCGTCCATCAGCAGGAAGAAGGCGCCGGTCCCGCCGACGCCGTCCTCGGGATCGTTGCCGTAGAGCCGGGCGTCCATGATCCCGGCCTCGTGCAGCTGCTCGACACGGGCGTTGGCCCGCTCGCGGAGCTCCTCGACGTCACCGAACTGGATCGACTGGGTCGGGCACGCCTGCGCGCACGCCGGGGTCTTCCCGGAGCCGAGGCGGTCGTAGCAGAGCGTGCACTTCTGCGCGATGCCGACGTTCTTGGACCCCTCGGGTCCCTTGCGTCGCTCGATCACGCCGTAGGGGCAGGCCGGGACGCAGTACCCGCAGCCGTTGCAGATGTCGTCCTGGACGACGACGGTGCCGAACTCCGAGCGGAACAGCGAGCCGGTGGGACAGACGTCGAGGCAGGCGGCGTGGGTGCAGTGCTTGCAGACGTCCGAGGACATCAGCCAGCGGAAGTCCGGGCGGTCGACGGCGTCGTCCTCGCCGCTCTCCGGGAGCATCACCCCGGGCGGCGCCATCCCCGGCATCCCCAGGTCGACGGCCTGCTGCCCCGCCGCCTCCTGGGCCTGCCGACGCAGCCCGGACTCCTGCTCCCCCATCCGCTTCGGCTGCTCGATGAACGCGACGTGCCGCCACTGGTTGGCGTTCAACGAGAAGCTGTTGTCGTAGGACGACCCGAGCAGGTCGAAGTGCGTGGCGGGGACGTCGTTCCACTCCTTGCACGCCACCTCGCAGGCCTTGCACCCGATGCAGATGCTCGTGTCGGTGAAGAAGCCCTTGCGTGGGGGACGGTCCTCCTCGTAGCCCGCGTCGGCCGCCGGGTCCACCGGTCCGAAGAGGCTGTGCTTGCCGGCCATCATGGTCCTCCGGTGGGGTCGGGGGTCTCGTCGCCGGCGTCAGGGACGTCGGCGTCGATCCCGGCGGTCACGATCGGCCGGGCTGGGGCGTGCAGGACGCCGGCTCGGCGCTGGTAGCCCTCGACGAAGGCGAGCAGCGCACGGCCGGTGGGGCGGCGACCGGGTTGGACGTCGCAGGTGCCCGCCTTGGTCTCCTGGATCAGGACGTTCGGGTCGAGGGCGACCCCGAAGAGGTCGTTGGCGGAGTCGCCGGTGACCAGGCCGCCCGTGCCCCAGTGGTAGGGCAGCCACACCTGGTGGATGGTGCGCCCGTCGACGCGCAGCGGCGAGAGCCGGTCGGTCACCAGCACCCGGCCCTCGACCGCGGAGCGTGCCGTGACCACGTGGCACCACCCGCCGTTCTCGAGGCCGCGCTCCGCGGCGAGCTCGGGAGAGACCTCGATGAACATCTCGGGCTGCAGCTCCGCCAGCCGCGCGACGTAGCGGCTCATGCCGCCGGCCGTGTGGTGCTCGGTCAGCCGGCTCGTGGTGAACACGAACGGGAAGACCTCTCCGTGCTTCTCCGGCGGGCTCGGGTTGAGCCGGTTCTCGGGGCGGGAGTACTCCTTGCGCGTGGGGTTGCCCTGCTGGGCGTGGATCGGGTTGCGGAACGGCGACTCGACCGGCTCGTAGTGCGTCGGCAGCGGACCGTCGATGAGCCCCTTCGGGACGAAGAGGGACCCCTTCCCGTCGCCCTGCATGATGAACGGGTCGACGCCCTCGATCGCCACGACCCCGTCGCTGCCCTCCGGTGCGCGGTAGGAGGGGGGCTTGGTCACCTCGAAGTCGGGGATGTCATGACCGGTCCACTCGCCTGCCTCGCCCCGGTCGGCGTCCCACCAGACGTAGGCCTTCCGCTCGCTCCACGGCTTGCCCTCGGGGTCGGCGGAGGCGCGGTTGTACAGCGTGCGCCGGTTGGCCGGCCAGGCCCAGCCCCACTCGGGTGCCACATAGCTCTGCTCCGAGCCGGGCTTGCGCCGGGCCGCCTGGTTGACGCCGTCCTTGAAGACTCCCGTGTAGATCCAGCAGCCGCCGAGCGTCGAGCCGTCCTCCTTCATCTCGGTGAAGGACGACAGCGGCCGGCCGGTCGCGATGTCGAAGCCGTTGATCTCCATGAGCACGGCCTCGGCATCGGGGTCCTGGGTCTCGCCCACCGTCGGGTAGTCCCACGCGAGGTCGAGGAGCGGTCGGTCCCTGGCCTCGGTGGAGCCCTCCAGCCGGGCGCGGATCATCCGGCCCAGGTGGTAGAAGAACCACAGCTCCGAGCGGCAGTCGCCCGGGGGCTCGATGGCCTTCTCCCGCCACTGCAGCATGCGGTGGGTCTGGGTGAAGGTGCCCTCCTTCTCCACGTGCGAGGCCGCGGGCATCAAGAACACCTCGGTGCGGCACTCCTCCGGCACGATCTCGCCGGTCTCGACCTCCGGCGAGTTCTTCCAGAACGTCGCGCTCTCGATCGCGAAGAGGTCGCGCACCACCATGAAGTCCAGGTTGGCCATCCCGAGACGCTGGGCCTTGCCGTGGGCCGAGCCGACAGCCGGGTTCTGCCCGAGCAGGAAGTAGCCCTTCACCTTGCCGTCGATCATGTCGAGCACCGTGCGGTAGGTGCCGTGGTCGCCGCTGATCTTCGGCAGGTAGTCGAAGCAGAAGTCGTTCTCGGCGGTGGCGGCGTCGCCCCAGTAGGCCTTGAGCAGGTTGACGCCGTAGGCGCGCGCGTTGGCCCAGTACCCCTTCGAGCCCGGGTGGTTGATCCCCTCGAGCCAGTCGTCGAGGGAGTCGTCGGTCCCGGCGGTGGGCATCGGGAGATAGCCCGGGAGCAGGTTGAACAGGGTGGGGATGTCGGTGGAGCCCTGGATGCTGGCGTGCCCGCGCAGCGCCATGATGCCGCCACCGGGGCGTCCCATGTTGCCGAGGAGGAGCTGCAGGATGGCGCCGGTCCGGATGTACTGGACGCCCACGCTGTGCTGGGTCCACCCGACGCTGTAGACGAGCGCCGTGGTGCGCTCGCGGCCGGAGTTCTCGGCGAACGCCCGCGCCACCTCCAAGAAGGCCTCGGTCGAGACGCCGCAGGTCTGCGAGACCAGCTCGGGGGTGTAGCGCGCGAAGTGCCGCTTGAGGATCTGGTAGACGCACCGCGGGTCCTGCAGCGTCTCGTCGCGCTGGGGGTCGCTCTGCACGCCAGCCCCGTGGGTCTCGTGCTGCATGCCGCTGGCCGTCTCCCGCTGGGTGACGGGGTTCTGCTCGTTGGCGTTGTCCTGGGAGCCGCCCTCCCCGGCGTACTGCCAGCTGGTGGGGTCGTAGGTGCGGGTCGCGGGGTCGAAGCCGGAGAACAGCCCGTCGAGGTCGTCGGAGTCCTGGTAGTCCTCCCCGACGATGACCGCCGCGTTGGTGTAGGCCACGACGTACTCGCGGAAGTCGAGCTCGTTCTGCAGCACGTAGTTGATGACGCCGCCGAGGAACGCGATGTCCGTGCCGACCCGCAGCGGGACGAAGGTGTCCGCGAGCGCGCTCGTCCGCGTGAACCGGGGGTCGACGTGGATCACCTTGGCACCGCGCGCCTTGGCCTCCATCACCCACTGGAACCCGACGGGGTGGGCCTCGGCCATGTTGGAGCCCTGGATCACGATGCAGTCAGCGTTGGCCAGGTCCTGGAGGAACCCGGTGGCGCCGCCGCGCCCGAACGAGGTCCCCAGACCGGGGACCGTGGCGGAGTGTCAAATACGCGCCTGGTTCTCGATCTGGATGGCGCCCATCGCGGTGAACAGCTTCTTGATGAGGTAGTTCTCCTCGTTGTCGAGGGTCGCCCCTCCGAGGCTCGCGATGCCCAGCGTGCGCCGGACCGTCTTGTCGTCGTCGAGGTCCTGCCAGCTGTCCGCGCGGGCCTTGACCACGCGGTCGGCGATCATCTCCATCGCGACGTCGAGCTCGAGGTCCTCCCACTCGGTGCCGTAGGGCGGGCGGTAGCGCACCTTGGTCTCGCGCAGCGGGCTGGTGACGAGGTTCTTGCTCGCGGAGCCCTTGGGGCACAGGCGGCCGCGGGAGACCGGGCTGTCGGGGTCGCCCTCGATCTGGACGACCTGCTCGTCCTTGACGTACACGCGCTGACCGCAGCCCACGGCGCAGTACGGGCAGACGCTGCGGGCGACCCGGTCGGCGGTCTCGGTGCGGTCCGAGAGGTCCTCGGTCTGCTGGGACCGGGCAGCCGGGCCGCGACCGAGCGGGTCCGGCCCGCTGAGCTGGCGCACGACGGGCCAGGACAGGAAGGTCTTGCTCACCCGCTCACCGAAGCCCATGCCACGCCTTCCGTAGGTCGCCGACCGTTACCCCCCAGAGTGCTTCCTCATCCTCGCAGACGACTCACCGGATGACGAGGGGGAACTCGCCGGCGGGGACCAGCTCCCCGATGACGGGGTGCCCGGGCAGCTCCCCGGCGACCAGCAGCCCTCCCGAGGTCTGGGCGTCCGCGAGCATCACCAGCTCGTCGTCGTCCACCGTCGCGTCCAGGTGGGGGCGGACCCAGTCGAGGTTGCGCCGGCTCCCCCCGGGCACGAAGCCCTCCGCGACCGACTCCCGCGCGTCGGCGAGGTAGGGCACCGCCGCAGCGTCGACGACCGCCGTGACGCCACTGGCCCGGGCCATCTTGTAGAGGTGGCCCAGCAGGCCGAAGCCCGTGACGTCCGTGGCCGCCCGGATCCCGGCGGCGACCGCCGCACGCGAGGCGTCCCGGTTCAGGGCCACCATGGTCGCCACGGCCTGCTCGAAGCGCTGCCCGGTCGCCTTGTGCCGGTTGTTGAGGATGCCCAGCCCCAGGGGCTTGGTCAGGGTGAGGGCGGAGCCGGCACTGGCGGCGTCGTTGCGCAGCAGGGCGTCGGCATCGCCGAAGCCGGTGACGGCCAGGCCGTACTTCGGCTCCGGGTCGTCGATGCTGTGCCCGCCGGCCAGGTGGGCACCGGCCTCCAGGCAGACGTCGGCACCGCCACGCAGGACCTCGGCGGCGAGCTCGAACGGGATCCGGTCCCGCGGCCACGCGAGCAGGTTGACCGCGAGCAGCGGCTCGCCACCCATCGCGTAGACGTCGGAGAGGGCGTTCGCCGCGGCGATCCGGCCCCAGTCGTAGGCGTCGTCGACGACCGGGGTGAAGAAGTCGGCGGTCGCGATCACCGCGCGCCCGCCCGGACCCTCGTCGATCCGCACGGCGGCGCCGTCGTCGCCGTGCTCGAGGCCCACGATGAGGTCACCGACCCCGGTGCCGACCGCCCGACCGCCGGGCAGTCCCGCCAGCACCCGCTCGAGCTCACCGGGCGGCACCTTGCAGGCGCACCCGCCGCCGGCGGCGTACTGCGTGAGTCGGACGTCCGAGTGCTGGCTCATGGAGCCAGGCTAGGAGGTGTGGCCAGGGCCCCTCCCCTACAGTGAGCCCCGGAGGCGTTCCTCGTCTGGTGATGGGCGCGGTCCTCAAAACCGTAGTGGCCGAGCATCTCGGTCAGGCGGGTTCGATTCCCGTCCGCCTCCGCCAGCCAATGGATGTCCGCTGGGCCGGCTCCGGTCCGATGTCGGTCGGAGGTGGGACGTGACGGACCCGCGCAGTGCCACGCCCCGCACCGACGCCGTGCTGGGCGACCCGCGACTCCTGGACGCGACCCGACGCCTCGGCCCCGACCTGGTCAAGCGCGTCGTGGCGACGACGCTCGACCGCTGCCGGGCCGGCGAGGTGGCGCCGGGGGACGTCGTGGCGGAGGTCGTGGCCGACCTGCCGCGGCTCGCCACCGCGCTGAGCCCGGTCCTCAACGCCACCGGCGTCGTCGTCCACACCAACCTCGGGCGGGCGCCTCTCTCCGCAGCCGCCGTGGAGGCCCTCGGCGTGGCCGCCGGCACGACCGACGTCGAGCTGGACCTGGCGACCGGTCGGCGCGGACGGCGCGGACGCACGGCCATGGCGGCGCTCGCAGCGGCCGTGCCCGACGCCGGTGGTGTGCACGTCGTCAACAACGGCGCCGCCGCCCTCGCCCTGGTCACCTGTGCCCTGGCCGCCGGTCGCGAGATCATCGTCGCGCGGGGGGAGCTCGTGGAGATCGGCGACGGCTTCCGGATCCCGGAGCTGCTGGAGTCCCTGGGCGCCCGGCTGCGCGAGGTGGGCACGACCAACCGGGTCCGCCTGTCCGACTACGCGGCCGCCGTCAGCGAGCGCACGGCGTTCGTGCTGAAGGTCCACCCGTCCAACTTCGTGGTCTCCGGCTTCACCTCGTCGGTCGGGATCGGGGAGCTCGCCTCGCTGCCGGTGCCCGTGGTCGCGGACATCGGCTCCGGCCTGCTCGCGCCGCACCCCAGGCTCCCCGACGAGCCGAGCGCCGCATCGGCCCTGCGCGCCGGCGCCGACCTGGTCACGGCGTCCGGCGACAAGCTGCTCGGGGGCCCGCAGTGCGGGCTGATGCTCGGTCGTGCCGATCTCGTCGAGGCCCTGCGCCGGCACCCCTTCGCCCGAGCGCTGCGGGTGGACAAGCTGACGCTGGCAGCTCTCGAGGCGACCCTGACCGGACCGCCGCCGCCGGTCGTCTCCGCGCTCGCGGCCGACCCCGCCGACCTCCTGGCGCGGGCCGAGCGAGTCGCCGCCCGGCTCACGGGCGTCGTCGACGCAGCGGCCCTGCCGTCCCGCGCCGCCGTGGGCGGCGGGGGCGCCCCGGAGGTGTCGCTGCCCAGCGCCGCCGTGTCGTTGCCCGCCCACCTGGCCGAACCGCTGCGCTGCGACCGGGTCCAGCCGGTGATGGGCCGGATCGAGCGCGGTCGGCTGCTGCTGGACCTCGTCGCCGTCCCTGCCGAGGACGACGCGCTGCTCGTCGACGCCGTGCTGCGGGCGGCGTCGCGTCCCGACCTCCCGGACCACGCGTAGTGCACGTCATCGCCACGGCAGGACACGTCGACCACGGCAAGTCCGCCCTGGTCGAGGCGCTGACCGGCACCGCGCCCGACCGTCTCGAGGAGGAACGGCGACGAGGACTGTCCATCCAGCTCGGCTACGCCTGGACCTCCCTCCCCGGCGTGGGCGACCTCGCCTTCGTCGACGTCCCGGGGCACGAGCGCTTCGTCACCACGATGCTGGCGGGAGTCGGGCCGGTGCCGGCCGTGCTGTTCGTGGTCGCCGCCGACGACCCCTGGATGCCCCAGGCCGCCGAGCACCTCGCCGCGCTGGACGCGCTGCAGGTCGAGCACGCCGTCGTGGCCGTCACGCGGAGCGACCTCGCCGACCCGGGTCCCGCCATGGACCGGGCCGCCGCGGAGCTGGCGAGCACCTCGCTGCGTGGCTCCCCCGTCGTGTCGGTGAGCAGCCGGACCGGCAGCGGGCTGCCGGAGCTGCGGACCAGGCTGGTCGAGCTGGTCACTGGCGTGCCGCCCGCCGATCCGCGCGCCGACGTCCGGCTGTGGCTCGACCGCCGCTTCACGATCAGCGGCGCCGGGACGGTCGTGACCGGCACGCTCCCCGCGGGGACCATCGCCGTCGGTGACCGGCTCAGCACCGGGACGGCGACCGTGCGGGTGCGCGGCGTCCAGGCGCTCGGGCGGGTGGTGGAGTCGGTCTCCGGCCTCGCTCGGGTGGCGCTCAACGTCTCCGGGGACGTCGCGGACCTCGATCGCGCCGGCAGCCTGACCACCCCTGGCGCGCACCACTGGACGGAGGTCGTCGACGTCCGCATCGCCGGCGACGTGACGCGGCTGCCGTCGCACCCGATGCTGCACGTCGGCGCCCTCTCGCTCACGACGCGATGCCGGCCGCTGGCCGACGATCTCGTGCGGCTCACCCTCCCGCAGCCGCTGCCCCTGCGCGTGGGCGACCGGGCCCTCGTCCGGGACCCCGGCAACCGCCAGGTGTGGGGGGCGCACGTCCTCGACCCGCTGCCCCCGCCGCTCCGGCGGCGGGGTGCCGCGGTCGAGCGCGCCGGCGCGCTGCACGAGGTCACCGGCGTACCCGATCTCGCCTCGGAGGTACGACGTCGCGAGGTGGTGGACCTCGACACCCTCCGTCAGCTCGGGGTGCCCGCCTCGACAGCGGTCGAGTCCGTCGTCAGGGCCGGACGCTGGGTGATGAGCGCCGACCGGGCGGAGGCGGCGGCCGCCCAGGTCCTCGAGCTCGTCACCGACCACGACCGGGCCCGGCCGCTGGACCGGGGGCTGCCGCTCGCGGTGCTGGCCGACCGTCTCCACCTGCCCTCCCCCGAGCTCGTGGCCGCTGTGCTGCGCGAGCCGCTCCGACTCGTGGAGGGACGC
Source organism: Nocardioides dongkuii (assembly GCF_014127485.1). Lineage (NCBI taxonomy): Bacteria > Bacillati > Actinomycetota > Actinomycetes > Propionibacteriales > Nocardioidaceae > Nocardioides > Nocardioides dongkuii. The sequence goes on along the minus strand of NZ_CP059903.1, from coordinate 2,052,914 downwards.
GTGCTCGCCCCCGCTGGCGACGTCCTCCCCGTGGAGCTGGAGCGGGCCCTCACGAGGCTCGCTGAGGAGCTGTCCACGAACCCGTTCCAGGCGCCGACCGCGGACCGCCTCCGTGACCTCGGGCTGGACCCGACGCGGGTGGCCGCGGCGGCGAGGGCGGGTCGCCTGCTCAGGCTCGCGCCGGGCATCGTGCTGATGCCGGGGGCCGAACGGCGGGCGGTCGAGGCGCTGGGGGTGCTCCCTCAGCCGTTCACGACCAGCCAGGCACGCTCGCACCTAGGGAGCAGCCGCCGCGTCGTGCTCCCCCTGCTGGAGCACCTCGATCGCGCCCGGCTCACCCGACGGCTCCCCGACGACCGACGCGTCGTCCTCGAGGGGTCCTCCGGCTAGCGCTTCTCCTCGACCGAGGGAGCGTGCTCGGGCTGGTCCTTGAGGAACAGGTACCAGTAGGAGCTCGCCACGAAGATCACCGCGCCCACCAGGTTGCCCGTGCCCGCGAGCAGCCAGTTCAAGGTGACGTCACCCCAGGTGATGCCCGGGACGTCGTTGAACATCGCGGCGGGCAGGAAGAACATGTTGGCGACCACGTGGTCGAAACCCATCGCCACGAAGGCCATGATCGGGAAGAAGATGGCGAGGATCTTCCCCGACACCGAGGTCGCGGCGATGGACATCCACACGGCCAGGCAGACGAGCCAGTTGCACCCGACACCCCGCAGGAACGTCTCCCACGCCGTGTGGACCGTGGCCTTGTCGTGGGCGATCGCCGCGAGCCGCTCGTAGGTCATCGCCGCGGTGGTCCCGGGATCGGCGTCGGCGCTGCCGATGACCCCGGTCTGCACGGCCAGGAAGAAGGCGACGAACACGGCCCCCACCAGGTTGCCCACGAGCACCAGGGCCAGGTTCCGGGCGACGACGGCCACCTCGACCTTGCCGCTCATGGCGCTCAGCGGGACGAGCATCATGTTGCCGGTGGCCAGGTCCGACCCCGCGATGATGACGAGGACCAGGCCCAGGGTGAACGCCGCGCCGGTGAACAGCGTCGGGAGCGTGCCCCAGGTGGCGGGGTCCAGCCCGGAGGAGATCGTGATGGCCACCAGACCGCCGAAGGCGATGTAGGCCCCGGCCAGGAACGAGGCGACCAGGACACGGTCCCAGGTGCGGGCGACCTTCTTCGTGCCGGCCGCCACTGCTGCCTCGGCGATCTCCTTCGGCTCTCGAGCAGTCATGGGAACCTCCGTCGTGTCCGTTGGATACCCCAAGACCCAGGTGCCCAGAAGCGGGACACCTACGCGGACCGATCACCGCAGCGAGGCGCGCACCGCGACGCTCAGCGCGTCCACCACCAGGCACACGGCGACCAGCGCGAGCACGGTGGTGGCCATCGCCGGGTAGTCGAACCCGGCGCGTTGCTGCTCGAGCAGGCTGCCCAGGCCGCCGGCGCCCACGACCCCGACGACTACGGTCTCCCGGGCGGTGACCTCCCAGCGGTACAGGCTGAGCGCGATCAGCTGACCGGCTGCGGCCGGCACGGAGGCATAGGCGAACGACGCCGCCGGCGGTGCGCCGAGCTCGGTCAGGGCCTCGCGGGGTCGCTGGTCCAGCTCCTCCACGACCTCGGCGAAGAGCCTGCCGAGGATGCCGAAGGTGTAGACGCCGAGGGCGATCGCCCCGGGCAGCGGCCCGGGGAAGACCACGAACAGCACCAGCAGCGCCCAGACCGGCGGCGGGACGGCACGGGTGAGCAGCAGCAGCTGCCGGGCGACCCAGCCGAGCGCACGGCGTGGTCGGGAGCCGGAGCCGCGGGCGGCGACCAGGGCCACAAGCAGGCCCAGGACGGCGGCGAGGGTGATGGCCACGACCGACATCTGCAGGGTCTCCACCGCAGCGGCGCCCAGCTCCGACCACCCCCCGGCCGGCAGGCTCGGCGGCACCAGGTCGTCCACCAGCCGGCTGAGCCGGTCGGCCGTCCGCGCGGAGAACCACCGCTCCAGGTCCGGAGCGAGGTGCCACACCGACCCTGCCGCCAGCAGGGCGGCGACGGCTCCGGAGAGCGGCCAGCGCCGCCGCGAGGTGCCCCGGCGCAGGTACGCGCCCCAGCGGTCGATGACCGCGCCGAGCACCAGGAGGGCGTAGATGCAGGTCCACATCCGGCCGTACTGCAGGCCCTGGAAGGCCAGGGTGAGCTGCAGGCCCAGTCCCCCGGCACCGATCATGCCCAGGATCACCGCGGACCGGATCGAGCACTCGAAGCGGTAGAAGGCGTACGACGTCGCACCGGGGAGCAGGGAGGGAAGCAGCCCGTAGGACAGCGCGGCGACCCGTCCGGCCCCGGCCTCGCGGAGCAGGTCGTACGGACCGCGATCGGCCTCGTCGAGCAGCTCGGAGAAGACCTTGGCGGTGATCGCGCCGAACGGCACCGCGATCGCCAGCACGCCGACCAGCGGGTCGCGTCCCAGGACGCTGACCAGGAGCAGCCCCCACACCGCCTCGTGCACGCCCCGGGGCAGCGCGACCGCCGCCCGCGCCAGCAGCAGGCCGCCGGCGCGGACCACCCGGGCGGGTCCGGACGCCGATCCCGGCGCCCACCAGGTCTGGCTCATGAACGGCGCGACCAGGATCCCCAGCACGACCGACAGCAGCGTGCCCAGGACACCGAACGCCAGCGTGGTCGCGCTCGCCTCGAGCGTCGTGACGAGGACGTCGCGGGACAGCTCCGGTCTCGCAGCGGCGGCCCAGAACTCGCCGAACGACGGCAGCCCGGCGGGGTTCAGCACCCCGTGGCCGCCGTCGAGGAAGCTCCACAGCGACCAGCCGAGCACCAGGGCCCACACCAGGAGCCAGGCACGGCCGGAGACGCGTCCCCGGGGTGCCGTACGACGCGGGTCGCGGCGCGATCCGCGCGGTGCCGGGACCCGGCCGGGCGGCGCCGCCCCCTTCAGCCCGGACCCCTCGAGCGAGGCGATCCCGGACAGGTCGGTCATCCGCGCTCGAGGGAGTACAGCTCGTCGTACAGCCGGGCGTCGACCCGGTCGGCGGGCCGGTCGAAGACCACCCGCCCGCCACGCAGACCCACCACCCGGTCGCACCGCCGCACGGCGAGGTCGAAGTCGTGCAGGCTCACCACCAGGGTGCGAGCCGGGGTGGCGACCGTCTCGCAGAGCAGCCGCATCACCTCGTCGGCGCGGGCCGGATCGAGGCTGGAGACCGGTTCGTCGGCCAGGACCAGGTCGGGGTTCTGGACGAGCACGCGCGCCAGGGCGACCCGCTGCTGCTCTCCGCCGGAGAGCCGGTCGGTGCGCGTGAGCAGCTTCTCGGCGATCCCGAGGCGGGCCAGGGCAGCGCGGGCGGTCTCCGTCTCCCGCGGCCGCACCAGCGAGGTCAACGCCTGCCAGGTGCTCCACCGCCCCAGGTGACCGGCGTTGACGTTGTGCACGACGCGGAGGCGGCCCACCAGGTGCAGGCTCTGGTGGATGGTGCCGGTGCGGCGGCGTACGTCCGCCAGCGCCGCGGCCGGCGGGCGGGAGAGGGACTGACCGAGCACCTCGACGTCGCCGGCGTCGGGGCGGGCCGCTCCGGTGCACAGGCGCAGCAGGGTGGACTTGCCGGCTCCGCTGGGGCCGACCAGGGCCACCCGCTCCCCCGCGCGCACCACCAGGTCGACGTCGCGGAGCGCGGCGTGGCCGCCGTACGAGACGCTCACGCCGCGCAATGCGACGACGACGGTCATCAGGACACGAGCCCGAGCTTGCGGCCGATCTCCTCGATCCGGTCGTAGCTGTCGACGTCGGCCGGGACGAGCGCGCCCGCGCCGTACTTCTCGAGGAGGTCCTTCTCCTCCGGCGTCGACCCGTCGATCGCCAGCAACGCCTCGCGCAGCTCGTCGGTGAAGCCGTCGCCGAGACGCTCGTCGACCTCGGGCCCGGCCAGCCAGTGGTAGTCGCTGTAGGTCGGCGTGGTGAAGACCTCCACCACCTGGTCGAGGTCGACGGTGCCGGCGGCCTTCCGTGCCTCCCAGACCTGGATGTTGAGCACGCCGCCCTCGTAGGACCCCGCCTCGACCAGGTCGATCGTGGTGTCGTGGGACCCGGAGTAGCCGGGCCTGCCCTCGAACTCCTCGGCGCTGTCCACGCCGGCCTCCTCGAGGAAGTACTCCGGCATCAGCCGCCCCGAGGTCGACGACTCGCTGCCGAACGTGAACCGCCTCCCCTCGAAGACGGTCAGGTCCTCGACGTCGTCGACCGGGTCGATCCCGGCGTCCGCGTTGGCGATGAAGACGCTGCGGAACTCGGGGTCGATGTCCCGCTGCGCCAGCAGGGTGGCGCCCGGGGTCTGCAGACGGGCCTGCACCCCGGTCAGACCGCCGTAGAAGACCATGTCCAGGTCGCCTGCGCGGAAGAGGCTCACCGAGGCGGCGTAGTCGGTGACCGGGACGTACTCGACCTCGACGTCCAGCTCCTCGGAGAGGAGGTCTGCGAGGGACTCCTCGCGAGCCGTGAGCTCGGCCGGGTCCTGATCGGGGATCGCGCTGATCCGCAACGTCGCGCCGTTGCTGCCCTCCCCCGAGTCGCCGTCGCCGTCGCCGCAGCCGCCGAGGAACGCGAGCAGGACGGCCAGGACGGCAGGGCAGAGACGACGCAGCGACATGAGCTACCTCCGCAGGAGAGACCCGACAACGCACCGTACCCAAAGTGCCGCCCTCGCGCTCCTGGGCGGAGGCGGCAGCTCTCGCTCACCCGAGCCGGGGCAGCCCGCCGACGCGGTCCGGCGGGTCTGACCGGCCATGCGGCCTCGCAGATTCTCCTCGCCGCTCCCGCTGGTGTCGGATCCTTCTGCGCTCCGGGCGCGTGAGCCACACGTGGAGGGCGATCAGCCCCCAGGCGGCCGCGGTGAGCGCGATGCCGGCCGGTTCGTCCATGGCTCCAGTCAACGTGCGGACCGCCCTCGACGGCATGGGTGCCACCACCCATCTTCGGTCCCGCGGACCGTTCCGGCCCCGGCATCCCGGTAGATTTGTCACGGCTCGTCATCGACCCCGGGAGGGACCCCACCAGTGCTCGTGCTCATCGCCGCTGTCCTCGCGGCGGGAGCACTCTCCCCCTGGGTGGTGCTTCACGTCGGCCGTCGGGCCTTCCTGCTCATCGCGCTCGTCCCGCTGCTGGGCACTGCCTGGGTCGCCGCCCAGGGGCCGTCCGTCACGGACGGCGGCACGGTGGTCGAGGTCCACCCCTGGGTGGGCAGCATCGGCATGGAGCTCGCCTTCGCGATGGGCACCCTGCAATGGGTGCTGGCGCTCATCGTCCTCGGCATCGGCGCCCTCGTGCTGGCGTACTGCGCCTGGTACTTCGACGACTCCGACATGGGGGTCCCCCGGTTCGCGGGCGTGCTGGTCGCGTTCATCGGCGCGATGCTCGGTCTCGTCCTGGCCGACGACCTCCTCGTGCTCTACGTCTTCTGGGAGCTGACCACGGTCTTCTCCTTCCTCCTCATCGGCCACGACCCCGACCGCCGCACCAGCCGGCGCGCGGCCATCCAGGCGCTGGTGGTCACCACCTTCGGCGGCCTGGTGCTCCTCGTCGGCGCGCTGCTCGTCGGCCGGGCCGCCGGGACGTTCCGGATCTCCGAGATCCTCGCCGACCCCCCGGCCGGCACGGCGGTGACCATCGGCGTGCACCTCCTGCTCGTCGGCGCGGTCAGCAAGTCCGCGCTGCTCCCGTTCCACTTCTGGCTGCCGGCCGCCATGGCCGCCCCCACTCCGGTCAGCGCCTACCTGCACGCCGCCTCGATGGTGAAGGCGGGCGTCTACCTCGTCGCCCTGCTGGCCCCGGCCTTCGCCGGCGTCGCGGGGTGGCGGGCGGTGCTGCTCACTCTCGGCGTCGCGACGATGGTGCTCGGCGGCGTCCGTGCCCTGCGCCAGCACGACCTCAAGCTGCTCCTCGCGTACGGCACCGTGAGCCAGCTGGGGTTCCTCGTCCTGGTGCTCGGCGTCGGCACGCGCAGCGCGACGCTCGCGGGCCTCGGCATGCTGCTCGCCCACGCGCTCTTCAAGGCGACGCTGTTCCTCACCGTCGGTGTGATCGACCACAGCACCGGCACCCGCGACCTGCGCAAGCTGACCGGACTGGGCCGCCGGATGCCCGTGCTCGCCGTGGCGGCGACGCTGGCGGCGGCCTCGATGGCCGGGCTGCCCCCGCTGCTGGGGTACGTCGCGAAGGAGAGCGTGCTCGTCGCGCTGCTCGACGTCGCCCGCGAGGGGGACGGCACCGGCCTTGCCGGCCTCGGCGGGTGGGCGCTGCTCGCGGGGGTGGTCCTCGGCTCCGTCCTGACCGTGGCGTACTCCGCCCGGTTCGTCTGGGGCGCCTTCGGGAACCGAGAGCTCCAGGCGCCCCCGACGCTCCATGCCCCGCCGCCGGGGTTCGTCGCGGCGCCGGTCGTCCTGGCCGCCCTGTCGCTGGTCCTCGGCCTGCTCGGCGCGCCGCTCACCTCGCTGCTCGCGGGCCAGACCGACACCCTGCCGGCCGGTGCGCACGAGCCGGAGCTGACCCTCTGGCACGGCGCCGGTCTCCCGCTGCTGCTCACCGCCCTGACCATCGCCGCCGGCGCCCTGCTCTTCGTGGCGCGCGAGCCCGTCGCGCGGTTCCAGGCCCGGCTGGCCCACGACTGGAGCCTGGAGCGGGGCTACCGGGCGAGCATGCGGATGCTGGACCGGGGCGCGGTCGAGGTCACCGGTGTCGTGCAGCGCGGCTCCGCCGCGGCGTACCTCGCGATCATCCTGCTCGTGGTGGTGGTGCTGCCCGGCTCGACCCTCCTCGATGGTCTCGGCGACCTCCGGATCCGGGCGTGGGACACGCCCGCCCAGGCGGCGGTCGGCGTCGTGATCGTCGCCGCCGCGGTGATGGCCGCCCGCAGCCGCCGTCGGATCCGGGCGGTCCTGCTCGTCGGCGTCACCGGCTACGGCACCGCGTTCCTCTTCGTCCTCCACGGCGCTCCGGACCTCGCGCTGACCCAGGCGCTGGTCGAGACCCTGACCGTGGTCGTCTTCGTGCTCGCGCTGCGCCGACTGCCGGAGTACTTCACCGACCGGCCGCTGAGCCGGCAGCGCTACTTCCGCGCCGCCCTCGGCGGGGCGGTCGCCGTCGTCACCGCCGGCTTCCTCCTCGCGGCCAGCACCGCCCGCACCGCGGAGCCGGTCTCCGCTGCGCTGCCCGAGGAGGCGGTCGAGTACGGCGGGGGCGGCAACATCGTCAACGTCATCCTCGTCGACACCCGCGCGTGGGACACGCTGGGTGAGATCGCGGTGCTCGTGGCCGCGGCCACCGGCGTCGCGAGCCTCATCTTCGTCAACGCGCGCGGTGCCGAGATCCGGCGCGTGCACGACATCCCCTACCCCGCCGGCGTCAAGAAGATCGCGACCCGGCCCGGCCGTCGGGCCTGGCTGCCCGGGTCGCGCACGCTGCCCCCGGACAAGCGCTCGATCATCTTCGAGGTCATGGTGCGGCTGGTCTTCCACACCCTCGTCGTCATCTCCCTCTACCTCCTGCTCGCCGGCCACAACGCGCCCGGGGGCGGCTTCGCCGCCGGCATGACCACCGGGCTCGCGCTGGTCGTGCGCTACCTCGCCGGCGGTCGCTACGAGCTGGACGAGGCGGCGCCGGTGGACGCCGGTCGCCTGATCGGCTCGGGGCTGGCGATCGCGGCCCTGGCCGCGGTGTTCCCGATGGCGTTCGGCGGCGAGGTGCTGCAGTCCGCGGTGCTCGACGTACCCCTGTGGTTCCTGGGCGAGCTGCACCTGGTCACGTCGGTCCTCTTCGACGTCGGCGTCTACCTCGTCGTCGTCGGCCTGGTGCTCGACCTGCTGCGCGCCCTGGGCGCGCACATCGACCGCGACATCCAGCGATCCCGGCGACGGGCGGAGGCGGAGGCCGCATGACCGTCAACCTCACCTTGGTGCTGACCTCGGCAGCGCTGCTCGGCTGCGGGGTCTACCTGCTGCTCGAGCGCAGCCTCTCCCGGGTGCTGGTGGGCCTGGTGTTGATCGGCAACGGGGTGAGCCTGGCCTTCCTCGTGGCCGGTGGTCCGGCCGGCCGGGCGCCGATCGTCGTGAAGGGCGAGGACACCGGCGGTCTCTCCGACCCGCTCCCGCAGGCGATGGTGCTGACCGCCATCGTCATCACGCTGGCCACCACGGCGTTCGTGCTGGCGATGGCCTACCGGAGCTGGCAGCTCAACGGCCACGACGACGTCCAGGACGACGTCGAGGACGCCACGGTCCGCCGGCTGGCCGGCATCGACGTCACCTCCGAGGCGTACGACGCCACCACCTCGGACTACCCCGGCGACGACTCCAGCGGCGACCCGGGCCAGGACCCCGGGGACGACCCGCTCGCGGCCGACGCCGCCGAGATCAGGAGGTCCAGGTGAACAGCCTGGTCCCGCTCCCCGTCCTGCTGCCGATCCTGGGCGCCGGGGCGTCGCTGGCTCTCCTGCACCACCCCCGGATCCAGCGCTGGCTCAGCCTGGGCGTGCTCGCCGGGGTGGTCGGCATCGCCGCCCTGCTCCTCGTCGAGGCGGACCGCCACGGTCCGCAGACGGTCTGGATCGGCGGGTGGCCCGAGACGCTCGGCATCGTGCTGGTCGCCGACCGACTGGCGGCGCTGATGCTGCTCGTGAGCGGGCTGGTGACGCTGGCGGTCCTGGCCTACTCGGTCGGCCAGGGCATGACCGAGGACGAGGAGGGCGCGCCGATCTCGGTCTACCACCCGACGTTCCTCGTCCTGGTCGCCGGCGTCGCGAACGCCTTCCTCGCCGGCGACCTGTTCAACCTCTTCGTCAGCTTCGAGATGCTGCTGTTCGCGAGCTACGTGCTGCTGACCCTCGGCGGGACGGCCACCCGGATCCGGGCCGGCACCATCTACGTGCTGGTCAACCTGCTGTCCTCGACGCTGTTCCTCATCAGCCTGGCGGTGACGTACGCCGCCACCGGCACGCTGACGCTGGCGCACCTCGCCGTGCGGCTCGCCGAGCTGCCCGACCACGTGTCGCTGATGATCCAGCTGCTGCTGCTCACGACGTTCGCCATCAAGGCGGCGGTCTTCCCGCTGTCCTTCTGGCTCCCCGACAGCTACCCGACGGCACCGGCACCGGTCACCGCGGTCTTCGCCGGCCTGCTCACCAAGGTCGGCATCTACGCGATCCTGCGGATGCAGACGCTGATGTTCCCGCACAGCCCGCTGACCGATCTCTTGCTGTGGGCCGCGCTGCTCACCCTGCTGGTCGGGATCCTCGGCGCGGTCGCCCAGTCCGACATCAAGCGCATGCTGTCGTTCACGCTCGTCAGCCACATCGGCTACCTGATGCTGGGCGTCGCGCTCGCCAGCCGCGCAGGCACCGCGGGCACGACGTTCTACGTCGTCCACCACATCACCATCCAGACCGCGCTGTTCCTGGTGCTCGGGCTGGTCGAGCGCCGGGCCGGGAGCACCGCGCTGATGCGGATCGGCGGCCTCGCCCGGATCGCGCCGTTGCTGGCGGTGCTCTTCTTCGTGCCGGCGATGAACCTCGCCGGGATCCCGCCGTTCTCCGGGTTCATCGGCAAGGTCGGGCTGTTCCAGGCGGCCCAGCAGGACGGCGGCTGGTTGCCCTGGACGCTGGTCGGCGCCGGTGCGCTCACCAGCCTCCTGACCCTGTACGCCGTGGCGAAGACGTGGGCGGTGGCCTTCTGGCGCACGCCGCGGGAGGCCCACGAGGCACTGGAGGCCATCGGTGGGGGCGGCGAGCCCGTGCCCGGCCACGACACCGGCATCGTGCACGAGCACCGCGGCCACGTGCACACCGCCACCGGGGTCGTGTCCAAGCAGGACATCGAGGAGGCCCGCCGGCTCGGCGACGACGACCTGCCCGACCGGGACTTCTACACCCTCATCCAGGACGGCGAGGACAGCCGGGACTCGCCGGTCGGCATGCTGGTGCCCGCCGCCGCCCTGGTCACGCTGAGCGTGCTCCTCACCGTGGTCGCGGGACCGCTCTACGACTACAGCGACCGGGCCGCCGACGACCTGCACGACCGCGAGCCGTACCTCTCCTCGGTGCTCCGCGAGGAGGACCGATGAGCCCGGTGACGCGCACGCGGCGCGACGGCACCACGCGACCGGCGCGACACCGGGCCGTCCAGCCGTTCGCGGTCGCCTGGCTGACCCTGGTCTGGTTGGCGCTGTGGGGCGACCTGACGCCGCTGCTCGTCGTCGGCGGGGTGCTGGTGGCGGTGGGCGTCTGCGTGGTCTTCCCGCTCCCGCCGATCGACCTGGCCGCCCGGGTGCGCCCCCTGCTCCTGCTGGGCGTCGTCGTCCGGTTCCTCCTCGACGTCGTACGGGCCAGCATCCAGGTCGCCGGCGTCGTCCTGCGCAGGCGGCCGGTGCGCAACGCCGTGGTCGCGGTCGACCTGGAGAGCGCCTCGGACTTCGTGATGACGCTGGTGGCCGCGATGCTCTCGCTGATCCCCGGCTCGGTGGTCGTCGAGGCACGCCGGTCCACCCACACGCTCTACCTCCACGTGCTGGACGTGCCGGACGCGGAGGCGGCCGAGGCGTTCCGGCGCGACGCCCTCGCCCTGGAGCAACGACTGCTCCGCGCCCTGCCGCCCCGCCCGGTCGAGGAGGCCAGGTCATGACCGTCGTCCTCGTCCTCGCCGGCACCATGCTGTTCGTCGCGGCGATCCTGCTGGTCGTGCGGATGACCCTCGGACCGACGATCCTCGACCGGAGCGTCGCGCTCGACGTGCTCGTCGCCGTCACGGTGTGCGCGATCGGCCTCCACGCCGCACACACCGGAGTCACGTACGCGCTGCCGGTCGTGCTCGTCCTCGCCGGCTGCGGGTTCGTGGGCGCGGTCAGCGTCGCCCGCTACGCCAGCCGGAGCGACGACGTCGAGTCCGGCGGCGACGACGACCGCGGTGGTGCCGCATGAGCTGGACCGACCTCGCCGACCTCGCCGCAGCGGGGTGCTTCCTCCTCGGCGCGCTGCTGGCGCTGATCGCCGCCATCGGCGTGGTGCGGATGCCGGACCTGCTCAGCCGGATGCACGCGGCGACCAAGCCCCAGGTCCTCGGCACCGTGCTCGTGATGCTCGGCGTCGCCCTCCGGGTGCGGCAGCCCAGCGTCTTCGGTCTGCTGGCGCTCGTCGTCCTGCTCCAGATGGTCACCAGCGTCGTGTCCAGCCACATGGTCGGCCGGGCGTCGTTCCGCGCCGGTCAGGTCCGGCACGACCTGCTCGTCGTCGACGAGCTCACCGACGACCTCGAGCACCGGGAGCCGCGCGGCGCTCCGTGAGCCGGGGGTTGCCGGTGCCTACGTCCGCGGAGGATCCTGGCCCCGACGAGGGGGTGGGGCGGTGAAGGACATCTGGTTCCCCCTAGCGCTCCTGGCAGTGACGGGCGGTCTCCTGCTGGTCGCCGGGCACGTCGCGATCCACCTCGTCCTGAGACACCGGTGCCCCGACGACGTGCGCGAGCAGGCCGTCGCGGGCGCCGCCGCGCACCACGCCCTCGCGGAGCGGGCGACGGACGTGGTGCTCCTGGACCCCGTCGAGCCGGTCCGCTCCCCCGACGGCCGCATCGACGTGGACGCCACCGTCCGGCGCGAGGGCCTCCGGCACTGGTGGCTCTACCTCTTCCCGGGCGGACGCACGACGGCCGCTCACCATCGGCGGCTCCTGCGCCTCGCCCTGGAACGGACCAGGCGCGAGGAGGACTGATCGCTCGCCGGCGGCTGGTCGCCGCCGATCCGCGTTCGTACGGCGCCCCCGGCGCAGCCGATCACGACGAGACCACCGAGGACGGTGGTGGCGGCGAGGTGCTCGTCGAGGAGGAGGGCTGCCCAGGCGATGCTCAGGACCGGCTGGACCAGCTGGACCTGGCTGACCTTCGCCATCGGCCCGATGGCCAGCCCTCGGTACCAGGCGAAGAATCCCAGGAACATGCTGACCACGGACAGGTAGCCGAAGGCGGCCCATTCCGCCGGCGATCCCGTCGGTGTCTGCGCCGCGACGGCGAACCCGGTCAGGACCGTCATCACCGGCGCGGCCACGACGAGCGCCCACGACACCGTCTGCCACGCCCCCAGGTCGCGCGCCAGCAGCCCGCCCTCGGCGTACCCGACCGCGGCGGCGAGGACCGCGGCGAACAGGAGGAGGTCGGCGCGGTGCAGGGCACCGGGTCCACCGCTGCCGACGACGGCGAAGAACACGGCCGCCAGCGCCCCGGCCGCCGAGTATCGCCAGAACGCAGGGACGGGCCGTTCCCCGGTGCGGACCACGACCACCACGGCGGTGACCGCCGGCAGCAGCGCGATGACGACCGCGCCGTGGCTGGCGGGGGTGACGGTCAGGGCGTACGAGGTCAGCACGGGGAACCCGACGACGATGCCGGCAGACACGATGCAGACCCGGACCCACTGTCCCCTTCGGGGGCGACGCTGTCGGGTCAGCGCCAAGGCAGCGGCCGCGAGCAGGGCCGCGACGACGGCGCGCCCCGAGCCGATGAACAGCGGCGAGAGCCCTCCCACGGCCACCCGGGTCAGCGGGACCGTGAGGGAGAACGCCACGACCCCCAGGAGACCCCAACGCAGACCCGTGGCCGCGCCAGGGAGAAGTAGCGGCGGCGAGAAGAGGCGAGTAGCGCTACTGTGCTGCGTCATGACCGACGATAGCAGCGATCGGATCGTCGCCGCCGTTCGGCGATGGTTGGCCGAGGCGCCGCCCGGAGCCCGCCTGCCCTCGACCCGGCAGCTGGTCGCGGAGCACGCCGCTAGCCCGGTCACGGTGCAGAAGGCGTTGCGCGCGCTCGCGGTCGCCGGTGCGATCGAGTCCCGTCCCGGAGTCGGCAACTTCGTGCGCGAGAGCCGCGCCGTGCGCAGCACCGACCACGGGTGGCAGACCGCGGCGCTCGGCGCTCCGCGAGCGGTGTTGCCGCGGATCGCCGGGGCCCTGCGCGCAGCGCCCGAGGACGCCCAGGCCCTGCACTCCGGCTACCCCGAGCCGGGGCTGCTGCCGGCCCGCCTGGTGCGAACGGCGCTGACCCGGGCGACCAGGGGTGGCGCGGCCACGACGCGACCGCCCGCTGCGGGGCTGTGGGAGCTCCGCGCCTGGTTCGCCGCCGAGATCGCCGGCGCCACACCGGCCGACCATCCAGCACCGACCGGCAACGACGTGATCATCACGCCGGGCAGCCAGAGCGCCCTGACCTCGGCGTTCCGCGCGCTGGTTCCGCCGGGACACCCCCTGCTGGTCGAGTCCCCCACCTACTGGGGCGCGATCCTGGCTGCCCACCAGGCGGGCGTCCACCTGGTACCGGTGGCCAGCGACGCCGAAGGACCGGTCCCCGCCCAGCTCGACCGAGCGCTGAGGGAGACCGGTGCACGCGCGATCTACGTGCAGCCGACCTACGCCAACCCGACCGGCGCCCAGTGGTCGGCGCGGCGCAGCATCGACGTGCTCGAGCTCGCCCGCCATCACGGCGCATTCCTCGTCGAGGACGACTGGGCACACGACTTCGCCATCGACACCGAGCCCCGTCCGCTCGCCGCTCTCGACCCCACCGGCCATGTCGTCTACGTCCGCTCGCTCACCAAGAGCACGTCGCCGTCCCTGCGGGTCGGCGCCATCGCCGCGCGTGGCCCGGTGCTCGATCGGCTGCTGGCCGACCGGGCGGCGGAGTCGCTCTACACCAGCGCGGTCCTCCAGCAGGCCGCCCTCGAGGTGGTCACCGACCCCGGGTGGCGCTCGCACCGGCGACGTCTGCGGTCGCAGTTGCGCGAGCGCCGCGACCTGCTGGCCCGAAGCATCCGCGACCACGCCCCGAGCCTGACCGTCGACCACCTCCCCGCCGGCGGGCTCCACCTCTGGGCCCGCCTGCCCGACGGCACGGACCTCGACCGGCTCGTCCGCGCGTGCGAGGACCGCGGCGTGTGGGTTGCGTCCGGGGACGAGTGGTTCCCCACGGAGCCGGCGGCTCCCTACCTGCGGCTCAACTTCACCGGACCGGACCCGGCGTCGTTCCCCACGGCTGCGGCCAGCATCCAGGCTGCCGTCTAGTCGCTGTAGGCGGTCGTCGTCTGCGTCGCGCAGGTTGGACACCCGTAGGACCGTGCCGCTCTTCCCCGCGGGTGCGGTGCTGTGGCTGCCAGGCAGGCCTCGTCGGGGGTCGACCGCACCCGGGCAGGTCTGCCTGTGCAGGCGGGTCCTTGAGCAGCCAGGGCCGAATTCCTCTGTCTGGAGTCGGTCCGGCCCATGAAACTCGACAGGAGGTCGCACCCGTCCGGGTGCCGGTCCCTCGACAACGTGGAGGCAGCACTCGTGTGCACGGCGACGAACTACACCGCGAAAGACCACTACTTCGGTCGCAACCTCGACCTGGAGTTCTCCTACCGCGAAGCGGTGACGATCACCCCCCGCAACTTCCCGTTCCCGTTCCGGAAGGTCGCCGACATGGCGACCCACCACGCGATCATCGGGATGACGACCGTGGCCGACGGCTATCCCCTCTACTACGACGCGACCAACGAGAAGGGGCTGAGCATGGCGGGGCTCAACTTCCCCGACAACGCCGACTACAAGCCCGAGACCGCGGGGATGGACAACGTCACGCCGTTCGAGTTCATCCCCTGGATCCTGGGGCAGTTCGAGACGGTCTCAGAGGTCCGGGAGGCCCTGAAGAAGCTCGTGCTGGTCGACATCTCGTTCAACGCGGAGTTCCCGCTCTCCCCCCTCCACTGGATCATCTCCGACCGCGACGAGTCGCTGACGGTCGAGTCCGTCAAGGACGGGCTGCGGGTCTACGAGAACCCGGTGGGCCTCCTCACCAACAACCCCACTTTCGACATCCAGATCTTCAACCTCAACAACTACGCGAGCATCTCGCCCAGCCAGCCGGAGAACCATTTCTCCAAGAAGCTGCACCTCGACGCCTACAGCCGGGGGCTCGGCGGCGTCGGCCTGCCCGGCGACCTCTCCTCGATGTCCCGATTCGTCAAGGCGGCGTTCACCGCCGCCAACTCGGTGTCCGGAGAGTCCGAGTCCGAGGCGATCAGCCAGTTCTTCCACATCCTGGGCAGCGTCGAGCAGCAGCGGGGCTGCGTGGAGGTCGGCGACCGGTACGAGATCACGATCTACTCCTCCTGCTGCAACACCGACCGGGGGATCTACTACTACAAGACCTACGAGAACAGCCAGGTGACCGCCGTCGACCTGCACCAGGTCGACCTCGACGGGAACACCCTCTCCAGCTATCCGCTCGTCACCGGGCAGCAGATCCTGGCGCAGAACTAGCGGGTCCCCCGCCCCTTCTGGCCTCGGCCTACGAGCGCGCCGTGCCCGAGCAGGCCGGTCTGGCCGCCGCCCCGAGCTGCCCCGACGCCGCCGCGCCCGGTCGGCCAGCCTGCCGCGCCGGGTCGGCGTTCAGGCAGGCACCGGCGCCGCTCACCCCCGCGGAGCTGCGACGTCTCCCCCACCTCCAGACCCACCTCCGGATCGGGGACATCGCCCAGCGGCTGCACGTCCCCGCAACACCGTCGCCCCGGAGGTCTCGGCGATGCACCGCAAGCTCGGGGTCCGATCGCGGGGCGAGGCGGTCCAGCAGGCGACGTTGCTCGGGCTGCTCGGAGGGTGAAGCCGGTCCCATCCCCTGCGGTCCGGCTCTGAGGCTGTGGTTGAAGGCCGGCTAGTCGGACGGGGTCGGGATGGTGTCCTCGGTGTCGAGCTTCTCGATCGCGTCGATCAGCGAGTCCAGCTTGTCCGGGCAGTAGGTCTTGACCACGGCCAGGTCGTAGGCGACGAGGGACGGGTCCAGGGCGAGGCGGGGCTGGTGTCGGGCGTTGGTGCCGAACTGGGAGAACGCGAGCTGCTGCTGCAGACCGGCGACGTTCTTGCAGCTCACGCCGCCGTCGGTGCCGTACAGCGCGGTCGCCGTGGACGGGTCGACCTCGGGGAGGTCGACCGCCGCCAGTCTCTCGTTGAGCTGCTCGGCGAGGTCCTCGGCCTTGGCGCTGTCGGGATCGGACGCCGTACCGGCGGCGGTGCACCCGCACAGCGCGACGCCGGCTACGACCAGCCCCACCGTCCGGCGTACGGCGGGACGGGCAGCTCGTGAACGCATCGCGGTCATGGGACTCAGGCCCCTTCGTCGGGCGCGCCGGACTGGGGGTGTCCTCGGGAGGACTCGACCTTCCACTCCGGCTTGCGCAGCTGGTGCAGGAGGAACGGCCAGATGCCGAGGGCGATGATGCCGGCGACGAGGATCAGGAGGTAGGTCCCCTGGGAGATCGAGTCGCCGTCCCCCGAGGGCCTCACGAAGCCGAGCAGGAAGGCCGCGGCGCTCGCCAGGAACCCGATCGACCCGACCACCGGCATCAGCGGCGTCCGGAAGCCGCGGGGCACGTCGGGGTGGGTGCGACGCAGCCGCATCGCCGCCAGGAACATGAGCATGTACATGATCAGGTAGAGCTGCACGGCCATCGCGGTGAGGATCCAGAAGACCGACTGCACGGACGGCAGCACCGCGAACAGGACGGCCAGGACCGTCACGACGAGCCCCTGGACCATCAGGATCGGGACCGGCATGCCCCGGTCGTTGGCACCCTGCAGCCGCGGGGGGAGGTAGCCCTCCCTGCCCACGATGAGCAGGCCACGGCTCGGCCCGGGGATCCAGGTGACCACCGAGGCGAGGATCCCGACCACGATCAGCACGGCCATGGCGGTGGTGCCCCAGGACATGCCGAGACGGGTGAAGAAGACGTCGAAGGCCTGCAGCACGCCCTGGGTCAGGTTGAGGCTGGAGCCGGGCACCCCGACGGAGATGGCCAGCGTCGGCAGGATGAAGACGAACAGGATGAGGACGACGGACACGGCGATCGCCTTCGGGAACTCGACGGCGGGCCTGCGCATCTCCGTCACATGGACCGCGTTCATCTCCATCCCGGCGTAGGAGAGGAAGTTGCTCACGATGAGCACGATGCTCGCCAGCCCGGTGTACGTCGGGAGCCACTGTGCGTCCTCGGGCGGCGGGAGGTGCGAGGAGGCGCCGTCCTGCCAGTAGAGGACCGCGAAGATGATCAGCGCCGCGGCCGGCACGATCGTGCCGATCAGGAACCCCCAGGTCGCCACCTTGGCGAACGCCGCGACCCCGCGGGTCGCGATGAGGGTCGAGAACCAGAACACGACGAGGATCACCAGGCCGGTGAAGAGGCCCGAGTTCGCGAGGTCGCGGTCGAAGGCGTACGCCAGCGCGGAGGCGAAGAACGCCAGCTGGACCGGGAACCAGGCGACGTTCTGCATCCACTGCTGCCAGACGGCGACGAAGCCGATGCGGTCGCCGTACGCCTCCCTCACCCAGACGAAGACCCCGCCCTTCCACCCGCTCGCCAGCTCCGCGGCCACGAGCGCGACCGGCACCATGAACACGATCGCGGGCAGGACGTAGAGGAAGATCGACGCCCAGCCGTAGGCGGCCATGGCCGGCAGGCCGCGCACGCTGGCGACCGCCGTGGCGATGAGGACCGCCATCGACGTCCAGCTGATCAAGGAGCGGCGCGGCGCCGAGCCCTCCGGAGCCGTCGGCAGACCGCCTTCGCGAGTAGCCATCTCGACGCCTTCCGGTGATTGCTCCGAGGAACGACGCTAGTTGCCCGTCGTGGGCGGGGCAACCCTGATGGGTGACGCCGGGGCCTCCCGGCCACGTCGCCTGCTGGCCCCGGGCCGATGCAGAGATCCGTGCTGTACTGGAGGTCCCGGACGCGGGCAGTGCCGAAGCGTCCGGCTGCCGACCGTCGAGAAGCGAGGGCCGTGGTCCCATGAACTACTGGGTCAGCGTCATCTTTCGAGCCATCCCGCTGGCCATGATGGGCGTCTGCGTCGGGTTCGGCGTCTACGTCTGGAACGCCGGTGATGCGCCGGGCAACTTCGTGGCCGGGCGCGTGGTCACCTTCCTCGGGGCGATCTGCCTGTGCCTGTTCTGCACCGCGGCCACGATCATCCGGCAGCTCATCGGCCGCTTCAACGCCGTCGACCGGGTCCTCTACCCCGCGCTCGGCTACCTGGCGGCGATCGGCACCGCGGCGTACGGCATCTCCGTGTTCGCCGGCGCCTCCGGCCGCGGTCAGGACCCGGAGTACGTCGCCGGGCACGTCGTCCTCGGCCTCGGCCTGATCTGCGGTTGCGTGGCCACCGTGGCCACGGCCTCCACCAAGTTCACGCTCATCCCGGCGAACTCCGCGAAGCCGGCCGGCGTCCGGACGCCGCCGCCCGGGGCGTTCTCCCCGGGTGTCCTCGCCGTGCTGGCTGCGGTCCCGGTGCTGCTGGCCGCGGTCGCCTGGTCCTTCGGGATCGGCAACCTGCTGCTGACCCCCTCGCCGAGCAGGTTCACGGTGGGGCACGTGGTCAGCGGCCTCGCGATGATCTGCACGAGCCTGATCGGGCTGGTGTGGAGCATCCTGCGCCAGGTCCAGGACTCCTACGGCCCGCGGGACCGCATCGGGTGGCCCTGGCTGGTGATCGCCATGGGCACCACCAGCATGGTCTGGGGGATCGTGCTGCTGGTCCTCGATGACGAGCCGTACTACCAGACTCCCGGGTTCGTGATGATCGGCCTGGGCCTGGTCTGCTTCAGCATCCTCAGCAAGGTGGGCCTGCTCGCCCTGGTCTGGCGACGTACCTTCAGCCTCGCCGACCGGGTTCCTCTGATCCCGATCGTGACCGCGCTCAGCTGCCTGTTCCTGGCGGCGTTCGTCTTCCAGGCCGCGTTCACCGACTCCAACGTCTTCATCGCCGCCCACGTGCTGGTGGGGCTGGGCGCGGTCTGCTTCACGCTCTACTCGATCGTCTCCATCCTGGAGAGCGGCACGTCCTCGAAGGCGGACTGAGCTGCACTTCCGCGTCGTCGTCGCGCTAGGCCAGGACCGAGACGATCGACACCGTCGCGGACGCGGTCAAGCACGCGAGGACGACGCCGCGGAACCGGGACGGCGAGATGCGGACGAAGAGCAGGTCGCCGAGCCGCCACCCCAACGGGCACACCGCAGCGCCGGCGGCGGCCAGTGCCACGACACCCGCGTCGACCTCACCGAGCGCGACCAGCGCCGCCACTGCCACCAGCTCCTGGCACCAGAACACCGTCTGGAGGGTGCCTCGAGAACGGGCCGGCGGGAGCTGCATCGACTGCAGCGTCAGGACCAGGGGCGGCCCGTTGGCCCCGGTCGAGGTGAGCAAGGCGCCGCTCGCCAGGCCCGATCCCCACTGCGCACCCGCGCCCGCGGGCAGGCGCACGCGGAAGGCGAGCAGCAGGACGAGGGCGATGACGACTCCCGCGATGAGCAGCGTCAGCACCGACTCGTCGAACTGCGTCAGCATCACGAGTCCGAGCGGCATGCCGACCAGTCCCCCGACGACCATCCGCGACGCCGGCGCCGTGACGACGTGCTTGCGTTCGCGGACGCTGGAGACGGAGGTGAGCGCGAGACCGACCACGGTGGCGATGACGACTGCCTGCACCGCGTCGGTCAGCGCTGCGAGGGGTGGCACCGCCATCAACGCGAACCCGAACCCCGTGACGGCCTGGGTGGCCGCGGCCAGGCAACAGACCATCGCCGCCGCGACCAGGAGCTCCACCGCCATCAGGCGTCCCGGGTGGGACGGACGCTGCCGGAGGGCTCAGCCACAGATGGAGGGCGGTGCGGGAATCCTGTCGGCCAGGCTCGTGGTCATCGGTGGCTCTCTGCAGGACGTGAACAACAGCAGGGCTCACCATCGGGCACCGTGCGACCTGATGGGTCCGTCGGTCCCGCTGAGCGACATCCGTACAGGACGGAGCGCGAACCCTAGGGCCCGCCGATCCTCAGGCTCCTGACCACGGGGGTGATCCGGGCGTCCGTGCTCGCCACCACCAGCCGGTACTGCAGGTAGCGGCCGTCAGGCGCCGTCGGGGCCTGACCGTCCGGAACGGTGGTGAACCCGCTCCAGGTCTGGTCCGGGGTGGCGGTGTCCCCGACGCGGACCTGGATCTCGAGCATGGTTCCGGCGGGCACGTCGGCGTCCCGAGTGACCGCACCCCACCGTGAGGTGTCCCCCGCGTCGAAGACCCGAGAGCTGAAGGTGCCGTCGACCGCGTAGCGGCTGGTCTGCAGGGCGTCGACCACCAGCGCCGACCCGCCCGCGTTGAACTCGCTCACGATGGGGAGCAGAGGGTCCGGCGCCGTCATCGGGGCGGTGTGGCGCAGCCTGCCGTCGACGTACCAACGGACCTCGGCCGGCGACCACTCGATCCGGTAGGTGTGGCTGCTGCCGACCAGCTCGGTGCCCAGCCCCACCGAGACACCCGAGGACGAGCGTGCGTAGACCTGATCGGGGTTGTTGCCGACCCCGAAGGTGAACCAGGGACTGTTGAGGTCGGCGTCAGCGCTGAGCCCGATGTTCTGGAACGGGGCGGCGGTGAACGTCGCCTGGGCCTCGATCGCCGCGTATCGCCCGCTGGGGCCGGACACCGCGGTCCCGTCCACCGAGAGCGCGCCACCGGCGATCGCGGCGGTGCCGCCATCGGTCCACGGAACGCTCCTGGCGGTCCAGCCGACGGGCAGGTCCGGGTCGTCGAAGGCCAGCACGTCCGTGCTGGAGGCCAGGCCCACCGCACCGTCACCGTCCGGACGTACGGCGGTCCCGTCCGTGGTGCCCGCTCCGAAGTCGGCCTCGCTGGAGTCGGTCACTGCCGGTGCGTCAGGTGGTGGGGATGCCGCGCTCGTCGTGAAGCTCCACGACATCGGGGTGGTGAGCGCGTTCCCGGCAGCGTCCTTGATCCCCGTGCCCAGGCGGGCGGTGTGGCCGGTGTCGCGCGCGAGCGCCGCATCGGGGGTGAAGGTGGCGGTCCGGCTGCGGGCGTCGTAGCCCACGGTGCCGTCGACAGGTGTCCCTGCGGCGTCCACGGCGAACGTGGCCGCCGTGACGGTCGCGGGGTCGACGGGCTCGGAGAACGTCGCCCTGACGGTCGCCGTCGGACTCACGTTCGTGGCTCCGTCGTCCGGGGCCGTCGAGGTGACGCTCGGGGGTGTGGTGTCCGGCCGTGCCACCCGGTACGTCGCGGTCCACACGCCGTCCTGGGCGGGGAAGACCGCGTAGCTGACGCCCTTGACCACCCGCGTCGTCGGTGTGACGGAGCCGCCCGGGCCGACCAGGGTGAGGAGCTCGCCGCCCGTGTTCGTCGGGACCATGGCCTCGAGGCCGCGGGCGCCGGCCCCGACGTCGATCGTGAAGGTCAGCTCGCCGGTCCCGGCCGCCCAGCCGAGGTCCCCGAAGCTGGAGGCGTTGCGTCCGTCGGTCCAGGTCAGCAGCTGAGCGGCGCTGATGACCGGGACGCCGCGGGCCTTGGCCGCGGCGACGATGTCCGTGGCGATGGGCTCGCTGCGCGGGCTGTCGGTGTGGATGTTGGTCACGAACGTGCCGTAGTAGCCCTGGGGCCCGAGCGCGTTGTCCAGGAGCACCTCGGCCGTCTTCGGGTAGGACTGGCCGGACTCGTCGGTCATCTGGGTCGTCGCCTGGTAGGCGTCCACGAGCTGGCCGTCGGTGGTCGCGAACCGCTGGGCGAACCCGGACCCGGTGAACAGCCCCGGCACGTCGCGCACCCAGCCGGGCGGCCAGTAGTAGTAGTTGGTGTCCAGGTGGATGCCCTGCTTGGCGAGCTCCTCCGGCACGGTGGTGTAGTCGGTCCACGAGATGCAGTGGTTGCGCGAGGTCGCCGACGGCTCGATCCCGGGGTACTTCGCGGCGAGGTCGGCGAGCTGGGCCGCGAGCCCGTCGGCGAACTGTGTCCGGGACCAGCTCTGGCACTGCGTGTTGGGGTGCAGCCCGATCTCGAAGCCCTGGTCCTCGTAGCCCTTCGCCTCTGCCGCGGTCATCGCGGCGTCGGGGTAGGTGGGGAAGAGGTAGTTCGTCGAGCGGATGCACTCCCAGTCCGCGACCGAGCAGCCCGCCGGGCTCGCCGCGACCTCCTGGTCGAAACGGTAGGACACGTCGCCGCCGTCGTGCTGGTCAGAGGTCATCACGACCGCTGCCTTCTCACCGTTCGGCAGGTACCAGAACCGGGGCAGCGGCTGGGCGTCCAGCGACCCTTCGGTCATCACGTTGGCCAGCAGCCGCTGCTGCTCGTCGGCCTGCGGGATGGCGACCTTGCTGAGGTCCACGTAGTCCGGCTTCGGGTCCCCGGCCATGGCGCCGTAGAACAGGTCGTCCGACCGGTGGGGTCCCGCCTCGCCGTCACGGTTCTGGTTGACCCAGGCCGGGTTTCCCTGCCGGGTCAGGACGACGGACCTCGCGAGGTCGTAGGTGAAGGCCGCCGCCGACCCACCGGCGGTGCCGACCTGGCGCGTGGTGACGGCCGGGTTCGCCGTGGCCGTGCTCGACGTGCTGTAGAGCGTGGCCACCACCTGGGTCCCCGAGGCGGTTCCGTAGCGGTCCGCGGTGCCGTGGAACTGCAGCGTCTCCCCCACGATGCCGGTGCCCGGGTCCGCGGAGGTGTCGACCTTGAGGTACCCCTCGGACAGGCTTCCGGCGGGCCCGGTCAGGCCGAGCAGCCCGGCGAGCTGGGGGTCGGGACGCAGCGCGACCAGGTCGCCGCCGTTCTCGACCCACGTGGTGAGGGCCCCCACCTGGGCGGAGGTCAGGGTGGCCTCGCCGAGCACGACCGTCTGGTACGGCGCCAGTCCCGCGGCGGTGAGGTCGCCCCTGCCGCCGGTGGTGAAGTGGTTCAGGCCCTCGCCTCGCAGCAGCTCGGGGAGGTAGCGGCCGAAGCCCCCGCCGCCGACCGCGAGCACCGGGCCGCCCGGCCCTTGGTTCGGGTCGGGTCGTGGAGCGGCCCCGGCGCGCGTGGTGAACGACCAGGTGTCGTCGGTGGCCAACCGGTTGCCGGCCAGGTCCGTGATGCCGTCCTCGCCCCCGCGCAGGGTGACGGTGTAGACGGTCTCCGGTGCCAGTCCCCCGGACGGCGTGAGGGTCACGGTGGCGCCGCTGGTCTGCCGGGTCGCCGGGACCGGGCCGGCCGGACCGACGAGTGCCAGGTTGGTGGCCGTGACCGAGCCGGGGGCGACCTGCTCGTTGAAGGTCACGGCGACGGACGTGCCTTGGGAGACCCCGGTGGCGCCGGGGCCGGGGAGCCGGTTGCTGATCACCGGTGCGCTGGTGTCCGGCGGCAACGCGCCGGTGTTGAAGACCACGTCGGCCCAGTAGTTCGCCGGCGTCGGCGACGCCGCGGTGGGGAAGCCACCGCCGTAGCGGTAGACGCCGTTCGGCCCGTCGGTGCCTGATTGCAGCGCGGTGACCGGTCCATTGGTCACCGGCGCTCCGACCAGACCGCCGGCGGTGTAGGCGTACCGGCCGGTCGGTGAGAAGTAGGTCGCGAGGTAGGTCTCGCCCGGGGTGAGCGACACCGGGGTCGCGAGCGGGATCTCCTGCCAGCCGGTGACACCGGCCGGCAGGGTCGCCGTCCCCTCGCCGAGGACGGTCCCCGCGGCCGTGTAGAGGCGGCCGGTGAACGCATCACCCTCGGTGTAGGGCTTGTAGAAGCGGATCGCGGAGACGTACCCGCCCTGGGAGACCCGCAGCTTGACGCCGACCTCGATGGACTGGCCGCTGTCGGGGCCGGCTGCGACCCCTCCGGGGCCGTCTCCGAAGGCCGTGTACGCGGTGGTGCTGCCCGCGAGGGTGTCGAAGGTCCAGGTCACGTCCGCAGCCAGGGGGTTGCCGGCGAGATCGGTGATCCCACGGGCACCGCCCTCGAGGGTCGCTGTGTAGGTGGTGTCGGCGGCCAGCGGGGCGGCGGGTGTCAGCGTCACGGTCCTGCCGTCGGTCGTCACGGTCGCCGGGACCGGCGTACCACCCTGCGTCAGGGTGAACGTCGTGTCGGTCACCGTCGAGGCCCGGACCGGCTCGCTGAAGGTGGCCGAGACGGCCGTGGAGGTGTCCACGCCGGCGGCTCCGGCGGCCGGGCTCCGGCTCGTCACCGTCGGGCCGGTCGTGTCCGGGCCGGGCTGGAACGTGAGGTCGACGAAGTAGTTGGTGTCGTTGAAGGACTCGGTCGGGAACGCACCGGGCGTGCCGCTGTAGATGCCGTTGCGGGCGGTCGAGGTCGACTGGGGCGCGGTCAAGGGGCCGGATGTGTGGTCCCCGGCCGTGAAGTAGCCCGCTTGGGCGGCGTAGTAGCCCGCCGGGACGGAGTAGGAGGCGATGTAGGTCGAGCCGGCCTGGATGGACAGCGGGGTGTCGAAGTAGGCCGTCTGCCATCCGGTCGCGGTCTCGTCGGTGAACGTGACGTCGCCGAGCAGCTGCTGGGTGCTGGCGTTCCACAGCCGTCCGGTGTGCAGACCGGTGTTCTGGGTGCCCTTGTAGAACCGGATCCCGGTGACGAGCCCGTCTGCGGAGCTCCGGAACCGTACGCCGAGCTCGTAGTCCTCGCTGTCGGTGGCGATCCCCGGGGTCACGTCGCCGAACAGGGTCACCGCGGCGGAAGCCGCCGTGGTGAAGGACCACGTGTGGTCCGCGGCGAGCGGGTTGCCGCTCACGTCGGTGACGCCGGCAGCGCCACCGACGAGCGTCGCGGTGTACTCGGTGTCGGTCGCGAGCGGTCGATCGGGGACCAGGGTGGCAGTGGGGCCCGAGGCGGACACGGTGGCCGCCACGGCAGGCCCCCCGGCGGTCGGCGTGAGCGTGAAGGTCGAGCCGGTCACGCTCGCGGCCCTGACCGGCTCGTCGAACGTCGCCGTCACCGGCGCGGTCGTGGACACGTTCGTGGCCCCGGCCACGGGCGTCGTCGAGGAGATGGTGGGCGCGGTGGTGTCGTCCTCGTTGGTGAACACCACGTCGGCCCAGTAGTTGGGACCGGGGTTGCTCGGCGCGGTGTCGGGGAAGCCACCGCCCGCGCCGTACCTGAAGACGCCGTTGGGCCCGTCCTCGCCGGCCGCGAGACCGCGCAGCGGCGGGTTCACGGCGGCCGTGACCAGGCTGTCCGGGGAGCCGGGGTTCGTGATCGCGAACTGACCGGACTCGGAGTAGTAGGACGCGACGTAGGTGGTGCCGGGCGATATCCGAACCGGGGAGACCAGCGGCAGCACCTGCCACCCGGACCCGCTGAGCGTGGTCGGGTCGCTCCAGCCCAGCAGCGTGCCGGTGCTGGAGTAGAGCCTGCCGGTGAAGCTGCCGGTCTCGGCGAGGGGCTTGAAGAAGCGCACCGCCCTGACCTGGCCGGCCTGGTCGCTGCGGAACTTCACCCCGAGCTCGAGCGGTGTTCCGTCGCTGGCGTCGCGCGCCGTGCTCGGCGCCGCGTCGGGGAAGATCGAGCACGGTGTTCCCGTCGTGCAGACGCGGTCGGCCACGGTCACCGTGACGGGCGGGCTCGCGGGACCGGTGTTGACGCTGTCGTCGGTGGCCCGGCTCAGGATCCTGACGGTGCTGCCCTCGGCCGTCGGGGGGGTGAACGTGTAGCTCCACCGCGCCCGGCCCTCGGCGGGGTGCCACGTCTCGCCGCCGTCGGTCGAGACCTCGACGCCTCCGACGAGTCCGCCGACGTCGGTGGCGGTGCCCGTGATGGTGACGCTGCTGCCGGACCGGACCGTGCCCCCGTCCGTGGGAGCCGTCACGACGGAGGTGGGAGCGGTGGTGTCGGTCGACGCGTCGGCGGGATCGAGCTCGTCCTGCAGCGTCGTCGGCTGGACGACCATGTCAGCGAAGAGGTTCACGGTGGCCTGCTGCATCGCGGTGACCGGCGTGCTGCTGCCGCGGTCGTGCTGACCGTCGAGGCCCCACGACCACTGGATCGTGCCCGCGCCGAACACCAGCGCATCACTCTGCTGGTCGCGGTGCAGGGTGAGGGTGTGCCGGGCGGTGCCGCCGCCCTCGAAGGCCGAGCCGTAGGACGAGGGGACGACCTTCTCCACTCCGGTGACCGTCGTGTCGGAGAGCCGGATCTGTCCGGCCGGTCGCGAGCCGTTGTCGAGGTCCTCGTCCCACTCGTAGCCGATGACCTCGTCGCCGAAGGTGTCAGCGCCGGGGCTCGATGCCACCGAGGAGCCACGCCACAGGCGCAGCTGCCCGTCCTGGGGCGTCACGGTCATCGACGAGGAGCCACCGTTGACGGAGAAGATCGTGCCGGTCAGACCGTTCTCGGGCTTGTTGACGGAGTCGGGGTCGCGCGGGTCGCGCCAGGTGCCGGTCCAGTCGCCGGACGGGTCGGCGTTGTTCGGGTAGTCGAGGGTCTCCTTGTAGGACACCAGGGTCCGGTGAGGGGTCGAGGCGCCGTCGATGCTGTCCTCGAAGCGGGTGCGCCAGAAGGCTTCGTTCCCGCTGAAGAACGCGAGATTGACGCCCGCGTCGCGGGCCGCCTCGACGTTGTCGCGCTGCGCTCCGGACCAGTACTCGTCGTGGCCCACGGACAGGTAGGCCTGGTGCTCGAGCAGCTCCGCCCCGGAGCGG
Source organism: Nocardioides dongkuii (assembly GCF_014127485.1). Lineage (NCBI taxonomy): Bacteria > Bacillati > Actinomycetota > Actinomycetes > Propionibacteriales > Nocardioidaceae > Nocardioides > Nocardioides dongkuii. The sequence goes on along the minus strand of NZ_CP059903.1, from coordinate 2,026,424 downwards.
TGGGCGTCCACCCCGGCGATGTAGCTGACGTCGTACCCGTTGCGCTCGAGCCAGCGGATCATCGGGTACTCGGCGTTGAAGACCGAGTCCTCGGGCGCGTAGTCGCGCGTGGTGATCGGCCTGTTGTAGCTGACCTTGTGGGCCCGACCGTTCGCGCCGCCACCGGTCCCGGGTCCGTCACCCCAGTAGAGACTGGCGCCGCCGTAGCGGTTGTAGGCCTGCCAGGTCGTGTCGGCCGTCTGGAAGACCATGTCGGAGCCGCCGGTGTCGTCGCGCACCACGAACGGCACGTGGCTGGCGCCACCGGTGTCCGTGCGGACGAGACGACCGATGTACACGCCGGACACGGCGCTGTCGGGGACCGCCCAGGTCGCCGACACGCTCCAGTTGCCGCAGTCGGCGATGCCCGTGGTGTTGCGCAGGCAGGACGGCTGGTCGGTCGCGGTGGTGTCCGTGGCGGGGATGGTGGCGACCTTCCGGGCGCCGTCGCCGTCGTACCAGCCGAGCCGGTAGACGTCGATGCGGAAGGAGTCCGCCGTGGTGTCCACCTTGAACCGCACGGTGTCGCTCGACGCGGCGCTGATGTCGGTGGCGAAGCCCTGGATGCTGCTGTCTCCGGCGCCGCTGACCTGCCACTCACTCGCCGGCGAGCCCTGCTGCTGGTTCTCCGCGGCCACCGTGTTCGCCGCCGTGGGGAAGGTCAGCGCGTTGCTGGGGTCGCTGACCGGTCCGGTCCACGAGCCGACACGCACGGCGACCCGGTACACCCACGTGCCGTCGGGAACACCGGTGTCCCCGCAGCTGGTCGCCGAGACGGTGCCGGAGCAGGTGCCGCCAGGAGTGCGGGGCTCACCGCCGCCCACCGGGTAGGCGGTGACTTGATAGCCGACCGGCCCGACTCCATCGGGCAGGCTCGCGGACTGCCACGTCACTGTGGCGCCGTCCGGACCGTTCGCGGACGCCGCGACGCCGGTGGCCGCGGGAAGTGCGATCGTCCTCGCTGCCGCAGCGCTGGGCGGCGAGGAGAGGATCCAGGCGGCCACGGCCACGTCGACCACGACGAACATCATCACGACCGCCGCCGTCATGAGCGACCTGCGCACCCTGCGGCGACGGGGTGTCGTTCTCGTGCTCCCCCGCTGTGACCTGCCCGTCACCGGACCGCCCACCCCGAGTACCGAAGCGAGAAGACCGCGCCCTGACAGGCGTCAGGCGCCACCGCCCTCATCCGGACCGGCACCCGCAGCACGCGCGTCTTGCCCTTGGCCACGCGCATCGAGCCTGCCCACCCGGGCGACCTCACCATGGAGGTCGCACATCCGGACTTGTTCGTCGACGCAACGGTGACGACCACCCTGCGGACCTTGATCGCCCACGCACGGTTGTTCGTGATGCGCAGCACCGCACGGCGCTCCGCACCCGGGTACAGGTCGTCGACGCCGCCGCTGATCGTGAACGCAGGCTTCGGCCTGGTCGGGCCGCTGGCCGCGACGGTGGCGGAGCCGGCGAGCAGCCCGACCGCCAGCAGCACGACGGCGAGGGCCAGCCAGCGCTGAACGACGGGAGTGGACGAGCTCATGGTGGCCTGCCTTGGAAGAGCGGTCTGGGCGTGCAGTGGGCGGAGCGCCGCCGAGCCGAGGGCCCGGCGGCGCTCCGCTGCCGTCACGAGGCGGTGTTGGCCTGGACCGTGATCTCCTCAACGACCAGGTCCACGCCTTGGCAGGAGTCGGGAGCGTCACCCATGCTCAGCACGTCGCTGAGGGTGACGTCGACGGTGGCGCCGGAGGCGATGACCGGCACGGCACTGAGATCGACCGGGTCGGAGCTCGCGGTGACCAGGCACTCTGCGGGAGTGATCGGTCCGGCGATCGTGGCGGTGGTCAGCTTGACCGGGTAGCTGTTCGGGTTCGTCACCTTGATGAAGACGTCCCCGTCAGTAGAGCCCGGGTACAGGTCTCCGGTCGCGCTCCCAGGCGCCACGGTCAGGTCGCCGGCCGTCCCGGCCCTGGCGGAGCCGCTGCCGGTGCCGGTGATCTGCCAGGCCGCGATGGCGGCGCCGGCCACCAGCAGCACGACGAACGAGGCAATGATGGTGATCTTCTTGGACCGCTTCATGCGATTTCCTCCGGTATGCGGGAGGGATCGCATGAACGACGTCGCCCACCTCGGCTCGTCGCGGCTCGTCTGACCCACTGCAACGCAATCCCGAGCCGGCGGTCCCCCACGCTCCCCCCGGGATGTGGACTTCTCTGTGGGTTCCTGGCACTCATCTCAAACTAGGAGCCGAGGTCGTCGACGAGCTCAAATCCACCTGGCTATCGCCGAGATTGGTGACGGCGAAGGGTGTTCGCTGCGCGGCTTCCACCCCTCCGGGTGAAAGCGTCTCGGCCCTTCCAGGCTCTCCGGACCTCCCGGGGCGGCTCACCGATCCATGTCGGCGCGGGTCCGCGGCGTTGGACGACCACGGGACGTCCGGCTCCTAGCCGGACTTGTCGGTCGTGAACCGGCCGCCGAGGAGCACTCAAACGCGTCCGGATCCCGACCCATGACCACGATCGGATGGTCTCTCTTCACGCCCGTATGTGGCTCCAGACCCGTCCGGTGTGACCGGTAGTGGCCAAGACCCAGGCGAACCCGGGACTGCTCAGCGCTCGGTTGTCACCTTGACGTCAGGATCCTTTGATGGCGGCGGGGAGGCCGTTCCGATTGGATTGGATCGAGGTCCTCGTGATCGCACACCTACCGCGCGCGCCTTCTCACAGGTGAGGCCGACCATGCGGTAGGCGGACATCCCGCTATCGATGACCGGGCGTTGGTGTCGAGAATCAAGTGGTCCTCGAGCAGATCGACCCCAAGACGGGCTACATCGGACTGACAAGTGTCCGCTTCTGCCACTGAGTCCCCGGCTCGTCCGCCGATGAGCGGGCAGGGCAAGGGTTCCCGTCGACTACGGGGAGTCCCAACGCCCGAACTCTGTGGCCGCGAACACCCAGCCACTGGCGGAGTGTCGGGCCGTTGCTCGGCGCACGGCCGCTTCGATTGCGGTGAGTGGTACCTCGCCGTTCGCCCGGAATTGCCAGATCAACCCGCCGCCGGTCTCGACGTCGTTACTCATCCACCACTCGTCTCGGTATCCCAGGGCGTCGATAGCGGCTTCGACGGCCTTGATCGCGGCCGCGACCTCCGATTCTTCGTCGACCTCTATCCCGGACAGCTCGAGCGTCAGTCGTCGTGGAAGTAGGTACGTCCCGGATGGGAAGTCGCCGGCGACGGTCAAGGCCGGCTGCTGATCGTGCAAGAGGCTGGGACGCACGACCGCTGAGACTGCTGGCAAGCTCGACGAGCGCGTGCCCCCCGGCTCATCCGGATGTGAAACCAAGACCGGTGTGTCGTCGGGTCGCCCCTCCATTGCCAGTCGAAGTTCGCCCAGGGTGATGGGGGTCGAGGCGTGCACATAGTCGTCGCGCTCGACACGCGGTGGAACCGAGCGAATCTGATTCTGAGTCGCTGCGAGTGTGTTCCAGTCTCGGAAACCGTGCTGATGTGCCACGAGTTCCAGCGTGAGCGAGTGGGGTACGTCGAAGCCGGCCGCCGCTAGCTCCTGGCGCAAGAGTCGCGCGCGGTCTTTGGCGATTGCGGGAGTCATCACTGTGTCCTCCGGTGCGGCATGCCGGGGTTCGGTGCCCGCGTTGCCGGTCCGGCCGCACGGCAGGATCGATGACTTGGTAGGAAGGCGTGCGCTTCACCGATGCCAATTGAGGCTGCGGGCGGCAGGTGGCACTGACCAAGCGAGAGCCTAACGCGGCCGGGCGCTCGCCCGACAGTAGCTTCAACGACCAGAACGTCCGCTTCTGCCGCAAGTCGGGTGTCCGCCGCCTCGACTTCCGTTTAGCCGGGCCAACAGCGCCTAGCATGTGGCCCACAGGCGGACGGGTCGCCCCCGAGCAAAGGTGTGTCATGAGCAACGACGACAAGAAGAGTGAAGACAAGGATCTCAGGGAGCCGACGCCGTCTCCCGACTCGGGCTTCGGGCACGAGGAGAGCGGGCAAATCGAGCCGATCAAGTCAGTGGAAACCCCCCTTCCTGAGAGTCCCGCTCACGAAGACGACGACTGAGTAGGTACCCATGCCAACGACCCTGACGGGTCTGTTGATCTTCGTTGTCCTGTTGGCCCCGGGCTTCGTCTATGTCGTCGTGACCGAACGGGGGCCATTCACTCGCGCTTCGCACTCGGTGCTGCGGGAGACGGCCTCGATCGCCTTGGTCAGCTTGTTGTGCGACCTCGTGGCCTTGGCCGTGTATGGGCTGGCAGCCGCAGTATCTAAGGGCCGTCTGACGTCACTTCGGGCACTGATCGAGGACACCAGCGGGCTGTGGACCGAGGACCGCGTCCGCATGCTGCTCACCGGGCTCAGCCTCCTGCTCCTCGCGTGCCTGGCCGCACTAACGGTTGCGGCCCTGGTCAACAACACAAACGGTTTCGCCGCGATCAAGGCGCACAGACCGATCTCGTGGGTCCTACCCGCCAAGGGCTCGCGGACTGAGTCTGCCTGGTGGGTAGTGCTGAGACACGAGCATCGAGACCTCCACCGCAGGGTCACGTGTTACCTCGCGGACGGCACCCGCGTGCGGGGCTGGCTCAGAAACTTCAACCCCGCGGCCAACGAGAGCCAAGACCGGGAGCTGACTCTTACCGCTCCGATCCGCCTCACCGCCGGCGATGGCACCCATCGCAAAATCAAGAGCGGGAACATCACTATCAGCGCCCACCAGATCCAATTCCTACATGTCGACTACTACGCGGAGTTCGGCGAGTCCAGCGGGCCTCAGGACCCGCGCGGCGTGGCGCAGTCGTAGTGTCGCCAGCGACCTCGGCTGCTACTCCTGAAGCCCTACCAGCCCACGGGCTAGCGCTGCCTGAACCCACCGATTCTGCTCGTTTGTCGCATCTCGGCAACGTCGCGCCGCAACTGCCCGCAACGCGCCGCGGATGGCCGGCGAGCATCCGGATCTGCCGATGTGCGGATGCCTCACTCGCTCTGCTGGGAGACGTCCAGTCGGAACCGACCGGCATCGCCGTAGTCAAGCATCAAGGTTCCTGAACCGACTCGGTCGATGCGGACGGAGTCAACGCTCTGCCCCAGTTCGCCTATGGCCAACTCGTCGATAATCGCTTCGATGATGTCCTCGGTGGTGAGTGGGGGCACGACGGCAGTGTTACCGACAAACTCACTCATCTGCCGCGACTCGCTCGCATCCCCTGTGACCCGCCCGTGACCGACCACGCGTCGCCCGGATCTCCAGCGCACTTCGGACCAACCGATTGCCCGGGGCTGACTAGCGGCGCGTGAGCATGCCGCGGACCCGCACGGCGATCCGGCGCGGGGGCAATTCCGGCGTCGACGGCGCGGCCTCCGCCCGCGCGAGCTGGCGCTCGAGCTTGGCGATCCGGTCCTGCTTGCGACCGAGCTCGACCTCGTGGCGCTCGCGGACCTGGTCGGCGGCGAGGGCCGCGACGCCGGCGGCGATCTCGACGGCGATCTTCGGGTCCGGCGAGGTCTCCTCGACGGCGATCGTCCGACGGTGCGGGCGCAGGGAGTCGGGATCGCCGACCACCCGCACCGAGGTCGTAGCCAGGAGGTCGGCCCGGGCGGTGTTGATCTCGTAGGCCTGCTCGGCGGCCCAGCTCGGCAGCGACCGGCTGCTCGCCGCGTCCCGCGGCTGCTTCCGCAGGTAGTCGACCAGCGGGCTCCGGATGGTCCGGACGTAGGTGCCCTCCGTCCAACCTCGCTCCAGGGCGGCCCGGTCCAGCTGCCGCAGCAGCTCGGTGCTGGCGCGGTCCAGCGAGACGTTGCGGGCGCGCACTTTGGGCGTGAGCGTGCCGCGGGGCAGGTCCAGCAGGTCCTCGAAGGTGTTCGGGAGGACGGCGTGGTCCCCCTCCTCGACGACGATCACCGTGACGCGCTCGGGCCCGGCGGCCGCGCTCCAGTCGCGGATCTGGCGCTCCAGGTCGTGGATGCTCCAGAACGCCGCCGCACTGGGGTCGTCGGGCCCGCCGAGGAGCACGGAGCGCAACCAGTCGTCGTACGACGGGATGCCCACGAGGCGGCGTACCCGCTGCTGCCACATCGACGGCAGCAGCGCGTCGATCGGCCGCACCGCCATGACCACATGCACCGCCTCGTCACCGAGCGACCGGACGACCTCCGCCGCACCTTCCGCGCCCAGCACCGACAGCGACTCGCTGCTGATGCACACCCGATCGGCCGTCGAGGACCGGACCTCGGCGACCAGCTCGTCCCAGTCACCCGTCCGGTCGCCGGGCGGACGCCGTACGTCGATGGTCGCCGCCTTGGGTCGGTGTCCCGTGCCGGGATAGTGCACGCCGTGCGCGGCGAGCTCGGCGCGGCTGTGGTGCATGGCCAGCTGGATGGTCGTGGTGCCGGTCTTGGAAGGTCCGACATGGATCAGTCGGGCGCCCAGGGGGACAGCGAGGTCGCTCATCAGTGGCCTCTCGGATATGCAGTCGTCAAGACTGCGCCGCGGCGACTGCCACGGCGGCGCCGACCGTACAACGGAGCCAGCCAGGGGATCCGGAGATTGTCGATATCGCCTCTGCATGGGAGACCGGCTGGTCCACCGCCGCTCGCCGCGACTCAGGTGTCCATGTCGAGCCGGCCCCGTCGTGTGGGTGAGCACCCGGCAGGTCGATTCGACGGCGTGAACGAGCCAGCAAGGCGGGCAAACGTCCATTACTCAGCACGTCTTTGGCGCATAGGCGCGGCATCAGACGGAAACGGCGCAAATCGAGAACCGCCTCTGACCCGCGTTTCCGCAGGTCAGAGGCGGTGTTTCGGTCGGGCTGACAGGATTTGAACCTGCGACCCCTTGACCCCCAGTCAAGTGCGCTACCAAGCTGCGCTACAGCCCGAACACTCCCGGAGCGTGGCTCCACGAGCGTGTGAACACTACAACAGCAGGCCCCGCGCCTCGGAATCGGGCTCGGTCTCGCGGGCGGACCTCAGCGCTTCCGCTTCTCCCGCGGGCGCTGCTGCAGGATGATCGGGGTGCCGACGAAGCCGAATTCCTCGCGCAGCCGGCGCTCGATGAACCGCTCGTACGACGCGTCCAGCTTGCCGCTGGTGAAGAGCACGAACATCGGCGGCGCGGTGCCGGCCTGGGTGCCGAACAGGATCTTCGGCTGCTTGCCGCTGCGCACCGGGTGCGGGTGCTCGGCGACCAGGCGGCCCAGGAAGGTGTTGAGCGCGCCGGTGCCGATCCGGGTCTCCCAGCCCTTCAGCGCCCGGTCCAGCGCCGGGACCAGGCGGTCGACGTGCCAGCCGGTGCGGGCGGTGACGTTGATCCGGGGCGCCCACTGCACCTGCACGAGGTCGCGCTCGACCTCGCGCTCGAGGTAGTAGCGGCGCTCCTCGTCGACGAGGTCCCACTTGTTGAACGCGATGACCAGCGCACGGCCGGCGTCCCGCACGGTCTGGATGATCCGCAGGTCCTGCTCGGAGAGGGTCTCCCCCGCGTCCACGACCAGCACGGCGACCTCGGCGCGGTCGATCGCGGTCGTGGTGCGCAGCGAGGCGTAGTACTCGTGGCCCGACGCCTCCTTGACCCGCTTGCGGATGCCGGCGGTGTCGATGAAGCGCCAGGCGCGGCCGCCGAGCTCGATCAGCTCGTCGACGGGGTCCACCGTGGTCCCGGCGACGTTGTCGACGACGACCCGCTCCTCCCCCGCCAGCCGGTTCAGCAGCGAGGACTTGCCGACGTTGGGCTTGCCGACGATCGCGATCCGGCGCGGACCGCCGACCTCGGCGTCTCGCTCCGGCGGCGGCTCCGGGAGCGCCTCCAGGATGGCGTCCAGCATGTCGCCGGAGCCGCGGCCGTGCAGCGCGGAGACCGGGTAGGGCTCGCCGAGTCCGAGGTTCCACAGGCCGTACGCCTCGGCCTCGGTGCGCTGGTCGTCGACCTTGTTCGCAGCCAGCACGACCGGCTTGCCGGACTTGCGAAGGATCTTGACGACGGCCTCGTCGACGTCGGTGATCCCGACGGTGGCGTCGACGACGAACAGCACGGCGTCGGCGAGCGTCACCGCGATCTCGGCCTGGGTGGCGATGGCGTGCGCGAGGCCGCGGGCGTCGGGGTCCCAGCCGCCGGTGTCGACGACGGTGAAGGCGCGGCCGTTCCAGTTGGCGTCGTACGAGACCCGGTCACGGGTCACGCCCGGGACGTCCTCGACGACCGCGGCGCGGCGGCCGATGATCCGGTTCACGAGCGTGGACTTGCCCACGTTCGGGCGGCCGACGACGGCGAGGACCGGCACCGGGCCCTGCGGCTCGTCCGCGGACGAGTCGTCGGTGGGCAGGTCTGGTCCGGATGTCATGGTGCTCCTTGGTCGGTGACCCCGGTGGCGGGATCAGGGTCGAGGTCGCCGGGCGGAAGGGGGCCGGGCAGGTCACGGCCGGTCAGCGCCTTGGCAGAGGCGAGGTGCACCAGGAGGTGCTCCCTCAACAACATCGAGGTGTGCTCGACTTGTTCCCTCGTTCGTGGCCAGGGTACGGCGGGCACGGTGTACGGCGCGCCGAAGACGACGTCGATGCGCGCGCCGCGGTGCGGCAGCGAGCCGCTGCGGCCACCCGGGTCGCGGGTGCCGAAGAACACCACCGGGACGACCGGGGCGCCGGAGGCCAGGGCGAAGTACGCCGCCCCGCGGTGGAAGCGCTCCAGCTCGCCGTTGCCGCGGCGACCCTCGGGGAAAATGCCGCCGCACGCCCCGTCACGCAGCACCCGCATCATCGACTTCACGGCGCCGGGGTCGGGGTGGAACCGGTCGAGCCGGATCTGGCCGGAGAGCCGCAGGAAGCGCCCGATCGGCCCGTCGAACATCTCCTCCTTGGTGAAGACGTGCACCGGCCGCGGGGTGAAGATCGCGAGCAGCGGGCCGTCCAGCACCCCGACGTGGTTGGCCGCGAGCAGCACCGGGCCGTCGGTGGGCACCAAGTGGGCGCCGTGGACGTGCAGGTCGTACCGCTTGCGCAGCAGCCAGGAGGACGGCCGCCGCAGGGGGTGCAGCAGGATCCGCCACGGGAACCGGGTGCGGTCGCTGCGCGGGAGGGCTCGGTGGTCCGCGTGCTCGGGCGGCCGGCCCGTGCGGATGCTCACGCGGCGCTGTCCACGAGCGCCACGACCTGGTCGATCACCTCGTCCAGGGTGTACGCCGTGGTGTCGAGGTGGGCGGCACCGTCGGCTCGCACCAGCGGCGCGGTGGTGCGCCCGGAGTCGATCTTGTCGCGGGCGAGCAGCGACTGCTCGGTGGCGGCGACGTCGCTGCCACCCTCCTCGGCGGCACGGCGGGCGGCCCGGGCCGCCGGGTCGGCGGTGAGGTAGACCTTCACCTGGGCGTCCGGGGCGACGACCGACCCGATGTCGCGGCCCTCGACGACGATGCCGCCGTCGGCGGTCGCCTCGCGGATCGTCTCGCGCTGCAGCTCCAGCAGGCGGGCCCGGACCTCCGGGACGGCGCTGACCGGGGAGACCGCGGCGTTCACGTCCTCGGCGCGGATCGCCAGCGCGACGTCCTCGCCGTCGACGGTGATCGTCGGGGCCAGCGGGTCGGTGCCGGACTCGATCTTCGCCTCGTCGGCGCGGGCGGCGACCGTCGCGGCGTCGTGGACGTCGACGCCTGCGCGCAGCATCCACCAGGTGATCGCGCGGAACATCGCGCCGGTGTCGAGGTAGCGGAGCCCGAGCCGGACGGCGACGCCGCGCGAGGTGCTCGACTTGCCCGATCCGGACGGCCCGTCGATGGCGACGACGAGTCCGGTATGCGGTCGATCAGGGCTGGTGCTCACGGGCCCGCAGCCTACCGGTGCGTGGTCCAGTCCCGAGACTCGAGGGATTCGAGCAGGTGCTCGGCGCGCCGCTCCTCGACGACGAGCTCGACCAGTCCGACCGGGCGACCCGGGTCGTGGTCGATGCGGATGTCCTCGATGTTGACCTCGCTGGCCACCGTGTCGGCGAAGAGTCGCGCCAGCTCGCCGGGATGGTCGGGCACCGAGACCCACACCGACCGCATCGGCCGCGGCGGTCCGCCGTGCTTGCCGGGGATCGCCCGGGTCCCGGCCACGCCGCGGGCCAGCACGTCGACCAGCGCCGCCCGGTCGCCGCCGCCGACGGCGTCCATCACCTGGTCGAGCTGGGCGCGCACCTCGGCCAGCAGCGCCAGGACGGCGTCCGCGTTGGCGCTGACGATCTGCCCGTAGAGGGCGGGGTCGCCCGCCGCGACCCGGGTGACGTCGCGGACGCCCTGGCCGGAGAGCGCCAGGTGGTTCTCGGGGGCGTCGGTGAGCCGGGCAGCCGCCAGGCTGGCGAGCAGGTGCGGGACGTGCGAGGTGCGGGCGACCGCGCGGTCGTGCTCCTCGGGGGTGAGCCACACCGGCGTCGCGCCGCAGACCCGGACCAGCTCCTCGACCAGCTCGACGGCGTCGACGTCGGCGTCCGCGTGCGGGGTGACCGCCCACGGCCGGCCGTCGAAGAGCGACGAGGTCGCGGCGAGCGGGCCGGAGCGCTCGCTGCCGGCCATCGGGTGGCTGCCGACGTACCGGTGCGCCCGCGGCTCCCCCGCCACCGCGGCGAGCGGCCCGGACTTCACCGAGCCCACGTCGGTGACGACGGCGTCGGAGCCGCGCAGCGCCCGCCGGATCTGCTCGGCGAGGTGGTCGGGCGGGACGGCGACGACGACCAGCTGGGGGCGGTCCTCCGGCGTCCGCGGCCGGCCGGCGCCGAGGCCGGACGCCGTGCGCAGGTGCTCGCCGGAGACGTCGGTCAGCAGCACCTCGAGGCCGGCGCGGCGGCACGCGAGACCGATCGAGGTCCCGAGCAGGCCGGCGCCGACGACCTCGACCGGGCCGACCAGGTCACCCATCCAGGTCACCCATCGGACTCGTCCGGGACCGACCGCGTGCGGGTCAGGTCGGAGCGCAGCGCGGCCGCGCCGTGCAGGTAGACGTGGGTGATGTCCGCGCGGGGCAGGTCGGTCTCGACGTGCGCCATCATCCGCACGACCCGCGGCATCGAGCCGTCGATCTCGAGCTCGCGGGCGCAGATCAGCGGGACCTCGCCGAAGCCGAGCCGGCGCGCGGCGTACGCCGGGAACTCCGAGACCAGGTCGGAGGTGGCGGTGAAGATCACGGAAATGAAGTCGTCGACCTCCAGGCCGTTGGACGTCATCACGTCGGTGACCATCTCCGCGACCCGCTCGAGCATCTGCTCGCGGTCGTCCTCGTCGAGCTGGGTCGCGCCCCGCACTGCTCTCGTCGCCACGTCGCGAACACTACTCAGGCTGGTAGTCCCCGACCGACCAGTGGTTGCCCTCCGGATCGGCGACGCTGCCGCCGCGGCCGCCGTACTCCTGGTCGACCATCGGGCGCAGCACGGTCCCGCCGGCGGCGACGGCCCGGTCGAAGACGGCGTCCGGCTCGTCGGTGACCAGGTACGCCGCGGAGGTGCCGACGTTGTCGACGGCGGCGTCGGGCCGCCGGGAGCCGAACATGATCCCGCCGCCCCCTGGCCACAGCCACTCGGCGTGCACCACGACGGAGGGGTCGTTCTGGTCGCGGTGCGTCGCGTGCTCGGTGAAGCCGACCGCGGCCAGCCACGCGATCATCGCGTCGGCGTCCCGGAAGGACAGGGTGTGCCAGAGTCGGATGTCTGATGCGCTCATGCCCTCAGCCTGCGCCGTCGGCCGGCTCGGCGTCTTGGACGAACGGGAACTCCTCGCGCAGCCAGGTCGCCGGCGGGCACCCGGCCAGCGCGGTCCACTCGCGGGTGAGGTGCGCCTGGTCGGCGTACCCGCAGGCGGTCGCCACCTCCGCGAGCGGACGGCGGCCCACCATCGCGCGGCTGCGCTGGAGCCGAGCGACGCGCTGCAGCTGCTTCGGTGCGACGCCGGTCTCGGCACGGACCAGCGTGGCGAGGTGCCGCCGGGAGTAGCCGACCTCGTCGGCGACGGCCTGCACGGCCACCCCGCGGGTCAGGCGGGCCAGCGCCCGCCCGACCTCGGGCCTGGGGACGCGGACGTCGGCGCGCGCCACGACCGCGAGGAGCGCGGCCGCGACGACGGCGGCGCGGGCGCCGTACGGCACCCCGGCGACCTGCTCGGGCAGGTGGCGGAGGCCGGGCGCGATCTCCCCGACCTCGAGCAGCTCGCCGGCGAGGTCCGCGGCCGGCACCCCGAGCAGCACCCGGGCGCCCAGCGGGGTCAGGCCGAGCTGGACACCCCGCTGGACCCCGCCGTGCCGGATCTCGGCGGGCAGCGTGTGCAGCCCCGACACGCTGGACCACCCCACCGTGCGGGTGTCCGGCCGGCCCGCCCAGGCCACGTCGAGCGGCTCCCCGACGGGGAGCACCAGGGTCAGGGCCGTCGACGGCAGCCCGCGGTGCACCCCGGGCACTCCCGTGTCGACGTCGTAGGCCACCAGCGAGGAGACGTACGGCGCGAGCGGGGCGGGGACGCCGGCCACGGACCCACGGTAGCCGCGGCTACAGCTTGGCGCGGTCCAGCAGCTCGCCGAGCTCGTCCAGCGTCAGGTCCCGCACCTCGCCGGAGAGCAGGCCCTTCAGCACCACCGGGCCGATCTGGGTGCGGGTCAGCCGGCGGACCGGGTGGCCGAGGTGCTCCATCAGCCGCCGCACGATCCGGTTGCGGCCCTCGTGGATCACCAGCTCGACGATCGACTTGGTCTTGCCGGCCTCGATCATCCGCACCCGCGACACCGTGACCGGCCCGTCGTCCAGGGTGACGCCGTCCAGCAGCGACTTCAGGGTGCGGCGGTAGATCTCGCCCTCGACCTCCGCGACGTACGTCTTCTCCACCTCGTACGACGGGTGCGCGAGGCGCTGGGCGAAGTCGCCGTCGTTGGTCAGGATGATCAGCCCGGCCGTGTCGGTGTCGAGGCGGCCCACGTGGAAGAGCCGCTCGGGCCGGTCGGCGACCAGGTCCTGCAGCGTGCGGCGGCCCTCCGGGTCCGACATCGTCGAGACCACGCCGCGGGGCTTGTTGACCGCGAGGTAGACCTTCTCCGAGACCGGCGGCAGCCGCTTGCCCTTGACCCGGATGACGGCGGTGCGCGGGTCGACCTTGGTGCCGAGCCGGGTGACGACCTCGCCGTCGACCTCGACCGCGCCCTCCAGCATCAGCTCCTCGCACTTGCGGCGCGAGGCGACGTTGGACATCGCCAGCAGCTTCTGCAGCCTGATCAGGCCGTCCTCGTCGGTCTCGATCCCGTCGCTCATGCCGTTTCCGTCCCGCCGTCTGGTTCGGTGCCGTCGCCGCTGTGCGGCGACGGGTGGTGCGCCGGGGCCGCCGGCGGCGGCTCCGGGGTGACCCCGGGGGTGGCCTCGGGGGTGGCCTCGGGAGTGGCCTCCGGCTCCGGCTCGGGGAGCGGCGTCGGCGCCGCCATCTCGGCCAGCTCGTCCTCGAGGTCGTCCATGTCGGGCAGGTAGGGCGCCAGCTCGGGCAGCTCCTCGATCGAGGTGACCCCGATCCGCTCCAGGAAGTAGCCGGTGGTCCGGTAGAGGTTGGCGCCGGTCTCGTGGTCCTGGCCGGCCTCCTCGACCAGCCCGCGGGTGAGCAGGGTGCGCATCACGCCGTCGACGTTGACGCCGCGGATCGCGGAGACCCGGGCCCGCGAGATCGGCTGCTTGTAGGCGACCACCGCGAGCGTCTCCAGCGCGGCCTGGGTCAGCCGCGCCTGCTGGCCCTCGAGCACGAAGCCCTCGACGACCACGGCGTACTCCTCGCGGGTGTAGTAGCGCCACCCGCCGGCCACGTTGCGCAGCTCGAACCCGCGGCCCTGCTCGTCGTACTCCGTCGCCAGGGCCTCGAGCGCCGCGACCACCTCCGGGACCGGGTAGCCGACCGCGGCCGCCAGCGCGGAGACGTCCAACGGCTGGTCGGCGACCATCAGCACCGCCTCCAGGGACGGCCGCAGCGCCGTCACCGGCACCGCGAGCCGCTCGTCGCTCTCGTGGGTCTCGCTCACAGGTCCTCGTTCTTCTCGTCGTCGGCAGGGGGTACGACGGCCGCGGGCTCCGGCGGCGCGCCCTCGAACTCGTCGGTGACCAGGTCCTCGGCGTCGACGTCGTCGGCGCCGGTCCAGCGGACGGTGAGCTCGCCGAGCGGGGTGACCTGGTCGAAGGCGACCGCGCCCTCGCGGAACAGCTCGAGCAGGGAGAGGAACCGGGCCACGGTGGTGAGGGTGTCGGGCGAGTCGCCGCACAGGGCGCGGAAGGTCAGGGTGCCGCTGCGGCGGAGCCGGTCGACCACGATGCCGGCCTGCTCGCGGACGCTGACGGTGTTGGCGTGGATGTGCTGGAGGCTCACCTCGAGCACCGGCTTGGGCTCCAGCGCCCGTGCCGCCAGGGCCGCGAACTGCTCGAGCCCGATCCCGATCAGCACCTCCGGCAGCAGGCTCGCGAACCGGTCCTCGAGCCCGACGGCGCGCGGGTGCCGTCGCGACTCCCCCGCGAGCCGGGTCTCCAGCACCTTGGCGACCGCCTTGAACGCCTTGTACTGCATCAGGCGCGCGAACAGCAGGTCGCGCGCCTCGAGCAGCGCGAGGTCCTCCTCGTCCTCCACGTCGCCCTGCGGAAGAAGCCGGGCGGCCTTGAGGTCGAGCAGCGTCGAGGCGACCAGCAGGAACGACGTCGTCTGCTCGAGGTCCCACACCGGCCCGCCGGCCTTGACGTGGGCGATGAAGTCGTCGGTGACCTGGGAGAGCGCCACCTCGGTGATGTCCAGCTTGTGCTTGGCGATGAGGCTCAGCAACAGGTCGAACGGGCCCTCGAAGTTGTCGAGGTGCAGCTCGAAGCCGGGGGTCTGCTCGGTGGTGTCGACGCTCATCCCTCGGTCAGCCGGCGGACCAGCGCGCTGTCGTCGCCGTTCTCCTCGTAGTCGGCCAGCACCAGCGCCAGTGCCTCGCGCACGAGCCGGCCGCGGTCCACCGCGAGCCCCTGGCCCCGGCGCAGGGCGAGCCGGGCGTGCTCGATGTCGAGCAGCTCGTCGGAGGTGACGTAGACGGTCATCTTCTCGTCGTGGCGCACCCGCCCGCTCGGGCGCTTGCGGCCCTCGGGCTCCTCGGCGACGGCGTCGTCGGGCTCGGGGCGGTCGGGGACGGCGCGCACCGACTTCGGCGGCTCCTCCCCCTCGACCGTCGGCCGGAACAGGTCGTCGGCCGACGGCAGGCTCACGCGTCGGGGCACCGCGCGAGCACCTCCCTGGCCAGCTGGCGGTAGGACTCGGCGCCCGCGGACGCCGAGGCGTACGACGTGATCGGCTCGCCCGCGACCGTGGAGTCGGAGAACTTCACGGTGCGCCGGATGACGGTGTGGAAGACCTTGTCGCCCCACGCCTGGACCAGCCGGTCCATCACCTCGCGGCTGTGCAGCGTGCGGCCGTCGAACATGGTGCCGAGCACCCCGTCGATCTCCAGGCGCGGGTTGAGCCGCTCGCGCACCTTGTCGATGGTGGTCTTGAGCAGCGCCACGCCGCGCAGCGCGAAGTACTCGCACTCCAGCGGCACGATCACGCCGTTGCTCGCGGTGAGCGCGTTGACGGTGAGCAGGCCCAGGGACGGCTGGCAGTCGATGAGGACCACGTCGTACTCGGCGATGGCCGGGGCCAGCACCCGCTGCAGGGTCTGCTCGCGGGCGACCTCGTGGACCAGCTGCACCTCGGCGGCGGAGAGGTCGATGTTGGAGGGCAGCAGGTCCATGCCCTCGACGCCGGTGGGCACGATCACGTCGTGGACGTCGACGTCGCGCTCCATCAGCAGGTTGTAGACGGTGAGGTCCATCTCGTGCGGGTTCAGCCCGAGGCCGACCGACAGCGAGCCCTGCGGGTCGAAGTCGACGAGCAGCACCCGGCGGCCGTACTCGGCCAGCGAGGCGCCGAGGTTGATCGTCGTCGTGGTCTTGCCGACCCCGCCCTTCTGGTTGCACATCGCGATGACGCGCGCGTGGCCGTGCTCGGCCACCGGCGTGGGCTCGGGCAGCACGGGCATCGGACGACCCGTCGGTCCGAGCTTCGCGGGCTCGGGCGCGGGACGCTCGAACGGCAGGGGCTGGGTCAAGGAGGACTCTTCTCCGGTCTCAGGGGCGGTGCCGGGCGGGGCGGGTGGGCGGACGAGCGGGGGCATCTGCGGAGCGGCGCTGCCGCCCGGTCCGGGGTACGTCGCGCCATCAGCCATTCGACCGCTCCTCGCTCGTCGTCCCACCAGCGGTGGTACGTCCAGTCTGCCTCTCCGGAGCCCCGGACAATTGTCGACACGACGACACGGGGGCGGACTTCCGCGCGAGCCTAGGTGCCGGGTCCGACGGCCCACAACCCGGGCTGCGGGACACCGTCGTCATGCACCGTCCGGAGGGCGCGGCTGTGCACTTCTCCCCGGTCAGGTGCACAGGCAGGGGCCTGCCTGTGGAGCAATCTGTGGAGGAACGCCGGGGTGCCGGAGCCGGTCTCAGGACGCCACGAGGTCGGCGTACTCGGGGTGCTTGTCGATCCAGCCGCGGATGAACTCGCACCGCGGGACGACCGAGCGGCCGTCCTGGGCGCGGACGTCGTCGAGCCCGGCCCGCGCGATCGCGGACCCCACGCCCTGGCCCTCGAACCGGTCGTCGACCTCGGTGTGGGTGAACACGACCCGGTCGCCGTCCACGACGTACTCGGCGAAGCCGGCGAGCTCGCCGTCCACGTGGGCCTCGTAGCGCTGCTGGTCCCGGTTGTGGTTCGTCTGCACCTCGCTCATGCCCAGACCCTACGCACCGCGCGGCTGTGCGGACATTCGCGCCGACTCACCGACGCCGAGTCGGCGCTTGTGTCCGCAGGCGCGCTCAGTCGAGCCGGCGGAAGGCGGTCGTGGCCAGCACCAGCTCGCCGGCCTCGTCGGTGGCGTCGAGGTCGGCGGTCGCCTCGACGACCCAGTCGTGGTGGCCCTCCGGGTCGTGCAGGGTCTGCCGGACCCGCCACAGGCGCGCGCTGACGTCGTCCTCGACGCCGGCGGGCGTGCCGGTCGCCTCCTCGACCACCAGCAGCCGCGGGCCGCGCGCGTCGGCGTCGAGCAGGACCCGGTCGTGCTCGGCGTAGTAGTCCTCGATCGCGGCGTCCCAGGCCGAGCGCGTCATCGCGACGGCGCGCGGGGGGTCGGTGCGGTCGGCGGCGGCCCGCTCCAGGGCCATCAGCCCGTCGAGATCGTCGCGCGCCACCAGCTCGACCCGGCGCCACATCGCGTTGCGGACCATCACCATGAACGCCCGGCCCTGCCGGGACAGCGGCCGCGGCGGGGGCGGCGGCTCGTGCAGGGCGACGTCGCGGCGCACGTGGTCGGGGTCGTTGAGCGCCTCCCACTCGTCGAGGAGCGAGGAGTCGGTCTGCCGGATCGTCTCCCCCAGCCACTCGATCAGCTCCTCGAGCCCGGGCGTGCGGTGGCTCTCGGGGACGGTCTGGCGCAGGGTCCGGTAGGCGTCGGTGAGGTAGCGCAGCACCAGGCCCTCGGAGCGCGCCAGCTGGTAGCGGGAGACGAAGTCGGTGAACGACATCCCCTGCTCGTACATCTCGCGGACCACCGACTTCGGGCCGAGCGCGTCCTCCGGCAGCCAGGGGTGCGACTGGCGGTAGATCTCGTACGTCACCCCGAGCAGCTCGGCGAGCGGCTGCGGCCAGGTGATCTGGTCGAGCAGCGCCATCCGCTCGTCGTACTCGATGCCGTCGGCCTTCATCTCGTTGACGGCCTCGCCGCGCGCCGTCCACTGCTGGGCCATCAGCACCTGCCGGGGCGCCTCCAGCACGGCCTCGATCACCGAGACGATGTCGAGGTCGTGGTCGTCGGCCTCCACGTCGAGGACGTCGAGCGCGGCCAGCGCGAAGTGCGCCAGCGGCTGGTTCAGCGCGAAGTCGGCGGGCAGGTCGACGGTGAGCACGTACCGGCGGCCGTACTCGTCGAGCTCGGGCAGCCGGGTCAGCACGCCGGAGTGCAGCAGGGACCGGGCCAGCCGGAGCGCGCGCCGCGCGAGCCGCAGCTGCTGGCGCCGGTCCTCGTGGTTCTCGGTGAGCAGCCGCCGCAGCACCGGGAACGCGTCCTCCTCGCGGGCCACGACGTTGAGCAGCATCGCGTTGTCGACCTTCATCCGCGAGACCAGCGGCTCGGGCGTGCCGGACACCAGCTTGTCGAAGGTCTGCTCGGTCCACACCACCGAGCCCTCGGGCGGCTTGCGCAGCTGCGCCTTGCTCTTCTTCTTCGGGTTCGCGGCGTTCTTCGCCTCCGACTTGGCCTTGGCGCGCTCGTTCTCGATGGTGTGCTCGGGCGCCTGGACCACGACGTACCCGGCGGTGTCGAAGCCCGCGCGGCCCGCCCGCCCGGCGATCTGGAGGAACTCCCGCGACCGGAGCACCCGCTGGCGGTTGCCGTCGAACTTCGCCAGCCCGGTGAAGAGCACCGTGCGGATCGGCACGTTGATGCCGACGCCGAGGGTGTCGGTGCCGCAGATGACCGACAGGGCGCCCTGCTGGGCGAGCTGCTCGACCAGGCGGCGGTAGCGCGGCAGCATCCCGGCGTGGTGGACGCCGATGCCGCGCTTGAGCAGCTTGGACAGCGTCTTGCCGAACCCGGCGGCGAAGCGCACCTCGGCGAGCCGCTCGGTCATCCCCTCGGGCTTCGGGATCCACCCGGCGTTCAGCAGCGAGGTGGCGTGGTCGACCGCGGCGGCCTGGGTGAAGTGCACGACGTACACCGGCGCCTGGCCGGTCGTGACCAGCTCCTCCAGCCGCTCGGGCAGCGGGTCGAGCGACCACGAGAACAGCAGCGGCACCGGCCGCTCGGCCTGGTCGACCACTGCGGTCTCGCGGCCGTTGCGCCGGGTCAGGTCGGCGGCCAGCTCGGTGACGTCGCCGAGGGTGGCCGACATCAGCAGGAACTGGGCCTGCGGCAGCTCCAGCAGCGGCACCTGCCAGGCCCAGCCCCGGTCCGGCTCGCCGTAGAAGTGGAACTCGTCCATCACGACCAGGCCGACGTCGGCGCGGCTCCCCTCGCGCAGCGCGATGTTGGCCAGCACCTCGGCGGTGCAGCAGATGATCGGCGCGTCGGGGTTCACCGCCGCGTCGCCGGTCAGCATGCCGACGTCGTCGGCGCCGAAGACCTCGCAGAGCGCGAAGAACTTCTCGCTCACCAGCGCCTTGATCGGCGCGGTGTAGAACGACACCCGGTCGGTCGCCATCGCCGCCTTGTGCGCGGCCACCGCGACCAGCGACTTCCCGGACCCGGTGGGGGTCGCGAGCACGACGTTGTTGCCGGAGAGCAGCTCGAGGACCGCCTCCTCCTGGTGCGGGTAGAGCTCCAGGCCGAGCCCCGCGGCGTACGACGTGACGTCGTCGAGCACGTCGCTCATGCGCGCGCCGGGTCGTCCGAGGGATGACGGACGGCGCGGCTCATGGCCCCATCCTCCCTGGCGCCACCCGCCATCAGTCACGCGCCCGGGGGTGGGCGGTCGCGAAGACCTCGCGGAGGTTGTCGACGGTGACCAGCGTGTACACCTGGGTGGTCGTGACCGAGGCGTGCCCGAGCAGCTCCTGGACGACGCGGACGTCGGCCCCGCCGTCGAGCAGGTGCGTGGCGAACGAGTGCCGCAGGGTGTGCGGCGAGACGTCGCGGGTCACCCCGGCGCGGTCGGCTGCGCGCTGCAGCACGGCCCACGCCGACTGCCGGGAGAGCCGCCCGCCGCGGGCGTTGAGGAACAGCGCCGGCGTGCCCTTGCCCGCGGCCACCAGCTCGGTGCGGGCGCGCACGAGGTAGGCCTCGACCGCGGCCCGGGCGTAGGACCCGACCGGCACGATCCGCTCCTTGCCGCCCTTGCCGCGCAGCAGCACCGTGCCGACGGCGTCCTCCCCGCTGACGGGGACGTCGAGGTCGTCGACGTCGAGGCCGACGGCCTCGGAAATCCGCGCGCCGGTGCCGTAGAGCACCTCCAGCAGCGCCCGGTCCCGCAGCGCCAGGACCGTGTCCGGTGCGCCCGCGGCCTCCAGGATCGCCTCCACGTCGGAGAGCGGCAGCGCCTTGGGCAGCCGCTTCGCGGGCGCGGGGGGCTTCACGGCGCTCGCCGGGTCGGTCGCGGCCAGCCCGTCGGAGACCGCGAACTTGTGGAAGCCGCGCACCGCGACCACCGTGCGCGCCGCGGACGTCGAGCTCAGCGGCGGGTGGTCGGCGTCGCCCTCGCGCAGCCGCATCAGGAAACCGCTGACGTTCGCCTCCGAGACCGCGGCGAGGTCTCCGATGCCGACCGAGGCGAGGTACTCCTGGTAGCGGCGCAGGTCGCGGCGGTACGACGTCAGCGTGTTGGCGGCGAGACCGCGCTCCACCGAGAGGTGGTCGAGGTAGGTCCGGACGGCGCGGGCCAGGTCAGCGCCCTTCACGTCAGCGCCCTTCACGTCAGGCAAGGGCCTCCTCGAGCGCGCCCTGGAGGTCGACCGCGTCGATGCCGACGGCCTCGCCGACGGGCGCGTTGGTCAGCCGTCCCGCGTGCGTGTTCAGCCCCAGCGCCAGCGACCGGTCGTCGCGGCAGGCCCGGGCCCAGCCCTTGTCGGCCAGCGCCACGGCGTACGGCAGGGTCGCGTTGGTGAGGGCGTACGTCGAGGTGTTCGGCACCGCGCCGGGCATGTTCGCCACGCAGTAGAACGTCGAGCCGTGCACCTCGTACGTCGGGTCCGCGTGCGTGGTCGGGTGCGTGTCCTCGAAGCAGCCGCCCTGGTCGACCGCGATGTCGACGAGCACCGAGCCCGGCTTCATCGCCGCGACGAGGTCGTTGGAGACCAGCTTCGGGGCCGCGGCGCCCGGGATCAGCACCGCGCCGATGACCAGGTCCGCCTCGGTGACCTGCTGCTCGATCGCGAGGCGCGAGGAGGCCAGCCCGTGCACCCGGTTGTTGTAGCGCCAGAACGAGAGCCGCAGCTTGTCCAGGTCGGTGTCCAGCAGGGTCACGTCGGCGCCCATGCCGAGCGCGATGTTCGCGGCGTTCTGGCCCGAGACGCCGGCGCCGATGATGACGACCTTGGCGTTGGCGACGCCGCCGACGCCCCCCATCAGCACGCCCCGGCCGCCCTGCGCCTTGAGCAGCGAGTGGGCGCCCACCTGGGGCGCCAGGCAGCCGGCGACCTCCGACATCGGGTAGAGCAGCGGCAGCCCGCCCGAGGGCAGCTGCACCGTCTCGTAGGCGAGGGCGGTGACCCGGCGGGTCATCAGCTCCTCGGTCAGCGGCTTGTCGGCGGCCAGGTGCAGGTAGGTGAAGAGGGTCAGCCCCTCCCGCATCCGGGGGTACTCCTCGGCGACCGGCTCCTTCACCTTGAGCACCAGGTCGACCCCGCCGTCGGTGCCCCAGGCCTCCTCGGGCGTCGCGACCATGGTCGCGCCGGCCGCGGCGTACTCCTCGTCGAGGATCGAGGAGCCGACCCCGGCGCCCGCCTCGACCACCACCTCGTGCCCGTGCGCGACCAGCTCGTGCACCCCGATCGGGGTGATCGCCACGCGGTACTCGTGGTTCTTGACTTCCTTCGGGACGCCGACCTTCACCGTTGTCCTCCTCGACTCGTGGAGCGCTCGGACCCTGCCAGGCCGCGCGCCTGCGCAGCCAGTATCGCCGTGACCAGGGGCGCGTCCGCGACGCGACCCGCCAGCACCGCGGCGAGCAGGTCGGCGAACGGCACCCACGCCGTCGTCATGTCCGCCTCCTCGTGCTCGAGCACGAAGTCGCCGCGGTCGACCTCGCGCAGGCCGCGGGCGAGGTAGAGGTGCTGCACCTCCGCGGTGATGCCCGGCGAGGGCCAGACCGAGGTCAGGTGGGTCCACTCCGAGGCCTCGAGCAGCGCCTCCTCCCGCAGCTCGCGCCGGGCGACGTCCAGCGGCTCCTCGCCCTCCGCGTCGCACAGGCCGGCGGGCAGCTCGACCAGCCGGTGCCGGGCCGCGTGGCGGTACTGCCACAGGCACAGCACCCGCTCGTCGTCGTCGATCGCCAGCACCACCACCGCGCCCGGGTGCTCGAGCACGAACCGGGTGAACGGCTCGCCGTCGGGGTCGCCCGGACGTCGTACGTCGTCGGCGCGCAGCGCCACCACCCAGTCGCCGCGGTGCAGGTCGCGGGTGGCCGAGACCGGCCACTCCTCGGGTTGGTCGGAAAGCTCCGGGGTCGACATGTGCGCGACGGTAGCGTGTCGCCATGAGCGAGCAGCAGGATCCGCAGGAGCCGCACAGCCTGACCCGGGCCGAGGCCGAGGAGCGCGCGGCACTGCTCGCCGTCGACCGCTACGACATCGAGGTCGACCTCCGCGGGCTGCTGGCCGGCGAGCGGTGGTCGTCGGTCTCGACGGTGACCTTCCGGTGCCACCGACCTGGCGCGAGCACGTTCGTCGACGTCGTGGGCGAGGTCCGCAGCGCCACGCTGAACGGCGAGCCCCTCGACCTCGCGGCCCTCGAGCGCGGGCGGCTGCCGCTGACCGGCCTCGCCGACCAGAACGTCCTGGTCGTCGCGCTGGACCAGGACAACACCGGCGAGGCCCAGGGCATCCTGCGCACGGTCGACGCCACCGACGACCTCGTCTACGTCTGGACCTCCCTGGAGCCCGACGAGGCCCGGCGGCTGTGGGCGTGCTTCGACCAGCCCGACCTCAAGGCGCCGCACGCGTTCACCGTGCACGCCCCGGCGGACTGGACGGTCCTGAGCTGCTCGGCGCCGGGACCCGTGGCGGACGCGACGGACGGTGCGGGCGGCCGCACCTGGGCGTTCCCGGACACCCCGCCGCTCTCGACGTACGTCGTCGTGGTCAACGCGGGGCCGTTCCACGAGATCCGCAAGCGCCGTGGGGACCACGACCTCGGGCTGTACTGCCGCCAGTCGCTGCGACCGGTCCTCGAGCGCGACGCCGCGGACCTGTTCACCATCACCGAGCAGGGCCTGGCGTTCTTCGGCGAGCGGTTCGGAACGCCGTTCCCCCAGGAGCGCTACGACCAGGTCTTCGTGCCCAACATGGGCGGCGCGATGGAGAACTGGGGCTCGGTCACCCACGGCGACGACCTCCTCCCGCGCTCCGAGCCGACGCCCGACGACCGGTACTGGACGGCCGCCTTCGTGCTGCACGAGATGGCGCACATGTGGTTCGGCGACCTGGTCACCATGCGCTGGTGGGACGACCTGTGGCTCAACGAGGCGTTCGCGTCCTGGGCGGCCACCTGGGCGATGGCCTCGGCGACCGAGCACACCGACGCCTGGGCGACGTTCCTCGCGGCCGAGAAGCTGGCCGGCTACGACGAGGACATGAGCCCGGCGGCGCACCCCATCCGCACCGAGGTCGCGGACGTCGCGCACGCGATGGCCAACTTCGACGGCATCACCTACTACAAGGGCCAGGCGGTGCTCCGCCAGCTCGTCGAGTACGTCGGGGAGGAGGCGTTCACGCGCGGGCTGCAGGCGTACTTCGCCGAGCACGCGTGGGGCAACACCACCCTGGCCGACCTCGTCCGCGCGGTCGGCGAGGCCTCGGGGCGCGACCTCGAGGACTGGACGGTGACCTGGCTGGACCGCGCCGGCACCGACACCCTCGTGCTGCAGGGCGACCAGCTCGTCGGCACGTCGCCCGACGGCGGGCTCCCCCGCCCGCACCGCCTCGCCATCGGCTCCTTCCGCCGCGACGGCGACCGCCTCGAGCGGATCGCCAGCACCTCGGTCGAGCTCGTGGGCGACCGGGCGCAGGTCACGCTGCCCGACGCCGACCTGCACCTCGTCAACGACGGCGACCAGACGTTCGCCGCGACCCGGGCCGACGAGGCGTCGACGCGCGCGCTGCTCGCCTCCGCCGGCGACCTGCCGGACGCGCTGTCCCGTGCGGTGGCGGTCGCCACGGCGTGGGACCTGCTGTTCAAGGGCGAGGCGCCGGCGCGGACCGTCGCCGACTGCCTGATCGGCGTGCTCGAGCACGAGGACTCCCCCGCCGTGGTCGAGTCGTTCCTCGGCCGGACGCAGTCGGTCGTCGAGCGCTGGCTGCCGACCGCCGATCTCGCCGCGGTGCAGGAGCGCCTCGCCGACGTCGCCGTCGGGATCGCGCAGCGTGCCGGGCTGCGCAGCGCGGGCCTCCGCGCCCTGGCGGCCAGCGCCACCCGCGAGGACCACTTCGCGATCCTCGACGGCGCCGCGGCCGAGAACACCGACCTCGCCTGGCGCTACCTGGCCCGGCGCGCGGAGCTCGGGCACGCGGTCGAGGACGAGGTGCAGCGGCTGCTCAAGCACGACCCCGATCCCGAGGCTCCGATCCGGGCGATCGGGGTCCGCGCCGCCGCGGCCGACGAGGCCGGCAAGGCCGCGGCCTGGGCGGCGCTGTTCACCGAGAGGTCGGTGCCGGCGGGCGGGCTCACCGCCGAGGTCGCCACCCGGTTCTGGCGACCCGGCCAGGAGGAGCTGCTGCTCCCCTGGGCGCACCGCTGGTTCGACGAGATCACCTCGCTGCCGCGCGGCGGGCTGCTCGGCACCATGTCGCTGGTGCGGGCGAGCTACCCCACCCTCGCCGACGACGACGTCCTCGAGCGCGCCCGCTCGGTGGCCGAGTCCGACGTACCGGCTCCCGTGCGGGCGATGCTGCTGATGGGCGCCGACCGGCTCTCCCGGATGCTGCGGGCCCGCGCGGCCTGAGCTGCCTGGGAAGACTGATCCACGTGACCAGCGACTACGACGGCTTCGCGCGCGCCTACTCGGCCGAGAACGAGATCAACCTGTTCAACGCCTACTACGAGCGGCCCGCGATGCTCGGCCTCACCGGCGAGGTCTCCGGCCGCCGGGTCCTGGACGCGGGGTGCGGCTCCGGGCCGCTGTCGGCAGCGCTGCGCGACCGGGGCGCCCTCGTCACCGGTCTCGATGCGAGTGCCGCCATGATCGACCTGGCCCGCCAGAGGCTGGGCGAGGACGCCGACCTCCACGTCGCGGACCTCGGCGCGCCGCTGCCGTTCGCCGACGCCGAGTTCGACGACGTCGTCGCATCGCTCGTCCTGCACTACCTGGAGGACTGGGCCGGCCCCCTCGCGGAGCTGCGACGGGTGCTGAGGCCCGGCGGGCGGCTGATGGTCTCGGTGAACCACCCCGCCACCTACCGGATCGTCTTTCCCGAGGCCGACTACTTCGCGGTGACGAAGTACTCCGACGACTTCAGGTTCGACGGGCAGGTGACGTGGCTGACCTTCTGGCACCGCCCGCTGCACGCCATGGCCGACGCCTTCGCTGCCGCGGGGTTCCGCATCGCCACCATCAGCGAGCCACCTCCGGCGCCGGACACTCCCCCGGAGGTGCTGCCCCCGGGCCTCGCGGAGGGCCGGTCGTTCATCTGCTTCCTCTTCTTCGTCCTCGAAGCCGTCTGAGGCCACGCGGGGGTCCTGCACGACGTCCCGAACCGGGTCGCGCTCGACGCGGCCGTCGTGCTCCGGGCCCTGGCACGAGTCGACGCCGCCATGGCGGAAGCCGCGGTGAGCGGGTCGCCGACCGCGACGTACCTCGCTGGAACCATGGCCGCGTCGTCGAGCACCGGTTCTCTTTACCTCCTACGCGTCGAGGCGCCACGCCAGCTCGTCGACGACACACCGCTCCACTCAGCGATGGTCACTTTCTGGCTCCGCCAAGATCAACAGGACACCGGTCTGGCCGAGGTCGTGGCCGAGGTGGTGAACGCCTGGCTCCTCGACGAGTGGCCACTGGCCGCGCATGCCTTTCGCGTCCTCCCAGGAGAGCGGTCCTCGTGCGCTGCCCTCGACCGCCTCGGTCTGAGGAAGCTTCGTCTCTCTTTCCTCGGCGACGAGCGGCCCTACCTCTGGTACCTACGATCGATCTGGCAATTGTCACGAGCGGCAACCGAAAGCTGATGGCTACGCTTCGATCATGAGTGACGGCGACTCCCAGCCCTCGCCCTCGGTCACCGCCGAGGCCGAGTCCCTGCTGTCGGTTCTCGAGCGCAACCGGCGGACCTTCGCGTGGAAGACCTCGGATCTCGAGCAGGAGGGCTTGAGCGCCACCACTGCCGCGAGCGCGATGACCTTGGGTGGTCTCGTCAAGCATGTGGCGCTGGTCGAGGCAGACTGGCTGGCTGTCAAGCTCGCCGGCCAGGAGTACGGCCCCCCGTGGGACGCCGTCGATTTCGACGCCGATCCTGACTGGGAATGGCGCACCGGGGCGCTGGACACTCCCGAGGATGTCTACGCACTCTGGCGAGACGCGGTCGGGCGCTCGCGCGAGATCGTCGCCGACGTGATCAACGAGCGCGGTCTCGACGGACCCGCGGCCTTCACCTGGCCGGACGGGCGCACTCCGACAGTCCGCTCGATGCTCTTGGACATGATCGAGGAGTACGCCCGCCATACGGGTCACGCGGACATCTTGCGCGAGGCAGTGGATGGTCGCGTGGGTGAAGGCGCGCCGAGGGACTTCACCTTCTAGAACGCCGGCAACGGCCGCGATCCGCGCGGATCGGTCGTCAGCCAGTGAGTCGAGGGGCGCGGCATGAGCAGGTACCTACGCGCGACCTACACAGCGGGGCATCAGGCATCCGTCTCGAGCTGGAGCACCGCCCGCTTCCGATGGCTGCCGGACGACAAGGCTCGATCATCGCGACCTTCGACGATCACGCGAACCTCGGCGGCAAGACCTGCCACTGTCGCTGGAACCAGGTAAGCATCCGCTCCCGCCGCCATGGCGCGGGTGACCGGTCCAGCGATCCACGTACCAGATTCCGGGTCGTCGAGCTCCGTCACGATGAGCCGCGCTGAGGGGAACTCGGCCCGCAGAATGCCCAGCGCCTGCCCGCTCAAGGGTGGAACGAGGAGCACGTCGATCGTCTCCGGCGCAGTCCTGATGTCCACCACCGTGAAGTCGTCGCCCAATGCCGCCGACAGGTACGCCCGCACCCGCTCGTCGACCTTCATCCCCGTTGCCACGACCTTCACCCCCGGCCGACTATTCACCTGCGGATCGGGACGGCTCACCGCTGCTGGAATCACCTGCCCGACGAGCACTCGTGGCAACGCAACGACAGCGCCCACCTCTTTTCCGCCCTCGACCAAGAGAATCTCGTCGCCGACTTGAAGCGAGTGGAGTTGCTCGCGAAAAGCAGCAGGGAGATCTGATAGGTCGAAGCGGGCAGCCACTCCATGAGTATGCGGCGCAATCAACGTCAATCGCGGCAGATAGGTGCGGCGGCCATGAGGTGCGAGGTCTCGTCGTCAGGACGAGCTTCCGGCTGACGGAACGCCGCTGACGGGGTCGGACGGTCGCGTGGATGAGGGCCCTACTTCGACTCGACCGTGGCCATCGGCTCGACGGCGGCGTCCAGGGCGGTGACGGCGTCGCTCCATGCGGGGTCGCCGGGGTAGAGCTGGGAGCGCAGGTAGGCCCCCCTGCGCCGCCGCGAAGGGGAGGTCGTCCTGGCCCTCGAGGCCGACACCCAGCACGTTGTCACCGTAATCCGTGCCCACCGGCCCGCCAGCCGCTCGCGAGGGCCTCCTCATGGACCGCGCCACCGGTCGTGCCGGTCCGCACCGGGCACCGCGAGATCCGGGTGTCGCGCCCACGCGGATGAGCCTGATATTCGTCTCGTTGGCCTTGATGATGTTCCGGTGGAGCAACCGTCGGCTGACTGGGTGGCCATCTCCGCGCGATTCACGCCGGGGTGGCCGTGGCCTGAGGACTCCTACGGCCTGGGACCGATGTACGGCGACGACGGATGGTGTCGGGGCTGCGGCACTCCGCTGGTGGAGCAGTCAGGCGCACTCGTCATGCAGGGCAGCGCGTTCCCGACGGCCGACGTCTGGATGCCGAACTGGCTCTTCGACGTCGTCTGCCTTTCGGAACGACTCGCTCCCATCATTTCGGAACGCTTCCGCGTCCACCTGGGCGAGGTGCACACGCCGCGTGTGGGTCCGACCGGAGCGCGGCAGGTCCTCCCCACGCAGACGGCCGACCCATGGCACCGGAACGACGAGCTCGCGAACGCTGTGCGAGCCCGGCACGGCGAACAGGAGGGCGAGCGGACCGGCTCGACCTGCGGACGCTGTGGCCGCTGGAAGTGGCTGCCCGTCAGCGAGAACGAGGCACCGATCGTCGCTAGTGCCCTCACGTCCGCCTCCGACGTGATCGTCTCTCCCGAGACCTTCGGGGACGGTCTGGCGTCGTTCCGGCACCTGCTCTTCCGGCGGCCACTCGCTGAGACCCTGGTGACTGCCAGCCCCCGCAACTGGGATCTGGTCGAGGTGGAGATCAACTAGACGGCACTGGTCGAGCGCCTGGTCCTTGCACGACCGACGCCCGGCCGAGCGTCGTTCAGGCGTAGCCGAACGTACCTATCGCGGCCGGTACGAGGCCCCGTCCCGGCTCAGTCGTCGAGCGCCGGCTCCGGATCGCGGCGCAGGCCGCTCTCGTCGATCGGGAACCGCAGCTCGCGCTGCCGCTCGAGCGCCGCGCCGACCAGTCCCGCGAACAGCGGGTGCGGCCGGGTCGGGCGGGAGCGCAGCTCGGGGTGCGCCTGGGTCGCCACGTAGTAGGGGTGCACGTCGCGCGGCAGCTCGACGAACTCGACGAGGTCGTGCTCGGGGTTGATGCCGGAGAAGACCAGGCCGGCCTCCTCGAGCTGGTCGCGGTAGGCGTTGTTCACCTCGTAGCGGTGCCGGTGGCGCTCCTCGATCAGCGGGGCGCCGTACGCCTCGCGCACCAGCGTCCCCTCGCGCAGCGCGGCCGGGTAGAGGCCCAGGCGCATCGTGCCGCCGAGGTTGCCGGCGCCGTCGACGTACTCCTTCTGCTCGGCCATCGTGGCGATCACCGGCTCCGGCGTCTCCGGGTCGAACTCGGTGGACCCGGCGCGCTCGAGGCCGAGCACGGTGCGGGAGTACTCGATAACCATGCACTGCAGGCCCAGGCAGAGGCCGAGGGTCGGGATGCCGTGGGTGCGCGCGAAGGTCAGCGCGCCGAGCTTGCCCTCGAGGCCGCGGATGCCGAAGCCGCCGGGCACGCAGACCGCGTCGACGTCGGCGAGGTGCTTGGCGGCCCCCTGCGGGGTCCGGCACTCGTCGGAGGCGACCCAGCGCAGGTTCACCTTCGCCTCGTGCGCGAACCCGCCGGCGCGGAGCGCCTCCACGACCGAGAGGTAGGCGTCCGGGAGGTCGACGTACTTGCCGACCAGGGCGATGGTGACCTCCTCCTTGGGGTGGTGCACCCGGCGGAGGAGGTCGTCCCACACCGTCCAGTCGACGTCGCGGAACGGCAGGTCGAGGCGGCGTACGACGTAGGCGTCCAGGCCCTCGCGGTGCAGCACCTTCGGGATGTCGTAGATCGACGGCGCGTCGGCGCAGGTGATGACGGCCTCGGTGTCGACGTCGCACATCAGCGCGATCTTGCCCTTGATGCCCTCCGGCAGCTCGCGGTCGGCGCGGCACACGATCGCGTCCGGCTGGATGCCGACCTGGCGCAGCGCGGCCACGGAGTGCTGGGTCGGCTTGGTCTTCAGCTCCCGCGACGGGCCGATGTAGGGCACCAGCGAGACGTGGATGAAGAAGCAGTTGTCGCGGCCCACGTCGTGGCGGACCTGGCGCGCGGCCTCGAGGAACGGCAGCGACTCGATGTCGCCGACCGTGCCGCCGACCTCGGTGATCACCACGTCGACCTGGTCCGGACCCTCGCCGGCCATGGCGCGGATCCGGTCCTTGATCTCGTTGGTGATGTGCGGGATCACCTGCACGGTGTCACCGAGGTAGTCGCCGCGGCGCTCCTTGGCGATGACGCTGGAGTAGACCTGCCCCGTCGTCACGTTGGCGATCTGGTTGAGGTCGGTGTCGAGGAACCGCTCGTAGTGCCCGATGTCGAGGTCGGTCTCGGCGCCGTCGTTGGTCACGAAGACCTCGCCGTGCTGGAACGGGTTCATCGTCCCCGGATCGACGTTCAGATAGGGGTCGAGCTTCTGCATGGTCACCCGGAGGCCGCGCGAGCGCAGCAGCCGACCCAGGCTCGAAGCCGTGAGTCCCTTTCCCAACGAGGAGGCGACGCCTCCGGTGACGAACACATGCTTGGTGGGGGCGCCGGGTCTCACGGAACTCCATGCTATCCGAGAGGGACGGCTCCCTCTGCACCAGACGCCCCGAAGGAGCCTCCGGCGCCGTCCAGCTCGCGGATCAGGGCCAGCACCGCGGTCACCTGGCCGAGCGTCCGCTCCACCCCGTCGACGGTGCTGACCTCCTCGGACACGGCGTTCGCACGCAGCAGCTCCAGGTCGCCACCGGCACGGCCCGACGTCGTGTCGCCCGCCACGACCACGCCGGCCGAGGTCTGCGCGAGCCCGTCCAGCAGGCCCGCGACCAGGTCGGCGTCCGCGTCGTCGCCGAGCAGCACCAGCACCAGGGGCGCGCGGCCGGCGTCCGGGTCGACGGAGGTGAGCAGGTCCGCGCCGACCAGGCTCTCGCGGATCGCGCTCGTGTCGCCGTCCGCCTCCTCGCCCGCGGGCACGGTCGAGGCGGCCGCGACCCCGATCAGCTGGCCCATCCGGACGTACGTCGGGGCCTCGGTGTCGACGAGCCCCTCGGGCAGCTGGGTCAGCAGCTGGCTGCCGAGCGTGTCGACGAGGGTGCGCTCGGTGGGGTCGAGCAGCGCCTCGCGGACGTCGTAGCGCCCGGACACGGTGCCGCCGGCCGCCTGCACCTGCGCGGTCACCGCCGCCGCCTGCTCCTCGTCGACCCCGGGCATGGTGAGCAGCGCGGTGGGGTGCGCCTCCAGGCCGTCGGCGTAGAGCGTGGCGGCGGCCTCGCCGGCGAACTCGTCGCCGAGGGCCGCGGCCCGCTGGGTCTCGTCGGCCCGGCGCTCGGCGGCCGGCGCGGTGGCGTCGTCCGCACGGCCGATCTCGCTGAGCGGTCCCCCGCCCAGCACGATCCCGACGGCCAGCGCCAGGAAGACCGCGACGAGCGACATGACGTGGTGGCGGTAGGTGATCACAGCGCACCTCCCAGACCGAGCACGTCGGCCAGCTGGTCGATCCACTCCTGGCCCACCGGGGTCACGGAGACCGCGGCGAGCAGGGCCAGCAGGCCAGCCAGCATGACCAGGAGCAGGTGGACGGGACGGACGCGGCCGGAGTACAGCCGCGGGACGGCGGAGGCGTCGACGAGACGGGCGCCGAGCCGGAGCCGGGTCAGGTAGGTGCTGGCGAGGCCGCCGCGCCCGCGGTCGAGGAAGTCCTCGAGGCTGGCGTGCAGGCCCACGCCCACGACCAGGGCGGCGTCGCCGGCGTCGACGAGCAGCAGCGCGGCGTCCTCGGCCGTCGCACTCGTGGTGAAGACCAGCGGGCGGACGCCGAGCCGCTCCAGGCTCTCCGCCCCACTCGGCCTCCCCGGGTCGACGCGGACGACCACGTCGCGGGCGGCCTTGAGCACGGCCACGCTGGGCCGGTCGGCCTCGTCCGCGCCGTCGACGACCACCACGTCGGGACGCCGCCCGCGGGCGTGCAGCTCGTCGGCGGCTCGACCGACGGCGACCAGCACCGGCTCCTGCTCACGCAGGTAGGGGCGTACGGCGTCCAGCTCGGCGCGCAGCTCCGGGCCGCCCACCACGACCATCGTGGAGCGGCCGGCGAACCGGGTCGCGGTCCGCGGGATCCCCTGGCCGTGCAGCAGCAGGTCCTGCTCGCGGCGCAGCAGCTCGGTGCTGGTGCGGGTCAGCGACTCCAGCTGGGTGACCAGGCCGGACCGCGCCGCGGCGAGCTCGGCGGCGATCGTCTCGTCGTCCAGGGCGCGGCCGGCCGCGAGGACCGCGCCGTCGGGCCCCTCGGCGTACACCCGGCCGTCGTGGACCCGGACCGTCCTGCCGTCGGTGAGGGCGGCGAGGCCGTCCGTGCCGAGCGCGTCGACCATCGGCACTCCGGCCGCGATCAGCTCCTCGGGGCCCAGGTTCGGGAACCTGCCGGAGATCATCGGCTGCGCGTTGAGGACCGCCGCCGCTCCGGCGTCGACGAGCGCCCGGGCGGCGTTCCGATCGAGGTCGACGTGGTCGATGACGGCGACGTCACCGGGGCGGAGCCGAGCGGCGACAGCGGCCGCCTGGCGGCCCGTCCGGAGGGTCCCGGAGATGCCCGGGAGGTCGGTCGTGGGGTGCGTGCGGGTGGGGAGTCTCATGACCGGTCCAGTGTCACAAACCGCCCCCGCGGGCCTCCGGACCCCGCCCGGCCGGGCGCGTCGGCGTGGGCGATGTCACGGCCCCCGCCACGGGTCGGCGGGTCAGTGCAGGGCGCGGGCCGGCCCGGCGACCTCGAGCAGCTCGCGGGCGTGCGCGAGTGCGGTGTCGGAGTCGGCCATGCCGGCGAGCATCCGGGAGAGCTCGCTGACCCGCTGCTCCTCGTCGAGCACCGTGAGGCCGGAGCTGGTGACCGAGCCGTCGCTGGACTTCTCGACCACCACGTGCCGGTCGGCGTACGCCGCGACCTGGGGCAGGTGGGTCACGACGAGCACCTGCGCGGTGCGGGCGAGCTGCGCGAGCCGCCGGCCGATCTCGACCGCGGCGGTGCCGCCGACGCCGGCGTCGACCTCGTCGAAGACGAACGTCGGCACCGGGCTGGTGCCGGCGAGCGCGACCTCGAGCGCCAGCATCACGCGGGAGAGCTCGCCGCCCGACGCGCCCTTGTGCAGGGGCCGGGGGTCGGCCCCGCGGTTGGCGGCGAGCAGCAGCTCGACCTCGTCGACCCCGGAGGCCGCGTGCCGCAGCCAGCGCTTCCCGACCCGGAGCGGGGCGCCGCGGGTCAGGCTCTCGGGCGCGGCGACCTCGTGCTGCCGGACCTCGACGCTCAGTCGGGCGTGCGGCATCGCGAGCGTCGTCAGCTCGGCGGTCACCGCCTCGGCCAGCCGGCCGGCGGCCTCGGTGCGCGCTGCGGAGAGGGCACCGGCGGCCTCGGCGAGCTGCTCGCGCACCGCCTGCTGCTCGGCACGCAGCTCCTCGATCCGCTCGTCGGTGCCGTCGAGGTCGAGCAGCCGCCGGGACGACTGCTCGGCCCACGCCAGGACCTCGTCGATCGTGTCGCCGTACTTGCGGGTGAGCGCGGTCAGCGCCGCCCGGCGCTCGGACACCGTGGCCAGCCGCGCGGGGTCGGTCTCGAGCCGGGAGGCGTACGACGCGACGTCGGCGGCGACGTCGGAGAGCAGGTAGGTGACCTCGGCCAGCCGGTCGGCCAGCTCGCCGGCCTCGGCGTCGTGCTCGCGCACCCCGTCGAGCGCGGTGCGGGCCGCCGACGCGGTCGCGAGCGCGTCGGGGTCGCCGTGCTCGCTGGAGAGCCCCTCCCGGGCCTGCTCGGCCGCGGTGCGCAGCGTGTCGGCGAACCCGAGGCGCGCCTCCTCGGCCGAGAGCGCGGCGTCCTCCCCCGGCTCGGGGCTCACCGCCTCGACCTCGGACAGCCCGAACCGCAGCAGGTCGGCCTCCCGCGCCCGGTCACGCGCCGTGGCGACGACCTCGGCGAGCTCGCGCTCGGTGGCGTCGAGCCGGTCGTGCAGGGCGGTGTACGCCGCGGCGAGCGCCGCCAAGGGCTGCCCGCCGAAGCGGTCCAGCGCCTCGCGCTGGGCGCGGGCCTGGAGCAGCCGGTGCTGGTCGGACTGCCCGTGGACGGCGACGAGCGACTCCGAGACCTGCGCCAGCGTGGCCACCGGGACCGTCGCCCCGCCGACGAACGCCCGGGAGCGCCCCTCGGCGGAGACGTTGCGCGCGAGCACCACCCGGTCGTCCTCGACGGCTCCCCCGGCGTCCTCGACCGCGGCGGCGAAGTCGGGCAGGTCCGCGGTGTGCACGACGCCCTCGACGCGGGCGGTCCGGGCGCCGGAGCGCACGGCGCCGCTGTCGGACCGGCCGCCGAGCAACAGGCCCAGGGCGGTCACGATCATGGTCTTGCCGGCACCGGTCTCACCGGTGATCACGGTCAGCCCGGGACCCAGCTCCAGGACCGAGGCGTCGATGACGCCGAGCGAGCCGATCCGGATCTCCTCAAGCATCGGGCTCCTGCCGACGCCGGCGCTCGGCCGAGCCGCGCCAGCCCTCGACCGGGAGGCCGAACTTGCGCACCAGGCGGTCGGTGAACGGCGCCTCGTGCAGCCGGACCAGGCGCACCGGCGTCTCGCCGCGGCGTACCTCGATCCGGGCACCGGGTGGCAGGTCGAAGGCCCGCCGGCCGTCGCACCAGAGCACGCCCGCCCCGTCGGTGCGGGCGAGCAGCTCGACGGCCAGCACCGAGGTGGGTGCGACCACGAGGGGTCGGGCGAACAGCGCGTGCGCGCTGATCGGCACCATCAGCAGCGCCTCGACCTCCGGCCAGACCACCGGGCCGCCGGCGCTGAAGTTGTAGGCGGTCGACCCGGTCGGCGTCGCGCACACCACGCCGTCGCAGCCCCACCGGGACAGCGGCCGTCCGTCGACCTCGACGACGACCTCGAGCATCCGCTCGCGCGAGGCCTTCTCGACGCTGGCCTCGTTGAGCGCGAAGGTGCGGCTCACGCACTCACCGTCGCGGTAGACCAGGACCTCCAGCGTCATCCGGTCCTCGGCGACGTAGCGGCGTTCGACGATCGCGTCGATCGTGGACTCCACGTGGTCGTGCTCGGCCTCGGCGAGGAACCCGACGTGCCCCAGGTTGACGCCCAGGACCGGGGTGCCGGCCCCGTGGGTGATCTCCGCGGCGCGCAGGATCGTGCCGTCGCCGCCGATCACCAGCGCGAGCTCGCAGCCCTCGCTGGCGTCCGCCTCGGCGGCGGTCAGCTCGATCGGCGGGTCGTACGCCGCGGGGTCGAGCCCGAGGTCGCGGGCCTCCGACTCGATCAGCCGGACCACGATCCCGTGCCCGGTCAGGGCCTTGCAGCAGGCCAGCGCCACCTCGCGCGCGTCGTCGCGGCCGGTGTGGGCCAGCATCAGGACACGCCGTGGGCTGGTCATGGGTCCACCCTCTCACCCGGGACCCCCAAGGACGCGGCACCCTGCACGACGCGGTGGACGTCGTCGTCGGTCACCGTCGCCGGCCCCCGCCGCAGCCACAGGAAGAACTCGACGTTGCCCGACGGTCCGGGCAGCGGGCTCACGGTCACCGACCGCGCGCCCCAGCCGCGCCGCGCCGCCGCGGCAGCGACCGACGACACCGCCTCGGCCCGCAGCGCCGGGTCCCGGACCACGCCGCCCTTGCCGACCCGGTCCTTCCCGACCTCGAACTGCGGCTTGACCATCAGCGCGAGGTCGCCGTCCGGGCTGGTGACGCCGAGCAGCGCGTCCAGGACCAGCTCGAGGGAGATGAAGGAGAGGTCGCCGACCACCAGGTCGACCGGGCCGCCGATCAGCTCCGGCGTGAGGTCGCGGACGTTGGTGCGGTCGTGCACCACCACCCGCTCGTCCTGCCGGATCGGCCACGCCAGCTGGCCGTACCCCACGTCCACGGCCACCACCTGGGCCGCACCGTGCCGCAGCAGCACGTCGGTGAACCCGCCCGTCGACGCCCCCGCGTCGAGGCAGCGCCGACCGCGGACCTGCAGTCCCTCCGCGCCGAAGGCCGCCAGCGCGCCCGCGAGCTTGTGGCCGCCCCGGGAGACGTAGTCGGGCCGGTCCGGGTCGTCGACCACCACCAGCGCGACGTCGGTCGTGACCCCGGTCGCGGGCTTGGTCGCCACCGCACCCTGGACTTTGACCCGCTTCGCGGCGATCAGCTCGGTGGCGTGCTCGCGCGACCGGGCCAGTCCTCGGCGGACCAGCTCGGCATCCAGGCGCAGGCGGCGAGGGGGCACGGTGCGCCCGCGCTCAGCGCGCGTCGTTCGGGACGTCGAGGGCGCGCCGCAGCTGCTCGTGCGCCGCCTCGAAGACCCCGACGTGCTCCTCGATCGGCCGCTCCTCGAGCTGGGCGATCGCCGCGAGCACCGCGTCCACCTGCTCCACCCCGGTGCGGACCCCCTGGTCGTCTGCGGACACGTCCGCCGACACGTCCGCCGGAGCAGTCACGTCGTCCGTCGAGGGGTCCTGGCTCATGGGGTCGAGGCTATCGCGACGTCCGCCGTGTCGAGGACCTCGCCGGTGCGGTCCAGGTGGTCCCAGGCCGCGACGGCCACCGCTCGCCACCAGTCGTCGGGCGCGCCGTCGCCCTCGACGACCAGCCGCCCGCCCTCTGACCGGGCCCGCCAGCCGCCAAGCACCGCCTCACCGTCCGCGAGCTCGGGGGACGCACAGGGCTCCGAGAGCCCGCCGAGGTCCGCCGAGACGTACGTCGGGCGCTCCTGGGGACGCGCGGCCACCAGCTCGGCCAGACCGGTGACGCCGGTCAGCACGAGCAGCGAGTCGACCCCTGCGTTGCGGGCGCCCTCGATGTCGGTGTCGAGCCGGTCGCCGACCATCAGCGGACGCTCCCCGCCGACGCGTCGCACCGTCTCCTCGAGCAGCGGCCGCTCCGGCTTGCCGGCGACGACCGGGGTCACGCCGCTGAACCGCTCGATGGTCTCCACCAGCACGCCGTGGCCCGGGGCCACGCCGTACGCCGTCGGGATGCTGTGGTCGCGGTTGCTCGCCACCCACCACAGCCCTTCGCGGATCCGCACCGCGGCCCGCATCACGTCGCGCCACAGCACGTCGGGGCCGTAGCCGCTGACCAGGGCCTCCGCGTCGTCCTCGACGTCCACCGGGACGAACCCGCGCTCGGTGAGCGCCTCGCGCAGCCCGTCCGTGCCGAGCAGCACCACCCGGGCGCCCGGGTCCAGCCGCTCCGCCAGCACCTGCGCCGCGGCCTGCGCGGAGGTCACCACGTCCGTCTCTTCGGCCGCGACGCCGAGCTCGCGCAGGTGAGCGGCCACCCGCCCCGGGGGGCGGGCCGCGTTGTTGGTGATGAAGGCCAGCCGCATCCCGTCCCCGCGCGCCCGGTCCAGGTGCCCGGGAGCACCCGGGACGGCGTCGCCGCCGACGTAGACCACCCCGTCCAGGTCCAGCATCGCCAGGTCGTGGCGCCGGCTGAGCGGAACGTCGGACGAGCCGAGCATCAAGACACCTCCGAGTCGTGTTGTCGAGGCACCCTACGATGCGACGGTGGACTCCAGTGCCGTGGTCACGCCTCCGTACGTGGCGGGACCCCTGCACCTCCGGCCGTTCCGGGGCCTGATGCTCGCCCCCTCCCGGGTCGGCGACCCGTCGTCGGCCCGTGCGTTCGCCCGGCCGTACGCCGCGGTCGCGACCCGTCTCGGGCGGTGGCAGGCGCGTGGGCAGCTGAGCCACGACCCCACCCCCGCGCTGTACCTGCACGAGTACACCGCCGGCGGCATCACCGTGCGCGGCCTGGTGGGCCTCCTCGACATCTCCCGGCGCGCGACCCGCCTCGAGGAGAGCGCCGTCCTCCCGCACGAGGGCATCCATCCCGCCCAGGCCGACGACCTCGCGGACCGGATGGGCGAGATGGAGCTCAACCCCGCCCCGATCCTGCTCGTGCACCGCGCTCCCGCCGCCGTCCGGACCATCCTCGACCGGGTGCGCACCACCTCCCCGGACCATGCGTTCACCGACCGGGCCGAGCAGCACCACCGGATCTGGGCGATCACCGACGACGCGACCATCGCGGACCTCGGCAGCGCCACCGCCGGCTCCCGCGCGCTGATCGCGGACGGACACCACCGCTACGCGGCCTACCTGCGGCTCCACCAGCGGCAGCCGGGCGGCGCCGCCGACACCGGACTGGCGATGCTCGTCGACCAGGACGACACCCCGCTCTTCCTGGGCGCGATCCACCGGGTGCTCGCCGGCGTCCGGATCGAGGACGTCGCCCGCGCCGCGGAGTCGGTGGGCGCGCGCTTCGTCCCCTCGAGCGCCGCGCCGGCCGTGGCCGCGCTCGGGCGTCACACCCTGGTCCTCACCGACGGCGCCGCGTGGGCGACGCTCACCCTGGACGTGCCGGCCGACCGGGCGGCCGTCGAGGAGCTGCACGACACCCTGGTGCCGGTGCTCCCCCGCGGGCCGCGTCGGATCACCCACCACCACACCGTCGAGGACGCGCTCGCCCACGCCGTACCGGAGTCCGACCTGGCGGTCCTGCTGCCCGCCCCGGACGTCGACCTGGTGCTCCGGATCGTCGCTGCGGGACGCCTGCTGCCCGAGAAGGCGACGTCCTTCCAGCCGAAGCCGAGCCTCGGGGTGCTCATCCGCTCGCTGCGCGACGGATGAGCCGCCCGCTGGCCACCTCGATCTCGACCCGCGACGCGGCCCCGCCCGCGGCACGGAAGAACCGACGCCGCACCGCGCCGGCCACCTCGACGACGTCGCCGGTCCGCCAGCTCGTGGCCGACCGCAGCACCCGGCCGGACCACACCGCGCAGTCGAGCACGTCGACCGTCTGACGCGATCCCGACCGCTCCCCGGTGCGACCCACCACGAGGCGGAAGGTCCACACGCTGTCGCC
The DNA here is from genome assembly GCF_014127485.1 of Nocardioides dongkuii. Classification (NCBI taxonomy): domain Bacteria; kingdom Bacillati; phylum Actinomycetota; class Actinomycetes; order Propionibacteriales; family Nocardioidaceae; genus Nocardioides; species Nocardioides dongkuii. The sequence goes on along the minus strand of NZ_CP059903.1, from coordinate 1,987,929 downwards.
ACTGGGCAGCACCCGCTCCTCGGGGTCCTGCGAGAGTCGGCCGCGGAGCCGGACCTCGTTGACCGGGGCCGGGGCCACTCCATCCTTTGTCACCTGTGCGGGCATCGCACCTCACCTCCGACGGCAACGCTCGTGAGCCGCACCGACACCGAGGGAAAGCGAGCTCAGCCCTGGGGAGGAACGAGCCACAGCCGGCCGCTGTGGACGACTCCTGGCGCGGGGTCCGCGATCACGCCCGATGGGGGAAGGTGATGCGCATCAGCCGGCTGTCGGCCCAGTCCTCGAGGCGGGTCGGCCGGATGGTGCCGGGGTCGTGGGGCTGGTTGAGATCCGCGACGATCTCCGCCAGCACCGCCTGACGCTCAACGGGGTCGGTCACCGGCGTGGCCCGCGCAGGCAGATCTGCCCGGATCCCGTTCTTCAGGTGGAAGGTGAAGTCGGGATGGGCGAGAGGGTTCGCATGCCAGCCGGTGGCAGCCCCGCCGGCGCCGCTGCACAGGTAACTGCTGCCCGCGGCCCGGTAGAAGAAGATCTCGAGGCGGCGTCGCCGGCCGGTGCGGCGCCCCACTGTCGTGATGTCGATGATCCGTTCCCTGGTGCCCGCGGCGGGGGTGATCTCGATGGCTCGCCGGATCTCGTCGGGCCTCCGCCGGCCGGCAACCTCGTCGACGGGCTCGGCACCATCGGTCACCGGTACGCCGAGCTGTTGGGCCGCGCCCAGATGACCGACCTGTTCCGCATCGTGATCGCCGAGCTCCCGCGATTCCCCGAGCTCGCCAACGCACAGTTCTCGCAGGGGAAGATGCCCTACTTCGAGTCCGTACGCGCTACCTGCAAGCCGAGGACGAAGCGGGAACGGCCCGGGTCGACGACGTGGAACTCGCCGCTACCCAGTTCCTGGGCATGATCTCGAACTACGTCTTCTGGCCGTCACTCCTGGTGCCGGGCTGGGACGTGAGCGCCGAACGTGTCGCTCAGGTGGTCGACGAGGCCGTCCGCACCACCGCGGCCCGGTACGCCGCGACTGGACCAGGCCGACCACCGACAACTGACCAGGGAACGCGGTCGCGGAGTAGCTCGACACCCTCGCCCCGCGGCGAGGCGCACCATCGTGCGGTGCGAGCGGTCACTCACCAGACGTCGAGCGACACCACCAGGGCGAGGACGAGAACTCCCACCACCGCGGCCAGGGTGAGCAGGCTCGCGCCGTTCGCCGTCGCTGTGTTTGTTCCCTTCGCTACCTGAGCCCGGCCGGCGAGGAGCAGCCCCAGGAACACGACGACCAGCAGCGGCGCGAGCAGCAGGATATTCACGTCCGGAGCCTTTCACGAGATGCCGAGAAAGAGTCCGCACACCCGCGAAAATGCCGTGAAATGCAGAACAGGGCCACCCACGAGGGGTGACCCTGTTCTGAAGAATTGTCCGGCGGCGTCCTACTCTCCCACAACCTCTCGGTTGCAGTACCATCGGCGCTGAAAGGCTTAACTTCCGGGTTCGGGATGGGACCGGGTGTTTCCCTTTCGCTATGGCCGCCGTAACTCTTGCGGTACCGGGCTCTCGCACACCAACCCATATGCGGGGTGGTGGGGAACCGGGCACCAAGCTCTATGCAATGAGTCATTGCAAGTCATTGGTGGGTGGTTCTTGGATTCGTGGACGCGAACATTGGCAGATCGTTGTAGGTCTAGCTGAGTGGTTGTAAGACAAGCCCTCGGCCTATTAGTACCGGTCGGCTAGGCATTGCTGCTGTACACCTCCGGCCTATCAACCCAGTGTTCTGCTGGGGGCCTTACCCCGTCTAGCGGGTGGGAAACCTCATCTTGAAACGTGCTTCCCGCTTAGATGCATTCAGCGGTTATCACTTCCGAACGTAGCTAACCAGCCGTGCCCCTGGCGGGACAACTGGCACACCAGAGGTTCGTCCATCCCGGTCCTCTCGTACTAGGGACAGCCTTTCTCAAGTTTCCTGCGCGCGCGGCGGATAGGGACCGAACTGTCTCACGACGTTCTAAACCCAGCTCGCGTGCCGCTTTAATGGGCGAACAGCCCAACCCTTGGGACCTACTCCAGCCCCAGGATGCGACGAGCCGACATCGAGGTGCCAAACCATCCCGTCGATATGGACTCTTGGGGAAGATCAGCCTGTTATCCCCGGGGTACCTTTTATCCGTTGAGCGACGTCGCTTCCACATGCCGACGCCGGATCACTAGTTCCGACTTTCGTCCCTGCTCGACATGTCTGTCTCACAGTCAAGCTCCCTTGTGCACTTACACTCAACACCTGATTGCCAACCAGGCTGAGGGAACCTTTGAGCGCCTCCGTTACATTTTAGGAGGCAACCGCCCCAGTTAAACTACCCATCAGGCACTGTCCCTGATCCGGATTACGGACCTAGGTTAGACATCTAGTACGACCAGAGTGGTATTTCAACGTTGACTCCACACTCACTGGCGTGAGCACTTCACAGTCTCCCACCTATCCTACACAAGCCGAACCAAACACCAATACCAAACTATAGTAAAGGTCCCGGGGTCTTTCCGTCCTGCCGCGCGTAACGAGCATCTTTACTCGTAGTGCAATTTCGCCGAGTCCACGGTTGAGACAGCGCCCAAGTCGTTACTCCATTCGTGCAGGTCGGAACTTACCCGACAAGGAATTTCGCTACCTTAGGATGGTTATAGTTACCACCGCCGTTTACTGGGGCTTAAATTCTCCGCTTCGGTGTTACCACCTAACAGGTCCTCTTAACCTTCCAGCACCGGGCAGGAGTCAGTCCGTATACATCGTCTTACAACTTCGCACGGACCTGTGTTTTTAGTAAACAGTCGCTTGGGCCTGGTCTCTGCGGCCATCACCGCTTCCCCCAGCTAGTGGGTTCACGGATCCGGCCCCCCTTCTCCCGAAGTTACGGGGGCATTTTGCCGAGTTCCTTAACCGTGGTTCGCTCGATCGCCTTGGTATTCTCTACCTGATCACCTGAGTCGGTTTGGGGTACGGGCGGCGCATAGCTCGCTAGAGGTTTTTCTCGACAGCATAGGATCACCCACTTCGCCATACGGCTCCGTATCGTGTCTCAAGTTCGACATCAAAGTCAGTCGTCCGGATTTACCTAGACGACACCCTACGCACTTACCCGTGGACAACCATCGCCACGGCTGGGCTACCTTCCTGCGTCACCCCATCGCTTGACTACTACCAGCTCGGGTCCCGCGCTCCCCCACAAGCTCTCACCCCGAAGGGATCGATGCTCATGGCTTCGGGCGGTTAGCATCACCAGGTTCGTCATGGGCGCTACTTTGCCGGTACGGGAATATCAACCCGTTGTCCATCGACTACGCCTGTCGGCCTCGCCTTAGGTCCCGACTTACCCAGGGCAGATTAGCTTGACCCTGGAACCCTTGATCATTCGGCGGCAATGTTTCTCACATTGCATTCGCTACTCATGCCTGCATTCTCACTCGTGTCGCGTCCACCACTGGATCACTCCGCAGCTTCACTCGCGACACGACGCTCCCCTACCCATCCACACGCCTGAACCAACCTCAAGGGCGGCTTAGCTTAATATGTGAATGCCATAGCTTCGGCGGATGACTTGAGCCCCGCTACATTGTCGGCGCGGAATCACTTGACCAGTGAGCTATTACGCACTCTTTCAAGGGTGGCTGCTTCCAAGCCAACCTCCTGGTTGTCACTGCGACTCCACATCCTTTTCCACTTAGTCACCGCTTAGGGGCCTTAGCTGATGGTCTGGGCTGTTTCCCTCTCGACAATGGAGCTTATCCCCCACTGTCTCACTGCCGCGCTCTCACTTACCGGCATTCGGAGTTTGGCTAACGTCAGTAACCTTGTAGGGCCCATTAGCTATCCAGTGCTCTACCTCCGGCAAGAAACACGCGACGCTGCACCTAAATGCATTTCGGGAGAACCAGCTATCACGAAGTTTGATTGGCCTTTCACCCTATCCACAGGTCATCCCCTCAGTTTTCAACCTAAGTGGGTTCGGTCCTCCACGCGGTCTTACCCGCGCTTCAACCTGCCCATGGATAGATCACTTCGCTTCGGGTCTTGATCGTGCTACTCAGGCGCCCTATTCAGACTCGCTTTCGCTACGGCTACCCCACACGGGTTAACCTCGCAACACAACGCAAACTCGCAGGCTCATTCTTCAAAAGGCACGCCGTCACAGCAGTAAACTGCCGCTCCGACGGATTGTAGGCACACGGTTTCAGGTACTATTTCACTCCCCGCCAGGGGTACTTTTCACCTTTCCCTCACGGTACTTGTCCGCTATCGGTCATCAAGGAGTATTTAGGCTTAACAGGTGGTCCTGCCAGATTCACACGGAATTTCAGGAGTTCCGTGTTACTTGGGATCCCACTCAGCAGATCAAGGCTTACACATACGGGGCTATCACCCTCTACGGCGCGGCTTTCCAGCCGACTTCCACTTCACCTTGATTTTCTTACTGCTCGACCCGCCGGCAGACGGATCAGAATGGTCCCACAACCCCACACACGCAACCCCTGCCGGGTATCACACGCGCATGGTTTAGCCTCATCCGATTTCGCTCGCCACTACTCTCGGAATCACTTTTGTTTTCTCTTCCTGTGGGTACTGAGATGTTTCACTTCCCCACGTTCCCTCCACACGCCCTATATATTCAGGCGCAGGTAACTGGACATGACTCCAGCTGGGTTCCCCCATTCGGACACCCCCGGATCACAGCTCGGTTGCCAACTCCCCAGGGCTTATCGCAGGCTCCTACGTCCTTCATCGGCTCTTGATGCCAAGGCATCCACCGTGTGCCCTTCATAGCTTGTCTCACAAACACTCAACAAGAACTACAAAGATCAGAAGACAACCACCCCAATCAGGGTGAGTCGTCTCTTATCAAGCGGCCAACCCACAAGGGGCCGACCGCAAGATGCTCGCGTCCACTATCCAATTAACAACCAACCAGCCCACCAACCCCCACCCACACCCAACAGGCGCATGAGCGGACAAAGGAGGCACACCAACACTGAAGAATCGAATCTGATTCCTCAAAGCTCAACAGTGTGTCAGGGAAACCAACCAGCAACCAGCACCCAGGTTCCACGCCCCACCCCCGAACAAGTTCGGGACCAGGACAGTACTGAGGGACACCAACCACCGGCCGGCACTCTTCATCGACGATTCCACTAGTGAGTAGCACCACCGCGGCCACCGTTGTTGGTGAACCGACTCATGGCCACTGACTCCTTAGAAAGGAGGTGATCCAGCCGCACCTTCCGGTACGGCTACCTTGTTACGACTTCGTCCCAATCGCCAGCCCCACCTTCGACGGCTCCCTCCCACAAGGGGTTAGGCCACCGGCTTCGGGTGTTGCCGACTTTCGTGACGTGACGGGCGGTGTGTACAAGGCCCGGGAACGTATTCACCGCAGCGTTGCTGATCTGCGATTACTAGCGACTCCGACTTCATGGGGTCGAGTTGCAGACCCCAATCCGAACTGAGACCGGCTTTTTGGGATTCGCTCCCCCTCACGGGATCGCAGCCCTTTGTACCGGCCATTGTAGCATGCGTGAAGCCCTGGACATAAGGGGCATGATGACTTGACGTCATCCCCACCTTCCTCCGAGTTGACCCCGGCAGTCTCCTATGAGTCCCCGGCATAACCCGCTGGCAACATAGGACGAGGGTTGCGCTCGTTGCGGGACTTAACCCAACATCTCACGACACGAGCTGACGACAGCCATGCACCACCTGTATACCGACTAAAAGGGCCCCTATCTCTAGGGGTTTCCGGCATATGTCAAACCCAGGTAAGGTTCTTCGCGTTGCATCGAATTAATCCGCATGCTCCGCCGCTTGTGCGGGCCCCCGTCAATTCCTTTGAGTTTTAGCCTTGCGGCCGTACTCCCCAGGCGGGGCGCTTAATGCGTTAGCTGCGGCACGGAATCCGTGGAATGGACCCCACACCTAGCGCCCAACGTTTACGGTGTGGACTACCAGGGTATCTAATCCTGTTCGCTCCCCACACTTTCGCTCCTCAGCGTCAGGTAATGCCCAGAGAACCGCCTTCGCCACCGGTGTTCCTCCTGATATCTGCGCATTTCACCGCTACACCAGGAATTCCGTTCTCCCCTGCATACCTCTAGTCTGCCCGTATCGAAAGCAAGCACCGAGTTAAGCCCGGTGTTTTCACTCCCGACGCGACAAACCGCCTACGAGCCCTTTACGCCCAATAATTCCGGACAACGCTCGCACCCTACGTATTACCGCGGCTGCTGGCACGTAGTTGGCCGGTGCTTCTTCTGTACCTACCGTCACTCTCGCTTCGTCGGTACTGAAAGAGGTTTACAACCCGAAGGCCGTCATCCCTCACGCGGCGTTGCTGGATCAGGCTTCCGCCCATTGTCCAATATTCCCCACTGCTGCCTCCCGTAGGAGTCTGGGCCGTGTCTCAGTCCCAGTGTGGCCGGTCACCCTCTCAGGCCGGCTACCCGTCGAAGCCTTGGTAGGCCATTACCCCACCAACAAGCTGATAGGCCGCGAGCACATCCCCCACCGAAAAACTTTCCACCACCATCCCATGCAGGAAGTGGTCGTATCCGGTATTAGACCCCGTTTCCGAGGCTTATCCCGAAGTGGAGGGCAGATTACTCACGTGTTACTCACCCGTTCGCCGCTCGTGTACCCCCGAAAGGGCCTTACCGCTCGACTTGCATGTGTTAAGCACGCCGCCAGCGTTCGTCCTGAGCCAGGATCAAACTCTCCGTTGAAAACAACACCCACACAACCAACCCACCCCAACGAAGGGACAGACCAGCCGCATGGAAAAAGAGATGCCCCTGACAGGAGAAACTGACTATTGTCAGAATCATTGTCAAAGAAACCATCAACCATCAACTCCACCACAAAGGCGAAGAACATGATCGACGGGGCATAACAAACTAATTCGTCGACTATGACACACTGTTGAGTTCTCAAGAATCAGACGCGCTCGGACTTGGTCTTGCGAACCGCCTCCGGGGCAACCTGCAGAAACTTACCTGTTCGGCTTGGCTTCGTCAACTCGGTGAGTGACTCGGCCGTAGTTCCTGGCCGGGACGTGCGGCACCCACGTTGTTTGGCCTCTCGGCCCGAGTGTGGGAGCCGCTTGCCGCGGCGAGATGAAACATTACACCTGGCCTGGGGGCGTGCCAAATTGGGGGGGTCAGGAGCGCAGCGGCTTGGCCGGTCGGTACGCGGAGACGGTCGGCTCCCCCGTGATCCAGTACCGCCAGGGCCGCTCCGGGGCCCCGCGCAGACCGACCCGCGGCCCGGTCGAGACCGCGGCGACCGGGTCGCCGAGCTCGAGGCGGACGTCGCCGGTGACCAGGTCCGCGCCGCCGTGGGCGAGCTCGATGCCCAGCGTCTTGCACAGCCGGGCAGGCCCACGGGCCAGGTCCCGGTCGCGGACGCCGGGCCGGCGGGCCCGGGCCTCCTCCAGGCCGTCGACGACCTCGCCGGCACGGAGCAGGACCGCGCCGGCCTCCCCCGCCGGCCGGTCACCACGTTGCAGCACACGTGCATGCCGTAGGTGAAGTAGCAGTAGAGGTGGCCGGGAGGGCCGAACATGACGGCGTTGCGGGCCGTCCGCGCCCGGTAGGCGTGCGACCCGGGGTCGAGCGGGCCGGCGTACGCCTCCACCTCGGTGAGCCGGACCGCCACGTCGCCGTGGCGGACCGTGGCGCCCAGCAGGCGCGGCGCGACCTCCTCCACCGGTCCGGCGAGGAGGTCGCGCAGGTCAGGCGAGCCGCTCACGGTGCCGCGCCGCGACGGCGACGGCCTCGGCGAGCTGCTCGCGCACCCGGACGGGGGCGGTGCCGCCCCGGCCGGACCGCGACGCGACCGAGCCCTCGGCGGTGAGCACCTCCCGCACCTCCGGCGTCAGCCGCGGGTCGATCTCCGCGAACTGCGCGTCGGTGAGGTCGGCCAGCTCGACGCCGAGCTCCTCGCAGCGGCGCACGCAGGCGCCGGCGAGCTCGTGCGCGACGCGGAACGGCACGTCCTGGCGGACCAGCCACTCCGCGACGTCGGTGGCGAGCGAGAACCCCTGCGGGGCGAGGTCGGCGAGCCGCTCCCGGTCGAAGACCAGGGTCGCGACCATCCCGGTGAACGCGGGCAGGAGCACCTCGAGGGTGTCGACGGAGTCGAAGACCGGCTCCTTGTCCTCCTGCAGGTCGCGGTTGTAGGCGAGCGGCAGCGCCTTGAGGGTGGTGAGCAGCCCGCTCAGGTTGCCGACCAGCCGGCCGGCCTTCCCGCGCGCCAGCTCGGCGATGTCGGGGTTCTTCTTCTGCGGCATGATGCTCGACCCCGTCGACCAGGAGTCGTGCAGCGTCACGACGCCGAACTCGCGGGTCGACCAGAGGATGACGTCCTCCGCGATCCGGCTGACGTCGACGCCGACCTGCGCGGCGACGAAGGCGAGCTCGGCGACGAAGTCGCGCGCAGCGGTCCCGTCCATGGAGTTCGCGCTGGACCCGGTGAACCCGAGCTCGGCGGCGACCGCCTCGGGGTCCAGGCCCAGGCTCTGGCCGGCCAGCGCACCGGAGCCGTACGGCGAGTCCGCGGCGACACGCGCGTCCCAGTCGGCCAGCCGGTCGACGTCGCGCAGCAGGGGCCAGGCGTGCGCCAGCAGGTGGTGGGCGAGCAGCACCGGCTGCGCGTGCTGGAGGTGGGTGCGGCCCGGCATCACGGTCGGCACCGGGTCCAGGTGCTCGGCGGCCTGGGCGACCAGCGCGTCGACGAGGTCGAGCACCTGTGCGCCGACGATGCGCGCGTGGTCGCGGAGGAACACCTTGAAGAGCGTGGCGATCTGGTCGTTGCGGCTCCGGCCGGCGCGCAGCCGGCCGCCGACCTCGGCGCCGACCTCCTCGAGCAGCAGCCGCTCCAGCGCGCCGTGCACGTCCTCGTCGGACGGGTCCGGGTGCAGCTCGCCGGCGGCGTACCGCTCCCCCAGCACCTCCAGGCCGCGCAGCAGCTCGGCGTGGTCGGCATCGGCGAGCAGGCCGGCACGGTGCAGCGCGTTCGCGTGGGCCCGCGACCCGGCCAGGTCGTACGGCGTGAGCCGCCAGTCGAAGTGCGTCGAGCGGGACAGCGCCTCGAGCTCCGGGGAGGGACCGCCGGCGAACCGGCCGCCCCACAGCTTGCCCTCGTTGGTGCCGCCCATCAGTCGGTGCCCATGTCCATCGCGGCGTGGTCGAGCGCCTCGTCGTCGAGCGTGTCCTCGACGTCGGCGCGGGCGATCGACTCGGCGCCGCCGGGCTCGATCTCGCCGAACAGGTTGCCGTTCTCGACCAGCACGTGGCCCTGGTCCTGCGGCTGGCTGGCGTACTGCTCGAGCTTGCTGCGGGAGTCGGCGATGTCGAGGTTGCGCATGGTGAGCTGGCCGATCCGGTCGGTGGGACCGAAGACGGCGTTGTCGGTGCGCTCCATGGACAGCTTGTCGGGGTGGTAGGAGAACGACGGTCCGTCGGTCGCCAGGATCGTGTAGTCCTCCCCGCGCCGCAGCCGCAGCGTCACCTCGCCGGTCACCAGCGACGCGACCCAGCGCTGGATGGCCTCGCGCATCATCAGCGCCTGCGGGTCCAGCCAGCGGCCCTCGTAGAGCAGCCGGCCCAGGCGCCGCCCCTCGTAGTGGTAGTTGGCGACGGTGTCCTCGTTGTGCACGGCGTTCAGCAGCCGCTCGTAGGCGATCCACAGCAGGGCCATGCCCGGCGCCTCGTACACGCCGCGCGACTTGGCCTCGATGATCCGGTTCTCGATCTGGTCGGACATGCCCAGGCCGTGCCGGCCGCCGATCGCGTTGGCCTCGGTGACCAGCTGCACCGCGTCGTCGTACGTCGTGCCGTTGATCGCCACCGGCCGGCCCTGGTCGAAGCGGACCGTGACGTCCTCGGTGGGGATCTCGACCGCCGGGTCCCAGAACTTCACGCCCATGATCGGCTCGACGACCTCCAGGGAGACGTCGAGGTGCTCGAGGGTCTTGGCCTCGTGGGTGGCGCCCCAGATGTTGGCGTCGGTGGAGTACGCCTTCTCCTTGCTGTCACGGTAGGGCAGGCCGCGCTCGGTGAGCCACTGGCTCATCTCGGTGCGGCCGCCGAGCTCGTGCACGAAGTCGGCGTCCAGCCACGGCTTGTAGATGCGCAGCTGCGGGTTGGCGAGCAGGCCGTAGCGGTAGAACCGCTCGATGTCGTTGCCCTTGAACGTCGAGCCGTCGCCCCAGATGTCGACGCCGTCCTCGTGCATCGCGCGCACCAGCATCATCCCGGTCACCGCCCGGCCCAGCGGGGTGGTGTTGAAGTACGCGCGGCCGCCGGAGCGGATGTGGAAGGCGCCGCACGCGAGCGCGGCCAGGCCCTCCTCGACCAGCGAGGCCCGGCAGTCGACCGCGCGGGCGATCTCCGCGCCGTACTCACGCGCCCGGTCGGGGACGCCGCTGATGTCGGGCTCGTCGTACTGGCCGATGTCGGCGGTGTAGGTGCACGGGACCGCCCCCTTGGCGCGCATCCAGGCCACGGCCACCGAGGTGTCCAGGCCCCCCGAGAACGCGATACCGACCCGCTGGCCGATGGGGAGGGACGTCAGGACCTTGCTCACGTGGGGTCTTCCTTCTGGTGGTGGGTGTCGGCCAGGGCCAGGAACCGGTGGGCGAGCGCGTCGCCGCCCTTCGGGTCCCGGCCGATGACCAGGAGGGTGTCGTCGCCCGCGATGGTGCCGAGGATCTCGGGGAACTCGGCCTTGTCGAACGCGGAGGCGAGGAACTGGGCGGCGCCCGGCGGGGTGCGCAGGACGACGAGGTTGGCGCTGGCCTCGGCGCTCACCAGCAGCTCGCCGCAGAGGCGGGCCAGCCGGGCCGCGGCCGCGGCCGTCTCCCCCGGGGCGCTCGGCCGTCGGTCGCCGCCCTCGGCCGGGACGGCGTACACGAGGGCGCCGGAGGCGGCGCGCACCTTCATCGCGTCGAGCTCGACGAGGTCGCGCGAGAGGGTCGCCTGGGTGACCCGGACGCCGCTCTCGGCGAGCAGGTCGGCCAGCTCGCCCTGCGAGCGGATCTCGCGGTGGCTGACCAGGTCGACGATGCGGCGGTGGCGGGCGTTCTTGGTGGCCGGGCGCATCGCGGACTCGCTCACGGTGACCCCGTCCCGTCCGTCGCACCGTCGGCCAGCAGGAACGCGAGCACCGCCTTCTGGGCGTGCCGGCGGTTCTCGGCCTCGTCCCAGACGGCGCTCTGCGGGCCGTCGATGACCTCCGCGGCGATCTCCTTGCCGCGGTACGCCGGCAGGCAGTGCAGCACCACGGCGTCCTGCGCCGCGTGGGCGAGCAGCTCGGTGGTGAGCGACCAGGGCCCGAAGACCCGCTCGCGCGCCGCCTCCTCGCCCTCCTTGCCCATCGAGACCCAGGTGTCGGTGACGACGACGTCGGCGCCCCGGACCGCCTCGACCGGGTCGGGGACGGCGGTGGCCGACCCGCCGGTGGTGGCGGCGATCCGGTGCGCGCGGTCGAACATCGCCTCGGCCGGCAGGTAGCCCTCCGGGGCGCTGATCCGCACGTGCATGCCAGCGGTGGCGCCGGCGAGCAGCCAGGAGTTCCCCATGTTGCACGCGCCGTCGCCGACGAACGCGACGGTCAGCCCGGCGAGGCCGCCGCACCGCTCGCGCACGGTCAGCAGGTCGGCGACCAGCTGGCAGGGGTGGAACTCGTCGGTGAGCGCGTTGACGACCGGGACGCCGGCGTGCGCGGCCATCAGCTCGAGGTCGGACTGCTCGAAGGTGCGCCACACGACGGCGGCGACCTGACGGCCGAGCACCCGGGCGACGTCCTCGACGGACTCGCGGACGCCGATGCCGGCGAGCCGGCCCTCGACCAGCATCGGGTTGCCGCCGAGCTCGGCGATGCCGGCCGCGAACGAGACCTGGGTGCGCAGCGTCGGCTTGTCGAAGACCATCGCGACCGACTGCGGCCCGGCCAGCGGGCGCGCGTCGTACGGCGCGGCCTTGAGGCGGGCGGCCAGGTCGAGGACCTGTGCCTGCTCGGCGGGGCTCAGGTCGTCGTCGGCGAGGAGATGGCGGGTCACGACTCGGCCTGGTCGTACGCCGCGTCCAGGATCGCCGGCCACGCCGCGAGGAAGGCGTCGGCGTCCTCGGTGGTGAGCACCAGCGGCGGCGCGAGCCGGATCCGGCCGGGGGTCGGGTTGTTGAGGATGAACCCGTGCGCGAGCGCCGCGGTGAACACCTGGGCGGACACCTCGGCGGAGAGGTCCAGCCCGACCAGCAGGCCCTGGCCGCGCACCTCGGTCACCCGGGGGTCGGCGGCGAGGCCGTCGCGGAGCCTGGTGCCCAGCGCGGTCACGTGCTCGAGGAGGCCCTCCTCCTCGATGGTGCCGATCACGGCGAGCGCGGCGGCGCAGGCCACCGGGTTGCCGCCGAAGGTGGTGCCGTGGTTGCCCGGCTCGAACAGCTCCCCCGCGGCGCCCAGGCCGATGCAGGCGCCGATCGGGAACCCGCCCGCGAGCCCCTTCGCGACCGTCACGATGTCGGGACGGACCGACGCCGGGTCGTGGGCGAACCAGCGGCCGACGCGACCCATGCCGGTCTGCACCTCGTCGAGCCAGAGCAGCGCCCCGTGCTCGTCGGCGGTACGGCGGGCCGCGGCGAGGTAGCCGTCCGGCGGCACGATCACGCCGGCCTCGCCCTGGATCGGCTCGAGCAGGATCGCCGCCGTCTCATCGGTGACCGCGGCGGCGAGCGCCTCGGCGTCGCCGTACGGGACGAAGGTGACCTCGCCGGGCAGCGGCTCGAACGGCCTGCGGTAGGCCTCCTTCGAGGTGAGCGCCAGGGCGCCCATCGTGCGGCCGTGGAAGCCGCCCTCGGCCGCGACCACGTGGGTGCGGCCGGTGCGCCGGGTCAGCTTGAACGCGGCCTCGTTGGCCTCCGCGCCCGAGTTGGTCAGGAAGACGTGGCCGCCCCCCTCGCGGCCGGCGAGCACGAGGGACAGCAGCCGCTCGGCGAGGTCGACCTGGGGGCCGGTGGTGAAGAAGTTGGAGACGTGGCCGAGCGTCTGCAGCTGCGTGGTGACGGCCCCGACGAGCGCGGGGTGCGCGTGGCCGAGGGCGTTGACGGCGATGCCGCCGAGCAGGTCGAGGTACCGGGTGCCCTCGGCGTCCCAGACGTGCGCGCCCTCGCCGCGGACCAGCGCGAGCTTCGGCGGGCCGAAGGTGTTCATCAAGGACGCGGCGTACCGCTCCTGGATCGGGGTGGCGCTCACGGGGTGTCCCTCGCCTTCCGGGTCTTGGTCTCGACGCCGGGCAGCACCTGGGTGCCCACGCCCTCCTGGGTGAACAGCTCGAGGATCACCGCGTGCGGCTCCCGCCCGTCGACGACGGTGGCGCGCGGGACGCCCTCCTGGACGGCCTTGAGGCAGGCGCCCATCTTGGGGACCATGCCGCTGGCCAGGGTAGGCAGGATCTCGGCGAGCGCCTCCGGGCTGATCTCCCCGATCACGTCCTCGGAGTCGGGCCAGTCGAGGTAGAGCCCCTCCACGTCGGTGAGCACGAGCAGCTTCTCCGCGCCCAGGGCCACGGCCAGCGCGGCCGCGGCGGTGTCGGCATTGACGTTGTGGACCACGCCGTGGACGTCGGGCGCGACGCTGGAGACCACCGGGATCCGGCCCGCCTCGATCAGGTCGAGCACCGACTCCGGGCGCACCCGCGTCACCTCGCCCACGAGCCCGAGGTCGACCTCCTCGCCGTCGACGACCGTGCCGGTCTGCTCGGCGGTGAACAGCCCGGCGTCCTCGCCCGAGCACCCGACGGCCAGCGGCCCGTGCTCGTTGATCAGCCCCACCAGCTCGCGCTGGACCTGGCCGACCAGCACCATCCGGACCACGTCCATCGCCTCGGGGGTGGTGACGCGGAGGCCGCCGCGGAACTCCGAGTCGATGCCGAGGCGGTCGAGCATCTGCGAGATCTGCGGCCCGCCGCCGTGCACGACGACCGGGCGGAACCCCGCGAAGCGGAGGAACGCGATGTCCTCGGCGAAGGCCCGCTTGAGGGTGTCGTCGGTCATGGCGTTGCCGCCGTACTTCACCACCACGATCTTGCCGTGGTAGCGCTTGAGCCACGGCAGCGCCGCGGCGAGCGTGCGCGCCTTGGCCTGGTCGGGCTTGCCGGTGTCGAAGCTGCCGTCGGGCAGCGTGCTGTCGTTCATGAGGAGTACGCGCTGTTCTCGTGGACGTAGGCGTGGGTCAGGTCGTTGGTCCAGACGGTCGCCCGCTCGGGTCCCGCCTTGAGGTCGACGGTGACGCTGACCTCGCGGGGGCCGAGGTCGACCTCGGCGGGGTCGGCGTGCGGCGTGGACTGCCGGCAGACCCAGACGCCGTTCATCGCGACGTCGAGGTCGGCGGGGTCGAACCGCGCGTCGGTGGTGCCGATGCTGGCGAGCACCCGGCCCCAGTTCGGGTCCTTGCCGAAGACCGCGGCCTTGAACAGGTTGCTGCGGGCGATGCTGCGGCCCACCTCGACGGCCTCGTCCTCGGTCGCGGCGTTCACCACGGTGATCGCGATCTCGTGGTCGGCGCCCTCGGCGTCCTGGAGCAGCTGCATCGCGAGGTCGGTGCAGGCCTGGGCGAGCGCCTCGGTGAAGTCGGGCAGCGACGGGGTGATGCCCGAGGCGCCGCTCGCCATCACCGTGACCGTGTCGTTGGTCGACATGCAGCCGTCGGAGTCCAGCCGGTCGAAGGAGACGCGGGTGGCGGCACGGAGCGCGGTGTCGAGGTCGGCTGCCGGGACCACCGCGTCGGTGGTCAGCACCACGAGCATGGTGGCCAGCTGCGGGGCGAGCATGCCGGCGCCCTTGGCCATCCCGCCGATGCGCCAGCCGGTGCCCTCGACGACGACCTGCTTGCTGACCGAGTCGGTCGTCATGATCGCCTCGGCGGCGTCCTGGCCGCCGGCGGCGGAGAGCCCGGCGTACGCCGCGTCGACGCCGTCGAGCAGCGCCTGGCGGTCGTTGGCCAGCCCGATCAGCCCGGTCGAGCAGACGACGACGTCGACCGCCCCGATGCCGAGGTGGCCGGCGACCTGCTCGGCGACCGCGTGGGTCGTCTGGAACCCCTCGGGGCCGGTGTAGCAGTTGGCGCCGCCGGAGTTCAGCACGACCGCGCGGACGGTGCCGTCCTTGACCACCTCCTGGCTCCACAGGACGGGGTTGGCCTTGCAGCGGTTGGCGGTGAACACGGTGGCGGAGTCGTACGTCGGGCCGGCGTTGACGACCAGCGCGACGTCCTTGCCGCCGCTGGTCTTGAGCCCGGCCGCGACGCCGGCGGCGGTGAACCCGGCGGGGGTGGTGACGCTCATTTCTTCTTCTTCTGCTTCCTGACGGGAGGGACGGGGACGGCGATGGCGACGGTGTGCCCCCGTCGTCGCCACGCCTCCGCCGCGCGCTCGGCGTCCCCCACCGGGAGCAGCACCCAGTCGGTGTCGTAGGTCGAGATCGTGAAGACCGCGATCCGCTCCTCGGCCAGCGGGACGAGCAGCGCGGCGAGCACGCCGACGTCCTCGGGGTCGAGGGGGCCCTGCACCGCGAAGGCGGTCAGGCCGCGGCGGGCCGCGGTCTTGGTCGGCACGTCGCGACCCGCGCAGACCAGCGAGGTCTCCGTCGCGGTCGCGGTGATCGAGAACAGCGAGGCCGACTCCGCCCACGCCGGCACCTCCGAGCCCGGAGGGAGCCGGATCACGGCGAGCTTCTCCGGGAACTGCTGGAGGGTGTACGTCGGGCCGGCGGGCTGCTGCTCGGTCGGCTGGTCGGTCGGCTGGTCGGGCTGGTCGGCGGTCACGGGGCGATCCCTACTGTGGTGAGGCCGAGGCCCTCATCGAGGCCCAGGGCGAGGTTCATGCACTGCACGGCGGCGCCGGCGGTGCCCTTCGCGAGATTGTCGACGGCGCCGACGGCGACCAGCCGGCGTACCGTCTCGTCGGCGGTGACCTGGAGGTGCACGGCGTTGGAGCCGGTCACCGACTTGGTCTGCGGCCACTGGCCCTCGGGGAGCAGGTGCACGAACGGCTCGTCGGCGTACGCCTTCGCGTAGGCGGCGCGCAGGTCCTCGGCGCGGACGCCGTCGACCAGCTTTGCCGAGCAGGTGGCCAGGATGCCGCGCGCCATCGGCACGAGCAGCGGCGTGAAGCTCACGGTGACCGGCGCGCTGCCCTCCGGCAGCAGGCCGGTGAGGTTCTGGGTGATCTCGGGGGTGTGCCGGTGGCTGCCGCCGACGCCGTACGCGCTGGCGTTGCCCATCGTCTCGCTGCCCAGCAGGTGCGGCTTGGCGGCCTTGCCCGCGCCGCTCGTGCCGGAGGCCGCCACGACGACCACCTCGGGCTCGACCAGCCCGGCGGCGACCGCGGGGGCGAGGGTCAGCGTGGAGATCGTCGGGTAGCAGCCGGGGACCGCGATGCGGGTGGCGCCGGCGATCTGCTCGCGCTGTCCGGGCAGCTCGGGAAGGCCGTAGGGCCAGGTGCCGGCGTGCGGACCGCCGTAGAAGCGGTCCCACTCCCCCGCGTCCCGGAGCCGGAAGTCCGCGCCGCAGTCGACGACGACGACGTCGTCACCGAGCTGCGCGGCGACCTCGCCGGACTGACCGTGCGGGAGCGCGAGGAAGACCACGTCGTGACCCGCGAGCACCTCGGTCTCGGTCGGCTCGAGGATCCGGTCGGCCAGCGGCACCAGGTGCGGCTGCAGCACGCCCAGCGGCTGTCCGGCGTTCGAGGCGCCGGTCAGGGCGCCGATCTCGACCTGCGGGTGACCCAGCAGCAGGCGGAGCAGCTCGCCCCCGGCGTACCCGCTGGCTCCTGCGACGGCGACCCGTGTCCGTGATGACATGTGCATAAACATACATGCCCCTGCATGTTCATGAGGCACCGGTCCGAATCCCGGTCGACCCCGTCGGTGGCCGGGGTTACGTTCGCGGCATGGCCACCTTGGAGTACCCCGCCTACCTCGGTCACATCCGCGAGGAGTCCCGGCGGTTCCGCGACGTGCTCGCCGGGTGCGACCCCGCCGCGCGGGTGCCGGCCTGCCCCGAGTGGGACGCGGCCGACCTGGTCTGGCACCTCGCGGAGGTGCAGTGGTTCTGGGCGCGCACCGTCCGCGACCGTCCGGCGCCGCCCGACGACGGCCCGCACCCCGAGCGGCCCACGACGTACGACGGGCTGCTCGCGGCCTTCGACGCGCACTCCTCCTCCCTGGTCGCCGAGCTCGAGGCCGCCGGTCCCGACGCCCCGGCGTGGCACTGGGCGCCCGTCCAGACCGTGGGCACCAGCTACCGGCGCCAGGCGCACGAGGCGCTGATCCACCGCCTCGACGCCGAGCAGACCGCCGGCACGGTCACCCCGCTCGACCCCGCGCTCGCCGGCGACGGCGTCCTCGAGCTGCTCGACGTGATGTACGGCGGGGAGCCGCCGGCGTGGGGGCGGTTCGAGCCGTCGGCCCACCACGTCCGGGTCGACCTCACCGACCTCGGCACGTCGATCTGGGCGCAGCCGGGCCTGTTCGTCGGCACCGAGCCGGAGTCCGGGAAGGTCTACGACGGCCCGCACGTGCTGGTCGTGGGCGACCCGGGCACCGACCCGGACGCCGTGGTCGCCGGCGCGGCGCCCGACCTCGACGCCTGGCTGTGGCGCCGCCGCGACGACACGGGCATCGCGATCACCGGCGACCGGGCGGCGTACGACGGGTTCCGGGTCGCCGTCGACCAGCCGCTGGACTGAGCGGCGCCCAGCCGGCGCCCAACCGGCGCTCAGCCGGCGCCCAGCAGGCCGTCGGTCGCCTTCGCCAGCCGGGCCGCGAGGGCCTCGGTGGCCGTCGCGGCGAAGGTGTCGGTGATGTGCGTGCCGCCGCGGTAGACCAGCACGTTGCCGATCACCGCCGGGCACTGCTCCCCGTCGGGGCACAGGACCGGGGACATGTCGACCACCTCGACCCCCGGCACCCGCTCGGCGGCGTCGACCTGGAGGGACGCACCGGAGCTGGTCTGGCCGGCGGCCTTGGCGTTCATGCAGCGGGTGAGGTCCTCGAGGTTCTCCTGGACGCAGTCGGGGACCGTGCCGCTCACCGGCGCCGGGGTGTCCAGGATCGGGACCAGCCGGGCCCCGCTGTCGACCACCCGCTGCCAGTAGGTGACCAGGCCGTCGACCATCGGCTCGCGCTCGTAGTCCGCCTCGGACTCCCCGCCCTCGGGGAGCGCCTTGGAGTGCCGGGTCACGGTCAGCACGACCTCGGGCCGCAGCTCCTCGATGGTGCTCAGCGCGCGCGGCGACCACGCGTCGCACGAGGGGTTGCGCTTGTCCTCGACCAGCCGGATCGCGTCGGCGAACGGGCAGCCGTTCTTCGAGATCAGCACCAGCCGCCAGCCCTCGCGGGTGGCGATCCTCTCGATCGGCGTGAACCACTGGACCGCCTTGGAGTCGCCGACCAGCACCACGGTGCGCGCGCTGTCCGTGTCGCCGAACTCGCAGACCTCGAACCCCTCGGCGTCCCGCGGCACCACGCAGCCCTCGGCGTGGGTGGCAGGCAGGTCGGCGTACGCCTCGAGCGGCGAGGGGCGCATCCTCTCGACCGTCCGGACGGCCGACCAGTCGGTGTCGGCGAAGCGGGGGTCCTGGAGGGCGCGGGCCCCGGGCGCCTCGCGGGGTGACGCCGGGCCGACCGTGTCCACGAGCGAGAACGACGCGACCAGGGCGACGCCGGCCGCGGCGGCCACGACCATGCTGAGCGCCCCGGCGGTGAGCGCCGGCCGCGGCCGGGCCAGCCGCGGCGCGCGCCGCAGCGGGTTCTCGACGTACCGGTAGGACAGCCAGGCGGGGACGGCGGAGGCCAGCACCACCAGCAGGCCCTCGCGGACCCGGAGGTCACCCCAGATCCCCTCGGCGGCGATGAGGAACGGCCAGTGCCAGAGGTAGAGCGAGTACGACAGCGCGCCGATCCACACGGCCGGCGCCAGGCCCAGCAGCCGGCCCACGCCCCAGGGCGCCGCGGTCCCGCCGCCGGCCAGGATCGCCGCCGCCGTGCCCAGCACCGGGAGCAGGGTCGCCGGCCCCGGCCACACGGTCGTCGAGTCGAGGACCAGCACGCTGGCCGCGACCGCCGCGAGCCCGAGCCAGCCCAGGACGCCGCGCACGGCCGCCGGCAGGCGGACCAGCGTCGGGAACGCGATCGCGAGGAGCGCCCCGACACCGAGCTCCCAGACCCGGGTGGTCGAGACGAAGAAGGCCAGCCCGGGCTGCGCCACGGCGTACGACAGGGTGAAGACGAAGGAGGCCACGGTCACCAGGCCGATGCCGACGAGCAGGGCGGTCCGCCAGCGGTGGCGGAACAGCGCCACCAGCGCGGCGATCAGCAGCGGCCAGACGACGTAGAACTGCTCCTCCACCGCCAGCGACCAGTAGTGCTGCACGGGCGACTGGCCGACCTGCTCGGCGAGGTAGTCGACCTCGCGCAGGCCGAGGCGCCAGTTCACGACGTACCCGGCGGCCGCGACGATGTCGCCGCCGTACTCCTTGCGGCTGGTCACCGGCAGCCAGAGGTAGGCAACGACGGCGCTGAACGCGAGCACCAGGGTGCTGGCGGGCAGCAGCCGGCGCGCCCGGCGGGCCCAGAAGTCGGCCAGCCCGAGTCGGCCGCTCCGCTCGATCTCGCGGACCATCAGGGAGGTGATCAGGAAGCCGGAGATCACGAAGAACACGTCGACGCCGACGTAGCCGCCCGGCGTCCAGGCCAGCCCCGCGTGGTAGATGAGCACGGAGAGGACGGCCACCGCGCGCAGGCCCTCGATGTCGGGCCGGAAGGCGGAGGGGGGCGCCTCCGCGGACCGGGGCCTCGAGGTGCTCACGCGGCTAGAGGCTAGTCGTCCGCCTCCCACTCCTGCCCCCTGGGAAGTCCCGTGTCGCGCCCGGCGCGCCGATAGGGTCGAGGAAACCCCTCCCCCTGCGCTCGCGCGGACCCGAGACCCAGGAGCCCCGATGGCCCGCCCTCCCCTCGCCCGCCTGGCCGCAGCGACCGCGACCGGTCTCCTGCTCTCCGGCCTCCTGGCGGTCGCGCCTTCCGGCGCGAGCGCCGTGTCCGTGCCGGCCGAGCGCCGGGCCCCGAACCCGACCGGCACCAACGCCGGCAGCCCCGCCAACGGCGTCGGCAACCTCAAGGTCAGCCTGGTCGCCACCGCGGACGGCCGGATCCGGGTCTCGTGGAAGCGGCCCGGCCCCGCGCGGCGGCTGAAGAAGTTCGTGGTCAAGGTCGGGCCCAGCCGGCACCTCGACGCCCGGGTGCGCACCTACCGGGTGAGCCGCACGCGGCAGTCGGTGGTCGTGGACCACGCCGCCGACGTGGTGCCCGCCTCCGGCAACTACACGTTCGTCCGGGTCTCCGCACACCGCCGGAAGGGCGGCTCTGGCGGCAGCCCCGGCAAGTGGATCCAGGCGCCGGTCACGACGCCGTGCACGGCCGCCCCCGAGGACCGGCTGACCGTCGCCACCTTCAACCTGCGCACCTGGGCGGCCGACAAGTCCGACGACCTCGCCAAGTGGTCGGTCCGGGGCCCGAACGCGGTCGCGGAGGTCCTGCGCAGCGGCGCCCGCGCCGTCGCCGTCCAGGAGGCCAGCGGCTCGACGAAACCCCAGTACGGCGGCCGCAGCCAGGCCCAGTGGATGCTCGACCGGCTCAACCAGGAGGACCCGGGCGCCCGGTGGGTCGACGCGCTCACCCCCGCGAGCTACAAGCCGCCGAAGGGCCGCAAGCCCGGGCTGGTCGGCACCCGCGTCTTCTACGACGCGAGCAGGTTCGACCTGCTGGACTCCGGACTGCACCGCATCGTGGTCCCCGGGTGGAGCAAGGACTCGCTGATCCCGTGGGCCCGGCTCCAGGCCATCGGCGGCGACCAGGCGCCGTTCGTGCTCACCTCGAACCACCTGCGGGTGGGCCCGGACCGGGCGGCGTACCGGATCCGGGTGCGGCAGACCAGGCAGACCCTCGGCCACGTCCGGGACCTCCGCTCGCGGTTCGGCGACACGGTGATCGTGGCGGGCGACCTGAACTCGACCGCGAACCAGCTGCCGATGAACTACGTCCAGCGGACGCTGATCCGGGCCGGCCTGTACGACGCGTTCGCGACCACCGACCTCGTCGGCGCGCAGTACCCCACGACCAACGGCTCGAGGTACCCGGTGCCGAAGACGCCGCTGAGGCGGGACTACATCCTCAGCTACGGGCCGGTCCAGGGGTCGTGCTCCTACCGCAACCAGGCCTACCAGCGCCCGTCGCAGGAGGCCTCCGACCACTTCCTGCAGGTCGCGACCCTGCCGCTCCCCGCGATCTAGCGGGGAGCGGCCGGGTCAGGCCCGCTGGACCGCCCCGGTGCGCTCCTCGGCCGCGGCCACCGCGGCGTCGCGGGCCGCGGCGATCTCGTCCTCGGTCAGGGTCCGGTCGGGTGCGCGGAACCGCAGGGCGAACGCCAGCGAGCGGTGGCCCGCGCCGACCTGCGCGCCGGCGTACACGTCGAAGAGCCGCAGCGACTCCAGCAGCGGGCCGGCGCCGTCGCGCAGCGCGGCCTCGACGTCCGCGGCGGGCACGGTCTCGGGGACGACCAGGGCGACGTCCTCCTTGGCGACCGGGTAGGTCGAGAACGACGGCGCGGGCCGCAGGTGCACCGCGTGCTCGAGCAGCACCTCGAGGTCGACCTCCGCGGCCACCGAGCGGGCCGGCAGGCCGAAGGCCGCACAGACGCGCGGGTGCAGCTCCCCCGCGTGCCCGACCACAACGTCGCCGAGCAGCAGCGCTGCGCAGCGGCCGGGGTGCCAGGGCGCCAGCGCATCGGCGCGGGTGCCGAGTTCGAGGCCGAGGGCGTCGGCGACCGCCCGCACGCCGCCGACGGCGTCGGTCCAGTCGACCGGGCGCCCCGGGCCCCACCAGCCGGAGGGCGCCGCCTCGCCGGTCGCGACCAGCCCGAGGTGCAGGGGCTGGTCCGGCAGGGCGGCCGTCAGCTCGGCGAGCTCGGCGTCGGTCGGGCGCCGGTCGACGGGAAGGATCGGGGCCGGGCCGGCGTCGCGGGGCAGGACGACCGAGGCCGTCTCGAAGATCGCGACGGAGCCGGACCCGTGCCCGACGTTCCGCGCTGCGGTGCGCAGCAGGCCCGGCAGCAGCGTGGTCGTCATCGCCGGGGCCTCCGCGGAGAGCGGGTTGGACAGCCGCAGCACCGAGCGGCGCGGGTCGTCGGCGTCCAGGCCGAGCGCGTCGAGGTCGGCGTCCCCGACGAACGGGAAGTCGACGACCTCGACCCAGCCGGCGCCGGCGAGGGTCCGGCCGACCCGGCGGCGCAGCGCCTGGGGACGGGTCAGTCCCCGACCGCCGGGCGCCTTCGGCAGCACCGACGGGATCTGGTCGTAGCCGCGGAGCCGGACCACCTCCTCGACCAGGTCGTACGGGTCGACGAGGTCCGGGCGCCAGGGAGGCGGGGTCGCCGCGAGGGAGTCGCCCTCGCGGACGACCGTGCAGCCCACGGCCTCGAGGTCGGCGACGACCTGCTCGGGGTCGATGTCCACCCCGGAGATGCGGGCCGGGAGCGAGGCCGCCATCGCGACCGGCTCGATCGCCGGCGGGGTGCCCACGACCGTGTGACCGGGGTCGGCGGTGCCCCCGCCGTACGTCGTCAGCAGCTCGACCACGCGGTCGGCGGCCGCCTCGCAGATCGTCGGGTCGACGCCGCGCTCGTTGCGCTTGCCCGCCTCGGAGCTGATCTTGTGGCGCTTGCCGGTGCGGAACATCGAGACCGCGTCCCAGTGCGCCGCCTCGACGAGGACCCGGGTCGTGGACTCCGACATCTCCGTCGTCGCGCCGCCCATCACGCCGCCGAGGCCGATGATGCCGGAGTCGTCGGTGACGACCAGGTCCTCCGCCGAGAGGGTGCGGCGGGTCCCGTCGAGCGTCGTGAGGGTCTCGCCCTCGGTCGCGCGGCGGATCCGCAGCGCGCCCTGGACCTTGTCCGCGTCGTACCCGTGGATCGGCCGGCCGGTCTCGAGCATCACGTAGTTGGTGATGTCGACGGCCAGCGAGATCGGCCGCATCCCGGCGGCGGTGATGCGCCGGGCGATGAAGTCGGGCGTCGGGGCCGTCGGGTCGAAGCCGGAGACCGTGCGTGCCACGAACACCGGGCACCCGGTCGGGTCGTCGACCACGACCGGCCAGCCGGCGTCGTCGGCCGGCGGTACGTCGCGCAGCGCCGGGTCGCGGAACCCGCTCGCGCCGGCCACGGAGACCTCGACGTCCCGGGCGATGCCGCGCAGCGAGAGGCCGTAGGCGCGGTCCGGGTTGACCTCGAGCTCGATGATCTCCTCGTCGAGGCCGAGCAGCGGCCGGACGTCCTGGCCGGGCTCGCCGGAGTCGGGCGGCAGCACGATGATGCCGTCGTGGTCCTCGCCCAGGCCCAGCTCGGCGGCCGAGCAGATCATGCCGGCCGACACGTGGCCGTAGGTCTTGCGCGCGGAGATCGCGAAGCCGCCGGGCAGCACCCCGCCCGGCAGCACCACGGCGACCAGGTCGCCGGGTGCGAAGTTGTGGGCGCCGCAGACGATGCCCTGCGGCTCGCCGGTGCCGTTCGCGTCGCCGACGTCGACGGTGCACCAGTTGATGGTCTTGCCGTTCTTCTGCGGCTCGGGCTCCATCGTGAGCACCCGGCCGACGACGAGCGGGCCGGTGATCTCGGCGCCGGGGCTGTGGATCGCCTCCAGCTTCAGCCCGGTCATCGTGAGCCGCTCGGTGAGCTCCTCGGTGGTGACGTCGGCGGGGACCTCGACGTACTCCTTGATCCAGGACAGGGGGGCCTTCATCGTCGATTCCTCAGATCTCGGTGCCGAAAGAGGCGCTGAAACGGACGTCGCCCTCGAAGAGCGGACGCAGGTCGCCCAGGCCGTGGCGGAACATGAAGCTCCGGTCGATGCCCATGCCGAACGCGAAGCCGGTGTAGACCTCGGGGTCCACGCCGCACGCGACCAGCACGCGCGGGTTGACCACCCCGCAGCCGCCCCACTCGATCCAGCCCTCGCCGCGGCAGGTGCGGCAGTCGGCGGAGTCGATCCCGCGGCACACGAAGCAGCGCACGTCGACCTCGGCGGACGGCTCGGTGAACGGGAAGTACGACGGCCGGAAGCGGGTGTCGATGCCCTCGCCGAAGAGCTGGGCGGCGAGGTGGTCGAGCGACCCCTTCAGGTGGGCCATCGTGATGCCCTCGTCGACAACGAGTCCCTCGACCTGGTGGAACATCGGGCTGTGCGTGGCGTCGTACTCGTCGGTGCGGAAGACCCGCCCCGGGCAGGCGACGTAGATCGGCGGCCGGCGGGTGAGCATGGTGCGCGCCTGGACGGGCGAGGTCTGGGTGCGCAGCACGACGTGGTGGTCGACCGGCTCGGTCCAGAAGGTGTCCTGCAGGGTGCGGGCCGGGTGGTCGGGCCCCAGGTTGAGGGCGTCGAAGTTCAGCCACTCCGCCTCGACGACCGGACCCTCCGCGATCTCCCAGCCCATGGCCACGAAGATGTCGGCGATCAGCTCGGACTGGAGCGTGATCGGATGCCGGCCCCCACGGCGTGCCCGGTCGGTGGGCAGCGTGACGTCGACGGCCTCCTCGACCAGCATCCGCTCCTCGTGCTCGGCCTCGAGGACCGTCTGCCGCGCGGCGAGCGCCTTGTTCACGGCGCCGCGGGCCTGGCCGATCCGCTGCCCGGCCTCCTTGCGCGCCTGCGGCGGGAGGGCCCCGATCTCGCGGTTGGCCAGCGCGAGCGGCGAGCGGTCACCGGTGTGCGCGGTGCGCACCTGCTTCAGCGCGTCGAGGTCGGTCGCCGCCGCGATCGCGGCCAGCGCGTCGTCGCGGGCGGCCTCGACTTCCTCCGGCTTCAACGGGGTGACCTCCACGGGGTCGTAATCGGTGTTGGGACCCGACATCACTGCCTCTCCGACCTCTCACGAGGACCACGCGCGCGCCGGCTGCGCCGGCGACCGGGCAAGTCTAGGAACCCCCGCCGCCGGCACGCGAACCGGTTCCGTCCGCGGGGCCCTGCGCGCGGCGCCGGACGTGCACACTGAAGTGTCGTACGTCACACCTACTCCGCAACCCCTCTCGGGAGGACCCATGACCGCCACGGCACTCGAGGTACCGATCGACATCGACGTGATCCGGGAGACCATCCACACCGACGGCATCATCGGCTGCCCGGGCGCCTTCTCCCGCGCGTGGGTCGAGCAGCTGCGCGAGGACGTCGAGGCGGCCTTCGCCGAGGCGCAGTCCCGCGAGGGTGGCGCGGTGGGGCGCGGACCGAACCGCTACTACGTCGAGATCCACCCCGAGGCCCTGCGCGGCTTCGTCGACCTCGTCGACCACCCGTGGGTCCGGGCGACGTGCGAGACCGTCCTCGGCCCCGACTACCAGATCGTCGAGGTCGGCTTCGACATCCCCTTCGCGGGTGCGCAGAACCAGCCGTGGCACCGCGACTTCCCGGCGCCGCGGGAGACCCTCGAGGAGGGTCGCCTCACCTCGCTGGCCTTCAACGTGACCTGCGTGGACACCGAGGAGGACATGGGTCCCTTCGAGATCGCCCCGGGCACCCACTGGGACGAGGGCGAGGAGTTCGACCACGGGATGTTCCCGCCCAAGAACGAGTACAGCCGCTTCGAGGAGCGCGCGGTCCGCAAGTACCCCCGGATGGGCGACATCTCGGCCCGCTCGGCGCTGACCGTCCACCGCGGCACCAGGAACGAGTCGGCGACGTCGCGTCCCGTCCTCGTCCTCGGTGTCGACGCCCCCGGCGCCGGCAACGACGAGAAGCACGACCTCGCGGTCACCCGCACGTACTGGGAAGGCCTGCCCCAGCGGGTGCGCGACCACCTCGACTGCCCGATCGTCGAGGAGCTGACCCCGATCACCCAGAAGCACACCATCGAGGGCCTGGTGATGGGCGAGGCCTGAGCGTCCGCGGTGTCGCGCCTCAGGTCGAGCGGGTGGACCTACTCGCAGGCGACACCGTCGCCGTCGCCGTCCAGGTGCGCGCCGTACCCCGGATGACCCCGGCGCACGGGCGTGGCGCCGGCCGCGCGGGCGGCGGTGCAGCTCTCGAAGGCCGACGCGCCCCCGGGCGTCCCGGCCGGCGGGGTGCCCGTCACCGGCGCCCCGGGGTCGCCGAGCTCGTGGTCGACGCGCACGGGCGCCCCCGACCCCGGCACCGGGGCCTGGCCCGGGCAGGACGCGAGCACCCGCTCGATCGCCTGCCGCTCCGCGGGCGTGACCCAGAGGCCGTACTTCGCCTTCACCCCCACCTGGCGCGCGACGTAGGAGCATCGGAACCGCTTGCTCGGCGGCAGCCAGGTGGCCGCGTCCCCGTCGCCCTTCTGCCGGTTGGCGGAGGCGTCGACCGCCAGCAGGTTCATCGGGTCGTTGGCCAGCGCTGCCCGATTGCGGATGTCCCACCGGTGCGCGCCGGTGGCCCACGCGTTCCCCAGGGCCACGACGTGGTCGATGTCCACCAGGGTCCCGTCGCCGTAGACGAAGTCGATGCTGGTCGCGGTGTAGGGGTCCTCCAGCGTCCCGGCGGTCACGACGCAGTCCCGCGAACCCGCTCTCACCGCGCGGTCGGTGAGCTGCTCCCGGAGGACGTCGTTGCGGGTGTCGCAGCCGTTGCGGTCCGCGTCCAGCCAGGCAGGCCCGAAGTGGGCGCGGTCGTAGCCGGTCATCGGCGCACGGCCCTTCACCGGCAGGCTCGCCAGCAGCGCCGCGGCCGTGGTCGCACCGGAGCCGGTTGCTCCTGGCGCCGCGGGCGAGGGAGCGGGTGAGGCAGCGGGCGAACCGGGTGCGGCCGGGTCCGTGCCGGCGTGCGGCGTCTCGATCGGGTCGAGCCCGCACCCGCTCGTCAGCGCGAGCGCCGCCACGAGGGCCGTCACCGTCCGCGCCCACCGGCGTACCGGGCGGACAGGCACGCCGGACGTTGGCGGCAGGAGGTCGAGCACGGGACGAAGCATCCCCGAAGGCCCACGGCACGCGTCACGCGGCTCGCGCGCCGCGGCTCCGGACGTCCTACGAACCGGTCGCCACAGCAACCACCTCGTACGACGTCCCGCGCAACGTCCGCGCAACGTCATGCGAACCGGTCGCCACAGCAACCACCCCGTACGACGTCCGCGGATGGCGGCGGTCGCGGCGCCGGACGTCATACGAACCGGTCGCTATTGCCGCCATCTCGTACGACGTCCCGCGCAACGTCCGCGCAACGTCATGCGCCCCGGTCGCCACAGCAACCACCTCGTACGACGTCCCGCGGGCCGGCGCCGTGCCTCACTCCGCCCGGCGGTCCTCCCCCGGCCAGCTGGTGACGATGCGGGCACCGCCGCCGGGACGGTCCTCGATCACGATGTTGCCGCCGTGCGCGCGGACCAGGCCGTGCACGAGGTAGAGCCCGAGCCCGGAGCCGCCGCGCACGCCGCCCTTCCAGAACTTCGTGAAGACGCGGCGACGCAGCTCGACCGGGATCCCCTCGCCCTCGTCGTCGACCGTGACCTGCACACCCGGGCCGTCGCCGACGGTGGTGGGGCGCAGCGTCACGCGCACGGTGCCCTCGCCGTGCCGGACGCCGTTCTCGACCAGGTTCGTGACCACCTGGGTGAACTTGTCGGGGTCGACGTGCACCTCGGGCAGGTCCGGGCCGACGTCGAGCTCGATCGGGCGCGCGGTGCCGGCGGCGACCGAGTCCACGATCCGGCGCACCAGGACCGCGGCGTCCGAGGGCCGCGGGTAGAGCTGGAGCCGTCCGGTGTCGATCCGGGCCACGTCGAGCAGCTCCGCGATCAGCCGGCTGAGCCGGTCGGAGTCCGCGTGCACCGTGTGCAGCATCAGGATCTTCTGCTCGTCGTTGAGCTTGTCCCAGCGGTTCAGCAGCGCCTGCACGAACCCCTTCACCCCGGTCAGCGGCGAGCGCAGCTCGTGGGCGACGGTCGCCACCAGGTCGGAGCGCTCGCGGTCCAGGCGCGCCCGGCCCCGGCCGGAGCGCAGCGTGACCACGACCCGCGACACCGGGCGGTCGAGCGCGGCGCGGTGCAGCCGCGCCGCGACCAGCACCTCCTCGCCGTCGGGCAGCAGCCAGGACTGCTCGGGGACGGCGGTGCGGGTGGCGAGCCCCTCGTAGGGCCGGTTGAGCCGGTACCAGTGCTGGCCCTCCTGGTCCTGCAGGGCCAGCACGTCGCCGAGCTCCCCGCCGACCGCGTCGTCCGCGGCGACGCCGAGCATCTGCGCGGCGACCTGCGAGACCAGGGTGACGACCCGGTCCTGGTCGGCCACCACGACGCCGTCCGGCAGTGCGTCGGCGAGCGCCTGGGCGCTGTGCTCCGGGTCTCGCGCGGGGTCGGCCACGCGGAGCACTGTACGGCGGGTCAGGCCCGCTGGGCCCGCGCCGAGGCGTACAGGCAGAGCGCGGCGGCCGTGGAGAGGTTCAGGCTCTCGGCGCGCCCGTGGATGGGGATCCGCACCCGGTGGTCGGCCAGGTCGGCGAGCTCGGACGGGAGCCCGCGCGCCTCGTTGCCGAACAGCCACGCGGTCGGCGCCGCCAGCAGCTCGTCGGCCTCGAAGAGGTCGACCTCGCCGTCGCCGTCGGCGGCCAGCACGGTCAGCCCGGCGGCCTGGGCGGCACGGACGGCGGCCTCGGCGTCGGGCTCGACGGCGAGCGGCAGGTGGAAGAGGCTGCCGACGCTGGCCCGGACGGTCTTGGGGTTGTAGGCGTCGACCGAGCTGCCCGCGAGGACGACCAGGTCGGCGCCCGCGGCGTCGGCACTGCGTACGACGGTGCCGGCGTTGCCCGGGTCGCGGACGTCGGCGCAGATCGCCAGCAGCCGGCGCGGCGTGCTGAGCAGGTCGGCCAGCGGCCGGTCCAGGTGGCGGCAGAGCGCCACGACGCCGGCCGGGGTGACGCTGTCGCTGAGCGAGGCCAGGCCCCGGTCCTCGACCAGGGTCCAGGGGACGCCGTCGGGCAGCGCCGCGACCAGGTCGGGGTGCTGCTCGGTGGCGGCGACGGTGGCGAAGACCTCGACCACGCAGCCCGGCGCGGACAGCGCGCCCTCGACGGCCTTCGGGCCGTCGGCGAGGAACAGCCGCCGCTCGGTGCGTACCGAGCGGCGGCTGAGCCGACGCGTGTCCTTGAGGCGGCTGTTGCCGGCCGCCAGGGGGGCGGTCAGACCGTCGCCTCCGCCTTGGGGGCGTTGACGTCCTCGGGGAGGGCGGCCTTGGCGACCTCGACGAGGGCGTTGAACGACGCCACGTCGTTGACGGCCAGCTCGGCCAGGATCTTGCGGTCGACCTCGACACCGGCGAGGCCGAGGCCCTGGATGAACCGGTTGTAGGTCATGCCCTGGGCGCGAGCCGCGGCGTTGATCCGCTGGATCCACAGCTTGCGGAAGTTGCCCTTGTTCTTGCGGCGGTCGTTGTAGCTGTAGACCAGGGAGTGGGTGACCTGCTCCTTGGCCTTGCGGTACAGCCGCGAGCGCTGGCCGCGGTAGCCGCTGGCCCGCTCGAGGGTCGTCCGGCGCTTCTTCTGGGCGTTTACCGCCCGCTTGACGCGTGCCACTGTGTTACTCCTTGGTGCTCAAAGACGAATGGGGTGCGGAGAGGGAGGGCTACAGGCCCAGCATCTTCTTCGCGCGGGGGACGTCGGCCTTGGCGACCTCGACGGTCCCGCTCAGCCGACGGGTGACCTTGGACGCCTTCTTCTCCAGGTTGTGGCGCTTGCCGGCCTTCTCGCGAAGGATCTTGCCGGACCCGGTCACGCGGAAGCGCTTGCCGGCACCGGAGTGGCTCTTGTTCTTCGGCATCTCTGTCTCTCTCTCAACGGTCCTGGCCGGCACGGTGGTGCCGGCAGGAGCTGCTCGGGCGGTCTGGACGGGCGTGCGCTCAGGCTTCGATCTCGGGATCGAGGTTCTCGGAGCGACCGCGCTCCTTCTTCTGCGCCACGGGGCCGGCGGCGTGCGCGGCGTCGCGCTCGGCCTGCTCCTCGGCGACGACCGCGGCGCGCTCGGCGGCACGGGACTCCTTGGCCGCCTGGGCGTCGACCTTGGCGTCGGCCTTCTTCTTGTGCGGGCCGAGCACCATGACCATGTTGCGGCCGTCCTGCTTGGGCGAGGACTCCACGAAGCCGAGGTCGGCGACGTCCTCGGACAGGCGCTGCAGCAGCCGGAAGCCCAGCTCGGGGCGGTGCTGCTCGCGACCGCGGAACATGATCGTGATCTTGACCTTGTCGCCGGCCTTCAGGAACCGGACGACGTGGCCCTTCTTCGTCTCGTAGTCATGGGCGTCGATCTTCGGACGAAGCTTCATCTCCTTGATGATGACGTTCGTCTGGTTCCGGCGCGCCTCACGAGCCTTCTGGGCGTTCTCGTACTTGAACTTCCCGTAGTCCATGAGCTTGCAGACCGGGGGGCGGGCCATCGGGGCGATCTCGACGAGGTCGAGGTCGGCCTCCTGGGCGAGGCGCAGGGCATCGGCCGTCGGCACGATGCCGACGGTCTCGCCGCTGGGTCCAACGAGGCGGACCTCGGAAACCCGGATCCGGTCGTTGATACGAAGCTCGGTGCTGATGTGTCCTCCAGTGGTCAGGTGGTCGGACTCCGCGTCCCCGGGCCCAGATGGCCCGAAAATCAACGAAGGCTCCCGCTGTCTCAAGCGGAAGCCAGTCGCGACACGTCACCGCGAGGTGATCGCACCACCGAGGACGGCCGCCGGACGTCGAGCGCCTGGCGAGGTCTTCGGGACCGGACCCGACGACCTGTGGAGCAGTGCGGTCGATGCGGGTGGGAGACGATGTAGCAGAGCCTCCGCTTGCAGACCGGTCCTCCGTGCAGGCACGACGGGCCGATCGGTCTTCCCCAGGATAGCCGATGACCGGGCGGACCCACCAATCCGGCGCAGGGCTACGGCGTCCCCTCGGCCGGCGCGATCCAGCCGTACCGCTCCCCCACCCGCGCGAGCGTCCATCCGGCGGCCAGCGCGGCGAGGTCCTCGCCTTCGATCACCAGGGTGGTCGGGCCGGCCAGGTCGACCACGAGGGCGGCCGCCCCTTCCTGGATCGCCGACTGCGCGGCGAGCCGGGTCGGCACCGGCACCGGTCGCGCCTGCGGGTCCCAGGCCCCCAGCGTCTCGGTGCCGGTGAACGCGAGCAGCGCCAGCCGTCCGTCGGCGCCGGTCAGCAGCACCGCGGCCATGTCGCTGGTCTTGTCGTGCGCGAGGCCGGCCTCGTCGACCTCGACCTCGCCGAGCACTGCCACCACCGGCACCAGCACCCGGCTGCGCTGCAGGGCCGCGACCGCTCCGGCGTACGCCGCGGGGTCGCCGCGGCGGTCGGCGTACGCCGCCAGGGCGGAGGCGACCTCGTCCGGCACCGCGCCGGTGTCGTCGGGGAAGGCCGGCCCGAGCAGGCTGCGTCGCTCTCCGCCTCCGGTGTCCACGGGCCCATCCTCCCCCGCGCCGCCTGGCGGCGCGGTGCCGCCCCGTGTGGGACGCTGGGGTGCGTGGACGACGCGAGCTGGGCAGCGCTGACCCTGAGCCTGACGGTGCTGGGCGGGATCTGGACGTGGTTCGCGTTCCGCCGCCGTGGCCTCGCCTCCGGCGTGCGGGGGCTGGGCCTGACGCTGCTGCCGCTGGCGGCGTACCTGACCAAGACGCTGCGGATGTTCACGCGGATCGTGGACGCCGTCACCGACTGGGCGCTCGCCCTCGCCTTCAGCCCCACCGTCTGGGCCGGCGTGCTGCTGGCCGGAGCGTCGGTGGCGCTGCTCGTCGGCGCCCGGGCGCTGGAGTCCCGCTCGCCGCGGTCCGGCGCTCGCCCGCCGAAGCGGCTCGACCGGTCCGGGAAGCCTGCGACGGGCACCGCCCCGGCGATCGCGGACGACGACCTCGCCGACATCGAGGAGCTGCTGCGCCGCCGGGGGATCTCCTGATGCTCGCCGACCTGCCCGCCGACTCCTCCGTCGAGCGCCACCGGCTCTGGGCGCGCCTCGACGGCGCGGTGGCGGCGCACCCGACGCCCCTGCCGACCCCGCTCGCGGTCGTCGACCTCGACGCGTTCGACGCCAACGCCGACGACCTGGTCCGCCGCGCGGCGGGCAAGCCGCTGCGGGTCGCGTCGAAGTCGGTGCGGGTGCCCGACCTGCTGCGCCGGGTGCTCGCCCGGCCGGGCTTCGAGGGGGTCCTCTGCTACACCCTCGCCGAGGCACTCTGGCTGGAGGAGCAGGGGATCAGCGACGACCTGGTCGTGGCCTACCCCACCGTCGACCGCGAGGCGCTGGCCCGGCTGGTGGCCTCGCCGCAGGCCGCCGACCGGATCACGCTCATGGTCGACGACGTCGCCCACCTCGAGGTCGTCGACTCGGTGCGGTCCTCGACCGCGGTGCCGGTGCGCGTGGCGCTCGACGTCGACGCCGGCCTCCGGCTCGGGCCGTCCCACGTGGGCCCGAAGCGCTCCCCGCTGCTCGAGGTCGAGGACGTCGTCCGCCTCGCGCGCGCCGTCGTCGACCGTCCCGGCTTCCGGCTGGTCGGCGTGATGACCTACGAGGGCCAGGTCGCCGGGGTCCCCGACGTCGTCCCCACCCAGCGGGCCAAGTCGCTGGTGGTGCGGCAGCTGAAGGCGGCCTCGGTCTCCCAGCTCGGGGTCCGGCGCCGCGACATCGCCGACGCGCTCGCCGACCTCGTCGACCTGGAGTTCTGGAACGCCGGCGGCTCGGGCTCGGTGGAGACCTCCGCCGCCGACCTCGTGGTCACCGAGATCGCCGCGGGCTCGGGCCTGCTGGTGCCGACGCTCTTCGACCACTACCGCTCGTTCCGGCCCCGGCCGGCGGCGTTCTTCGGGCTCCCGGTGACCCGGCGACCCAGCGAGCGGGTCGCCACCGTCCACGGCGGCGGCCTGGTCGCCTCCGGGGCGACGGGCGCCGACCGGCTGCCGACGCCGTGGGCCCCGGCCGGCCTGGAGCTCACGTCGCTGGAGGGGGCGGGCGAGGTGCAGACCCCGCTGACCGGTCCCACCGCGGCGCGGCTGCGGATCGGCGACCTGGTCTGGTTCCGGCACGCCAAGTCCGGCGAGCTCTTCGAGCACACCACCTCCGCCCACCTGCTCGCCGGCGACGCCCTCGTCGGCCAGACACCCACCTACCGTGGTCACGGCCTCGCCTTCTGAGACCGCGCTGCGGCTCGCGCTCGCCCGGCCCGCCCGGCTGGGCGGCGGCAGGCTGATCTGCGTCGACGGGCCCGCCGGGTCGGGGAAGAGCACCCTCGCCGCCGGGATCGCCGCGCTCGACCCCCGGACCGTCGTGGTCACCACCGACGACCTGCTCGACGGCTGGGACGGACTGCCCGGCCTGCCCGCGCTGCTCGACGACCTGCTGGCACCGCTCGCCCGCGGCGAGGACTCGTCGTACCTCCGCTACGACTGGCACGCCGGGCGGTACGCCGAGCGGGTCGCCGTCCCGCGGACCCCGCTGCTCGTGGTCGAGGGGGTCGGGTCGGGCGCCCGGGTGCTCGCGGACCGCCGGTCGCTGCTCGTCTGGGTGAGCGCTCCCGACGACGTGCGGCTGCGGCGCGGGCTCGCCCGCGACGGCGCCGCCGTCGCGCCGCACTGGCGGCGGTGGATGGCCGCCGAGGCCGCCCACTTCGCCGAGGAGGGCACGGCCGCGGCCGCCGACCTGCGCGTCGACGGCGCCACCCACCAGATCGAACCGCTCCGAAGCCAACCCATCGGCTGACCGAGGCGTCCTACTCCCGTGAAGGTCTCCCGCCCGGTCCTCGCCGCCCTCGCCGTCCTGGTGGGGGTGGCCCTGGTGGCCCTCACGCTGGTCGCGGTCTCCCCCGACCGCCCCGCCCCCGGCGCTCCGGCGCCGGCGGCCCCCGCGACGTCCCCGACGGCGACGACTGCGCCGCCGCTCCCGGCGCGCGAGGCCCGGGTGGAGCGCCCGAACATCGTGGTCGTGATGGCCGACGACATGCGCGCCGACGACCTGCAGTTCGCGCCCGCCGTACGCCGCCTGGTCGGCCGCACCGGGGTCACCTTCGCCAACTCGTTCTCGCCGTACCCGCTGTGCTGCCCGGCCCGGGCGTCCTTCCTCACCGGCACCTACGCGCACAACCACCGCGTCTACTGGCACGAGCCGCCCTCGGGCTACGGGGCCTTCGACGACTCCCGCACGCTCGCCACGTCGCTGCGGGCGCGGGGCTACCGCACCGGGTTCATCGGCAAGTACCTCAACCGCTACGGGCTGGACACCTCGCGGGTGAGCGGCCGCCCCTCGCACACCTACGTCCCGCGGGGCTGGGACGAGTGGCGAGCCGCGGTCGAGAACCCGGGCGGCCTCGGGTTCAGCGGCGGCACCTACGACTACCTGGACACGCCGTTCAACGTCGACGGCCGGATCGACGACGGGTACGGCGGCCGCTACCAGACCGACGTGATCGGCGACTTCTCCGTCGGCATGGCGCGCCGGCTCGCGGCCCGCCGGGCGCCGTTCCTGATGTACGTCAACTACGTCGCGCCGCACGTCGGCGAGCCGGTCGAGGCCGACGACACGCGGGACGTCCGCAACGACGACGGCGACCTGGTCGACCTGCGCTCGCCGGCGCGGCCCGCCTGGGTGCGGGGCCGCTTCGACGCGCTGATCCCGCGCGGGCGGGGTCTCCCCCGCGGCGGCGGGCCGGCGGAGCGCGACGTCCGCGACAAGCCGTCGCCCTTCGCGGACCTGCCCGAGGTCAACGCCGCCGAGCGCCGGGGCCTGCGCGACCTGACCCGGCAGCGCGCCGAGTCGATCTACGTCATGGACCGGCAGGTGGCGCGCCTGGTCCGGGAGCTCCGGCGGTCCGGGGCGTGGTCGGACACCGTCCTCGTGTTCACCTCCGACAACGGCTACTTCCTCGGCGAGCACCGGCAGCGCTCCGGCAAGGTGCGCGCGCACGAACCGTCGCTGCGCGTGCCGCTGCTGGTGACCGGCCCCGGGCTCCGCCGCGGCGCGACCTCCTCGGACCCCGTGACGACCGTCGACCTGACCGCGACCCTCCTCGACCTCGCCGGCGCCCGCCCGCCCCGCCGCCTCGACGGGCGGAGCGTGGCCGACGCCCTGCGGGACGGGGACCAGGGCTGGCTGCGGCCGGTGCTGACCGAGGCCACGCACACCGGGGGCGTCGGCCGGCGGTCGCCCGGCTTCGCCGGGCCGCGGACCTCGATCGGGGTGCGCACCGGGCGCTACTCCTACGTGCGCAACCGCGCGGGGACGCACGAGCTCTACGACCTGTGGCGCGACCCCCTCCAGCTGCGCAACGTGTACGGCGAGCGCTCCTACCGGGCCGACCAGCGGCTGCTGCAGGAGGTCTGGTGGCGGCTACGCAACTGCCGGGGTGCCGGGTGCCGGGTGCGGCTGCCGGAGTCGCTGCAGCTGGACGCTGCGTCGCTGGGGCGGCGCACCCGCGCGTACTGGCGTGCCGTGGACAGGACCTACGGCTACCGCTGAGGTCTCTCTAGGGTGGACCGATGCTCCCCCCCAGCGGCGACCAGTTCGAGATCGCGGCGGGCGGCTACCGCGCCGTCGTCACCGAGAGCGGCGGGGCGCTCCGCCTGCTCAGCCATGCCGGCCGCCAGCTCGTCGACGGTTTCGACGAGCGCGCGACGTCCTCCGGGGGCCGGGGGCAGCTGCTGGTCCCCTGGCCGAACCGGGTCCGCGACGGCAGGTACTCCTTCGGGGGCGCGGAGCACCAGCTCCCCCTCACCGAGCCGGCCCGGCAGAACGCCTCCCACGGCCTGGTCCGCTGGGTGGCGTGGACCCTGGAGGAGCACACCGCGCACTCGGTCTCCCTCACCTACCGGCTGATGGCGCAGACCGGCTACCCGTGGCTGCTGGACCTCCGCGTCGTCTACGACCTCTCCGCCGACGGGCTCACCGTCACCCAGACCGCGACGAACCTGTCCCCGGAGCCGGCGCCGTACGCCAGCGGGGCGCACCCCTACCTCGTGGTGGGGGCGGGTCCCGTCGACGGCCTCGAGCTCACCCTGCCGGCCGCCACCCGGCTGCCGCCCGACCCGGAGCGGCTGCTGCCCACCGAGCGCGAGCCGGTGGACGGCACGCCGTACGACTTCCGGGTGACCCGCCCGCTGCGCGACGTACGCCTCAACGACGCGTTCACCGACCTCGAGCGCGACGAGCGCGGCGTGGCGACCGTGGTGCTCCGCGACCCCGGCTCCGGGCTGGGCGTGGCGCTGTGGGTCGACGACCGGCACCCGTGGCTGCTGGCCTACACCGCCGACGACGTGTCGGTCACGGCCCGGCGCTCGCTGGCGGTGGAGCCGATGACCGCTCCCCCGGACGCGCTCCGCTCCGGCGACGACCTGGTGGTGCTGGGCGCGACCGGGTCCGCCGACGACGAGGTCTCGGCGACCTGGGGCATCCGCGCGGTCGACTGAGCTCCGGCGCGTCCCGCGTCAGGAGTTGGGCGGCTGGTCCACGAGCGCGCGGAGCTCGCGCACCGCGCGCTGGGCGCGGGCGCCGTCGGAGCCCTGGATGCCCATCGCCGAGATCGTCTGGCCGTCGGCGAGGTCGAGGGTCACCCACGGGGCCCCGGGGGGCAGCCGGACGGCGACCACCTGCGGCCACTCGAGCTCACGGCGTCGGTAGCCGTTCACGATCACCAGCCGCTCGCGCTCGGCCACGACCCGGGAGCGCACCAGCGCGTTCATCGCGAACGCCCCCAGCAGCCAGAAGACGACGAGCGTCCCGATCTGGAACCCGGTGAACTTCGCCCGGGTCACGTCGCTCATGGCGAGCCAGGCGGCGAGGAACAGCACGAGCAGCAGGACCCCGGCGACGGCGCCGGCGATCCGCGGCCCGATCGGCCGCCACGTGTGCGGCAGCACGACGGCGTGGTCGGGGGGCTCGGCGGGCCGTGCGGGGTCGCTCACGTCAGAGCCGGCAGGCGTGGATGTCGGTGAGCAGGATGCCGCGGGCGCCGATCTGGTAGAGCTCGTCCATCAGCCGGTGCGCGCCGTCGCGGGGCACCATCGCGCGGACGGCGACCCAGCCCTCGCGGCGCAGCGGGGAGATGGTCGGGCTCTCGATGCCGGGCGTGAGGTCGACGGCGGCGCCGACGTGGGCCTCCTCGATGTCGTAGTCCATCATCACGTAGCCGCGGGCGACGAGCACGCCCTCGAGCCGCCGCTTGAAGACCTCGAACGCCGGCGGCACCGACCCGCGGCGGGTCACCAGGACCGCCTCGGACTCCAGGATCGTCTCGCCGAAGGTCGCCAGGCCGGCCTGCCGCAGCGTGCTTCCGGTCTCGACGACGTCGGCGATCACGTCGGCCACGCCGAGCTGGATGCTGGTCTCGACGGCGCCGTCGAGGCGGACCACGCTCGCCTCGATGCCGCGCGCCTCGAGGAACGCCCGCACCACCCCGACGTACGACGTGGCGATGCGGGTGCCGGCGAGCTGCGCGACGTCGGAGAAGGCGCCGTCCGGACCGGCGAACCGGAACCGGCTGCGGCCGAAGCCCAGGCTCAGCGCCTCGTCGGCCTGGGCGGCGGAGTCGAGCAGCAGGTCACGGCCGGTCACGCCGGCGTCGAGGGTGCCCTCGCCGACGTACAGCGCGATGTCGCGGGGGCGCAGGTAGAAGAACTCGACGCCGTTGTCGGGGTCGCTCAGCGTGAGCTGCTTGGCGTCCTCGCGCTGCCGGTAGCCGGACTCGCGGAGCATCTCGGTGGCGGCCTGGGACAGCGACCCCTTGTTGGGGACCGCGATGCGGAGCAGGGACATGGGGATCTCTCAGAGGTGGGCGTAGACGTCGTCGAGCTCGATGCCGGTCGCGAGCATCAGCACCTGGGCGTGGTAGAGCAGCTGGCTGATCTCCTCGGCGGCGCGGTCGGCGCCCTCGTGCTCGGCGGCCATCCAGGACTCGGCGGCCTCCTCGACCAGCTTCTTGCCGATGGCGTGCACGCCGGCGTCGAGCTCCGCGACGGTGCCGGACCCCTCGGGGCGGGTCAGGGCCTTCTCACGGAGCTCGGCCCAGAGCTCCTCGAACGTCTTCACGGACCGCAACTCTAGGCGGTCGGCCCGGCCCGGCGACGGCCGGTGTCAGGCGTCGCGGCCACGGCGTACCTGCGCCAGGGTCCGGGCGGTCAGCAGCGCCGCGGCCGTGGCCTCGTAGCCCTTGTCCTCCCGCGACCCCTCGAGACCCGCCCGGTCGAGCGCCTGCTGCTCGTCGTCGCAGGTGAGCACGCCGAACCCGACGGCCACGGTGTGGTCGAGGGCGACCCGGGTGAGGCCGTCGGTGGCCGCGGAGCAGACGTACTCGAAGTGCGGCGTGCCGCCGCGGATCACGACGCCGAGCGCCACCACCGCGTCGTACCCCTCGGCCGCGAGGGCGGAGGCGACGACGGGCAGCTCGAAGGTGCCCGGCACCCGGACGACGAGCGGCTCCTCGACGCCGAACGCCTCGAGCGCCCGCTCGGCGCCGGCGAGGAGCCCGTCCATCACCTGGTCGTGCCAGCTCGCGGCGACGACGGCGACCCGGAGGCCGCGGCTGTCGACGGGCTGCTGCTGGGGTGCTCCGGCGCCGCTCATCGGGGGTCTCCGCTCTCTCGGACGATCGCCTGCTGGGTGAGCTCCTCGACCACCGACTCCGGGGAGACCAGCGACGAAAGGCCCGGCAGCACGTGGCCCATCCGGTCGCGCTTGGTCAGCAGGTAGGCCAGGTTGTGGTCGTTGGGGTGCGGGGTGAGCGGGACCCGCTCGGCGACCGGCACCCCGTAGTCCTCGAGGTTGGTGACCTTGTCGGGGTTGTTGGTCATCAGCCGGACGCTGGCGACCCCGAGGTCCTTGAGCACCTGGGTGGCGGTGCCGTAGTGCCGGGCGTCGGCCGGGAGGCCGAGGTCGAGGTTGGCGTCGACGGTGTCGCGCCCGCCGTCCTGCAGCTGGTAGGCCTGCAGCTTGGCGACCAGGCCGATGCCGCGCCCCTCGTGGCCGCGCAGGTAGACCACGACGCCGCGGCCCTCCTCGACGATCCGCTCCAGCGCCTCGTCGAGCTGCGGGCCGCAGTCGCACCGGCGGCTGCCGAAGACGTCCCCGGTGAGGCACTCGGAGTGCACGCGGGTCAGCACCGGCTCGGGGCCGCTGATGTCACCGTGCACCAGCGCGATGTGCTCGGAGCCGTCGACGGTGATCGTGTAGCCGTACGCCGTGAAGTCGCCGAAGCGCGTGGGCAGCCGGGTCTCGGCGACCCGCTCGACGAGGTTCTCGTGGCGGCGGCGGTACTTGACCAGGTCCTCGATGGAGATCATCGCGAGCCCGTGCTCGTCCGCGAACTCCCGCAGCTGGCCGGCGCGCTTCATGGTGCCGTCGTCGTTGACGACCTCGACCAGGACGCCGGCCGGGGTGAGCCCCGCGAGCCGGGCCAGGTCGACGGCGGCCTCGGTGTGGCCGCGCCGGACCAGCACGCCGCCCTCGCGGTAGCGCAGCGGGAAGACGTGACCGGGGCGGGTGATCTCCCACGGCTCGGTGGCCGAGTCGGCGAGCACCCGCACGGTGTGCGCGCGGTCGGCGGCGGAGATGCCGGTGCTGACGCCGTCGCGGGCGTCGACGGAGATCGTGTACGCCGTCCGCATCTTGTCGCGGTTGTGCGGGGTCATCAGGGGGATCTCGAGCCGGTCGAGCATCTCGGCCGGCATCGGCACGCAGATCACGCCGCTGCTGTGCCGGATGGTGAAGGCCATCAGCTCCGGCGTCGCCTTGCTGGCGGCGAAGATGATGTCGCCCTCGTTCTCGCGGTCCTCGTCGTCGACGACGACGACCGCCTTCCCGGCGGCGATGTCGGCGACGGCGCGCTCGACGCTGTCCAGGCGGACGCGGTGGGTCATGCGGGAACTCCTTGCTCGAGGTCGACGGGCCCGACGGGGTCCCGGTCGGTGCGGCGCTCCACGTGCCACCAGGTGAAGAACCCGAGGACGCAGAAGCCGCCGTAGAAGAGGTACATGCCGGCGGTCGGGTAGTAGCCCGCGTCCACCAGGGTCGCGACGCCGACCACGTCGACGGCGACCCACAGCAGCCAGAACTCCACCCAGCCGCGGGCCATGCCGTACGTCGCGAGCAGCGACCCGGCGAGGATCCAGGCCTCGGTGGTGGGGCTCCACGAGCCGACCCGCTGCAGCAGGAGGTACGCCGCGGCGTACCCGACGACCGCGAGGCCGAGGAGCCCCAGCCGCTCCCGGCCGGTGGCCCACCGCGGTGCGATCGCCCCGCCGTCGGCGGCGGCGCCTGCGCGCCGGGACGCCGACCAGAGCCACCAGCCGTACAGGCTCGCGACGATGAAGAACACCTGGCGACCGGCCTGGCCCCACAGCGGCTCGGCGACCGCGCCGCTGAGCTCGCCGCTGACGAAGACGGTGAAGAGCAGCACGTTGCCGGCCAGGCCGATCGGCCAGGCCCACACGAGGCGGCGCATGCCGAGCAGCGCGCTGGCGAGGCCGAAGAGGTTGCCCACGACCTCCCGGGTCGAGAGGTGGCCGCCGGCGACGCTGATGGTGCCGTGCAGGAGCTCGTCGAGCATCAGCGGCCACCGTCCCGGTGGGCGAGCAGCTTCTCGACGTGCTTGGCGATCACGTCGACCTCGAGGTTGACCCGGTCCCCCGGCTGCCGCGACCCGAGCGTCGTCCGGGCGAGGGTCTCGGGGATCAGGCTGACGGTGAAGGACTCCGGGCCGGCCTCGACGACGGTCAGGCTCACGCCGTCGACGGTGATCGAGCCCTTGTCGACCAGGTAGCGGCCGAGGTCGGCCGGCATCGCGACCTCGACGACCTCCCAGTGCTCGCTGGGCGAGCGCCGGACGACGTGGCCGACCCCGTCGACGTGGCCCTGGACGATGTGCCCGCCCAGCCGGGTCTGCGCGGTGACGGCCCGCTCGAGGTTGACCCGGTCCCCCGGCTGCACGCCGCGCAGGCTGGTCTTGTCGAGCGTCTCCTGCATGACGTCGGCGGTCCAGGTGTCGTCGGTGCGCGCGGCGACGGTGAGGCAGCAGCCGTTGACGGCGATCGAGTCGCCGAGCGCGGCGTCCTCGAGCACGGTGGCGGCGCGGACGGTCAGGCGCACGGCGTCGCCCTGGTCCTCGACGGTCTCGACGGCGCCGAGCTCCTCCACGATCCCGGTGAACATTCAGGCTCCTTCTTCCGGCGCCAGGGTGAGGCGCACGTCGGGCTGCTCGCCGTCCAGCGGTGGCAGCACGGTGACGTCGGTGACGCGCGGACGGAACGCATCGGCGACGGTGGTGATTCCGAGGTCGCCCACGGCGGGCAGGCCCGCGCCGAGCAGCGCCGGCGCGACGTACGCGACGATCTCGTCGACGAGCCCCGCCCGCAGGAAGGCGGCGGCGAGCGTGGGGCCGCCCTCGAGGAAGACGTGCCGGCGGTCCCGGGCGAACAGCGCGGCCAGGGCCGCGTGCGGGTCGCGGGTGCGCAGGTGCACCGTCTCGGCGGCGCCGTCGAGGACCCGCCGGTCGGCGGCGAGGTCGCGCTCCCCCATCACCGCGCGCAGCGGCTGCTGCGGGAGGGGTACGTCGTGCTCGTCGCGGACCGTGAGCCGGGGGTCGTCGACCGCGACCGTGCCGGTGCCGACCAGCATGGTGTCGCAGCGGGCGCGCAGCCGGTGGGTGTCGATCCGGGAGGCGCGCGAGCTGACCCAGCGGCTGGTGCCGTCGGCCGCGGCGCTGCGGCCGTCGAGGGTGGTGGCGAACTTCCAGGTCACGAACGGGCGGCCGCGCTCCATCGCGAGGCTCCACTCCCGGTTGACGGCGCGGGCCTCGTCCTCGAGCAGCCCCTGCTCCACGTCGATGCCGGCCGCGGCGAGGGTCTGCGCGCCGCCGGTGGCGACCGGGTTGGGGTCGGCCTGGGCGAACACCACCCGCCGTACGCCCGCCTCGACCAGGGCCTGCGCGCACGGGCCGGTGCGGCCGGTGTGGTTGCAGGGCTCCAGGGTGACGACCGCGGTGGTGCCGCGGGCCGCGGCGCCCGCCCGGGCGAGCGCGTCGGCCTCGGCGTGCGCGGTGCCGGCGCCGCGGTGGTGGCCCTCCGCGACGGTGCTGCCGTCGTCGGCGAGCAGGACGCAGCCGACCCGGGGGTTGGGGCCGAGCGGGACGCCGGCCGTGGCCGCCAGCTCGAGGGCGCGCGTCATCGCGCGCCGCTCCGCCTCGCTGACCGCCATCTCGCCTCCGTCCGGTGTGCTCACGGACTCCGGGGCGACGGCGTGGCGACCCCGGCGCGCTCGTCCATCCGGGTACGGAGGACGGCGGTCGGTGTGCCACCTTGCGTGCGCTTCCCATCCGGACTCTCACCGTCGGTCCAGGAGTTACACCTGATCAACCGGTCACTGGCGGTGACCGGGTCGCGGACTTTCACCGCCGGTTCGGAATTACACCGACCCCAGAGCACGCGAGCTGTTCACAACTCGTCGGCACCGAGTCTGCCACAGCCACCGCGCCCGCCGCCGTGAGGCCTGCCACGTCGTGGACGCCGACTCGGCGTACCGGACCCGGAGGCGCGGCGCGCCATCCCCCACGGCTCGCGGCCTAGCGGGCGGCCGCCGCCTCGGCGCGCGCCCGCAGCTCCGCGACCATCCGGTCCGGGTCGTCGGCGGAGTAGACCGCGGACCCGGCGACGAAGACGTCCGCGCCGGCCGCGGCGCAGCGCTCGATCGTCTCCAGGGAGACGCCGCCGTCGACCTGCAGCCAGGTCTCGACGCCGTGCTTGTCCATCAGCGCGCGGGCCCGGGCGATCTTGGGCAGCACCAGGTCGAGGAACTTCTGGCCGCCGAAGCCGGGCTCGACGGTCATCAGCAGCAGCATGTCGAGCTCGGGGAGCAGATCCTCGTACGGCTCGACGGGGGTCGCGGGCCGCAGCGCCATGCTGGCGCGGGCGCCCTTCGCCCGGATCTCGCGGGCGAGCCGCACCGGTGCCGCGGCGGCCTCGACGTGGAAGGTCACCGAGCCGCAGCCCGCCTCGACGTACGCCGGGGCGTGGCGGTCGGGCTCGGCGATCATCAGGTGGGCGTCCAGGGGGACGTCGGTGCTGCGCGCGAGCGCCTCGACCATCGTGGGCCCGAAGGTCAGGTTCGGGACGAAGTGGTTGTCCATGACGTCGACGTGCACCCAGTCGGCGCTGCCGATCCGGGCCACCTCCGCCCCGAGGGCGGCGAAGTCGGCGTTGAGGATGCTCGGCGTGATCTGGATGCCCACGGGTGAGGATCCTAGGGCCGGTGGAGACGACCGTGCCCGGCCGGTCCCCCGAGGGGACCGACCGGGCACGTGGCGCGGAGCGGGGTCAGACCAGGTCGAACCGGTCGAGCTCCATCACCTTGGTCCAGGCCGCGACGAAGTCGCGCACCATCTTCTGCTGCGCGTCCTGGCCGGCGTACACCTCGGCGAGGGCCCGCAGCTGGGAGTTCGAGCCGAAGATGAGGTCCACGGGGGTCGCGGTCCAGCGCAGGTCGCCGGTGGCGACCTCGTGGATCTCGTAGACGTTCTCGTCGGTCTCCGACGCCTTCCACTGCGAACCCGGCG
The DNA here is from genome assembly GCF_014127485.1 of Nocardioides dongkuii. NCBI lineage: Bacteria > Bacillati > Actinomycetota > Actinomycetes > Propionibacteriales > Nocardioidaceae > Nocardioides > Nocardioides dongkuii. The sequence goes on along the minus strand of NZ_CP059903.1, from coordinate 1,944,278 downwards.
CGAGCAGGTTGACGAAGAAGTCGTTGCTCAGCACGCCGGGACGCTCGGTCAGGACGCCGTGCGCGGCGCCGTTGACGTTCGCACCGAGCACCCGCAGGCCGCCGACGAGGACGGTCATCTCCGGGGCGGTCAGGTCGAGCATGTAGGCGCGCTCGAGCAGCTGGGTCTCGGGGCGCAGCTTGTCGTTGGCCCGCAGGTAGTTGCGGAACCCGTCGGCCCGCGGCTCGAGCACCTTGAAGGAGTAGGCGTCGGTCTGCTCCTGGGTGGCGTCCGTGCGGCCCGCGCGGAACGGCACGGTCACCTCGACGCCGGCGTCCCGGGCGGCCTTCTCGACCCCGGCCGAGCCGGCCAGGACGATGAGGTCGGCCAGGGAGACCTGGGCACCGCCCGCGGCGTTGAACTCCGACCGGACGGCCTCGAGCTTGTCGAGGACCCGGGCGAGCTGCTCGGGCTGGTTGACCGCCCAGCCGCGCTGCGGCTCGAGCCGGATCCGCGCGCCGTTGGCGCCGCCGCGCTTGTCGGTGGTCCGGAACGTCGCGGCCGAGGCCCACGCGGTGGAGACGAGCTCGGAGACCGAGAGACCGGACTCGAGCACCGCCGCCTTGAGGGTCTCGACGTCGGCGTCGCTGACCAGCGGGCCCTCGACGGCCGGGACCGGGTCCTGCCAGATCTGCTCCTCGGGCACCCAGGGGCCGCGGTAGCGGGCGATCGGGCCCATGTCGCGGTGCAGGAGCTTGTACCAGGCCTTGGCGAAGGCGAGGCGGAACTCGTCGGGGTTCTCCAGGAACCGGCGCGAGATCTTGTCGTACTCCGGGTCGAACCGGAGCGCCAGGTCGGAGGTCAGCATCCGCGGCTCACGGCGGGGGTCGCCCTCGTGGGCGCCCGGGACCATGTCGGCGCCCGCGCCGTGCTTGGGCCGCCACTGGTGCGCCCCGGCCGGGGACTCCATGAGCTCCCAGTCGTAGGCGTAGAGGATGTGGAAGAACTCGTTGTCCCAGCGGGTCGGGTGGTAGGTCCAGGTGACCTCCAGGCCGGAGGTGATCGCGTCACCGCCCTTGCCGGAGCCGAACTCGCTGCGCCAGCCGAGACCCTGCTCCTCGAGGGGGGCGCCCTCGGGCTCCGGGCCCACCAGGCTGGCGTCGCCGGCGCCGTGGGTCTTGCCGAAGGTGTGGCCGCCGGCGATCAGCGCGACGGTCTCCTCGTCGTTCATCGCCATCCGCGCGAAGGTGGTGCGGATGTCCTTGGCGGAGGCGAGCGGGTCGGGGTTGCCGTTCGGGCCCTCGGGGTTGACGTAGATCAGGCCCATCTGCACGGCGCCGAGCGCCTCCTCGAGCTCACGCTCGCCGGTGTAGCGCTCGTCACCGAGCCAGGTGTCCTCGGGGCCCCAGAAGATCTCCTCGGGCTCCCAGACGTCCTCGCGGCCGAACGCGAAGCCGAAGGTCTCGAAGCCCATGTCCTCGAGCGCCACGTTGCCGGCGAGGACGATCAGGTCGGCCCACGAGAGCTTCTGGCCGTACTTCTGCTTGACCGGCCACAGCAGCCGGCGGGCCTTGTCCAGGTTGGCGTTGTCGGGCCAGCTGTTGAGCGGGGCGAACCGCTGGGCGCCGTCGCCGGCGCCGCCGCGGCCGTCGAAGATGCGGTAGGTGCCGGCCGAGTGCCAGCTCATCCGGATGAACAGGCCGCCGTAGTGGCCGAAGTCCGCCGGCCACCAGTCCTGGGAGGAGTGGAGGACCTCGACGATGTCCTGCTTCAGCGCGTCCACGTCGAGGGTCTCGACCTCGGTGCGGTAGTCGAAGTCCGGGTCGAGCGGGTTGCTCTTCGAGGAGTGGGCGTGCAGGACCGAGAGGTCCAGCATGTTGGGCCACCAGTCCTGGAGGCTGTGCGGGCGACCGCCGGTCTTCGGCTGCGGCGAGGGGATCGCCGGGTTCTCGCTCTCGCTGCCGTGCGCCGCCGCGGAGTCGTGCATGACCGGGCATCCGGCCTCGGCCTTGCGGTCCACCCCCTGGGGGCTCGTGGGGGCGTTGTCCTGGGTGTCGCTCATCTGGTTCCTTCCAAGGTGGCGTTCGCAGCCGTGGGTGCGGTGGAGCAGTCGGGGCAGGTGCCCCAATAGACGACCTCGGCCTCGTCGAGCGAGAAGCCGTGGTCGTCGGAAGCGGTCAGGCAGGGAGACTGCCCGACCGCGCAGTCGACGTCCTCGATGGCGCCGCAGGTGCGGCACACGACGTGGTGGTGGTTGTCCCCCACCCGCGCCTCGTACCGGGCGGTGGCGCCGGCGGGCTGGATGCGGCGGACGAGCCCGGCGTCGGTGAGCACGCGCAGCACGTCGTACACCGCCTGGTGGGAGACCGCGCCGAGACCGGCGCGGACCTGACCGATCACCGTGTCGGTGTCGGCGTGCGGGTGGTCGTGCACCGCGCCAAGCACCGCGAGGCGCGGACGCGTCACCCGGAGCGAGGCCTTGCGCAGCAGGTCCTCGAAGTCCGGTGTGGTCATGGGACTGAGTCTGGACCCTTTTCTTGAACGGATCAAGATTGACACGCGTCCCGGGACCGGCTACCGGTTACTCCTCCTCCGGGAGGTCGGGCGTCTCCGCGCCCTCGCGCTCGTCGCGGTCGGCCCACTCCAGCAGCGGGGCGATGTCGAAGGGGTGGGCGTCGATGTCGGCGTGCAGGTCGCCGAGCTCGGCGTACCGCTCCGGGACGGTGAAGATGGTCAGGTCGTGCGGGTCGACGTCGGCGACCTCGTCCCAGCGGATCGGGGTCGAGACCCGGGCGTCGGGGAAGCCGCGGACCGAGTACGCCGCGGCGATGGTGTGGTCGCGCGCGTTCTGGTTGTAGTCGACGAACAGGTGGTGGGGGTCGCGGTCCTTGCGCCACCAGGCGGTCGTCACGTCGTCGGGCGCACGGCGCTCCACCTCGCGGGCGAAGGCGAGCGCGGCCCGCCGTACGTCCTGGAAGCCGTGGTCGGGCGGGATCCGGACGTAGACGTGCAGCCCGGAGCCGCCGCTGGTCTTGGGGTAGCCGACCGCGCCGAGGTCGTCGAGCACCTCGCGGGCGACCTGGGCCACCCGCTGCACCGTCGCGAAGTCGCACAGCGGCCCGGGGTCGAGGTCGATGCGCCACTCGTCGGGCTTCTCGGTGTCCGTGCGCCGGCTGTTCCAGGGGTGGAACTCGACCGTGGACATCTGCACCGCCCAGATCACGCTGGCGAGCTCGGTGACGCAGAGCTCGTCGGCCTCGCGGTCGAAACGCGGGAAGTGCAGCCGGACCGTCTCCACCCAGGGCGGCGCGCCCCGGGGCACCCGCTTCTGGTGCACCTTCTCCCCCGCCAGCCCCTTCGGGAAGCGGTGCAGCATGCAGGGCCGCTCGAGGAGGGCGTTGACGATGCCGGGGCCGACCGCGAGGTAGTACTCGACGAGGTCCAGCTTGGTCGCGCCGCTCTCGGGAAAATAGACCCGGTCGGGGTTGCTCACCCGCACCACCCGGTCGTCGACCTCGATCTCGACCGCCGGCGGCTTGGTGGGCATGACGCCAACCTAGGGGGTCGCGCGGACTACCTTGCGGACGTGGACCTCGACCAGCCCCCGGTGGTGCGGATCTCCGTCGACCCCGGGCAGCGACCCTCGACCCGCGCGTGGCCGATGACCGTGCCGGCCGTGGCCCAGCTGGTCCGCGAGGGGCTGGACCTGCCGAAGGGCGTCACCTTCCTGGTCGGCGAGAACGGGTCGGGCAAGTCGACGATCGTGGAGGCCGTGGCGATGGCGTACGGGCTCTCGCCGGAGGGCGGCTCGACCCAGGGCCACCACTCCACCCGGTCGACCGAGTCGCCGCTCGGGTCGGCGATGACGCTGCGCCGGGGCATCGGCGCCGGTCGCTGGGGCTTCTTCCTGCGCGCCGAGACGATGCACGGCTGGTACACCTTCAGCGAGCAGACCGGCGGCGGCCCGGCGTACCACGAGATGAGCCACGGCGAGTCGTTCCTGGAGGTGCTGCGCACCCGCTTCGACTCCCCCGGGTTCTACTGCCTCGACGAGCCCGAGGCAGCGTTGTCGTTCTCCTCGACGCTGGCGCTGATCGCCGCCCTGGGTCGGGTCGTGGCCGACGGCGGGCAGGTGCTGTGCGCGACCCACTCGCCCGTGCTGGCCGCCATGCCGGGCGCGACGATCCTGGAGGTCGGCGACTGGGGACTGCGTCGTACGACGTGGGACGAGCTGGAGCTGGTCCAGCACTGGCAGGCCTACCTCGACTCCCCCGGGCGCTACCTCCGCCACGTGCTGGACTGAGCCGTGTCACGCCCGGCGGGGTCCGAGGAGTCTGATCTGGTGTGACGAGCAACGAGGGCGACGAGTTCGCGACCTTCGTGCGGGAGACCGCGACCCAGCTGCACCGCGCGGCGCTGCTGCTCACCGGCGACCAGCACCAGGCCGAGGACCTGACCCAGTCGACGTACGCCAAGGTGTTCGCCTCCTGGCGCCGGGTCTCCCGGGCGGACAACCCGCTCGCCTACGCCCGCACCACCCTGCTCAACACGTTCCTGTCGCACCGTCGGCTGCGCCGCAGCAGCGAGCTGCCGACCGACCTGGACCTCGGCCCGGAGCTCACCTCCGACCCGCCCGACCCCGCGACCCGCCTGGACCTCCTGGACGCGCTCGCCACCCTGCCCCCGCTCGACCGGGCTGTCGTGGTGCTGCGCTACTGGGAGGACCGGAGCGTGGCCGACACCGCCGTCGACCTCGGCCTCACCGAGTCCGTGGTCCGCACCCGTGCCCGGCGGGCCCTGCAGCGGCTGCGACCGCTGCTGCTCGCCGACCTCACCGAAGGGAAAGCCCCATGAGCGACCAGGACGCCGACCGCCTCGGCACCGCCCTGCACGACCGGGTCCGCGACGAGCGGCCCGACCTCGACCGCCTCGTCGCCGGCGCCGCCCGCGCCGGCTCCCGCATCCGCCGCCGACGGCGGGCCGGGGCGAGCCTGGCCGCCGTCGTCGGCGTCGCCACGGTGGCTCTCCTGGGCAGCCAGCTCACCGGCGGCTCGTCGGGTACGGCGGGCGGCGGGCCCGGGTTCGCCGGCCAGCCGAGTGCCTCGACCACACCGACCCCGTCGACGGGTCCGCTGTCCCTGAGAGCCGACCTGCAGGTCCGACCCCAGGACCTCACGGCGATGGAGAACGCCGAGGACGGCCGCCCGCAGACTCCCGTCCCCGTCCGGGTCGATGCCCCCGGCTGGCGGTGCGGCCCGCCGGCGGACGAGAAGCTCGCCTGCGAGTCCGGATCGGCCGTCGTGACGGTCACCGTGCGTCCCGCGAGCAACCGCGCGTCGTACCTCGACCCCGCCAAGGCGGACGTGGTGCCGGGCGTGCCCACCTTCGTCAGCGACGTGCACGGCCGGTTCTTCGCGACCGTGGCCCCCGGCCCCGGCGCGACGCAGGCCCAGGTCGACGCCGTGGGCGCGGGTCTCGTCTGGGACTAGCCCCGCCGCAGGAGGGCGAGGAACATCGCGTCGGTGCCGTGGCGGTGCGGCCAGAGCTGGACGGTGCCGGGGATCGGGCCGGCGCAGTCGGGGACCTGCGGCAGCAGCGCGGTCGCGTCCTCGAGACGTACGTCGGGACGATGGTCGAGCACCGCGGTGACGACGCCGGAGGTCTCGGCGAGCACCGGGGAGCAGGTCGCGTAGAGGACGACGCCGCCGGGCCGGACCAGGTCGAGCGCGGAGCCGAGCAGCGCCCGCTGCAGGGCGACCAGGTCGACCAGGTCGTCGGGGCGGCGCCGCCAGCGGGCCTCGGGGCGCCGGCGCAGCGCGCCGAGCCCGGTGCACGGCGCGTCGACCAGCACCCGGTCGAAGGTCGCGGGACGGAACGGCGGCGTGGTGCCGTCGGCGGCGAGCACCGCGACCGTGCCGCCACCGGCGGCGGCGACCGCACGGCGTACCAGCCGGGCGCGGTGGGGCTGGCGCTCGGTGGCGACCAGCGAGGCGCCCCGCTCCGCCGCGATCGCCGCGAGCAGCGCGGCCTTGCCGCCGGGGCCGGCGCAGAGGTCGAGCCAGCGCGCGTCCGACCCCTCGACGGTCGCGACCGCGAGCGCGGCCGCGACCAGCTGGGAGCCCTCGTCCTGGACGCCGGCGCGCCCCTCGGCCACCGCCGGTACGGCGCCCGGGTCGCCGCCGTCGAGCACCACCCCGTACGGGGAGTACGCCGTGGGCGTGCCGGGCAGCTCCTCGCGCGTGGACCAGCCGGGCCGCGCGACCAGGGTGACGCGGGGCGGCTCGTTGTCGGCGGCGAGCAGCGCGTGCAGCTGCTCGGGCCCGACCGCCCGGCGCAGCTCCTCGACGATCCAGGCCGGGTGGCTGAACGCGACCGAGGCGTGCCGGACCGGGTCCGCACCGGGGTCGGGCGCGATCCGCTCGATCCACGCGTCGAGGTCGCGCTCGGACACCGCGCGGAGCACGGCGTTCGCGAAGGAGGCCGCACCCGGGCCGGCCTTGGCCCGCGCGAGGTCGACGGTGGTGCTGATCGCGGCGTGCGGCGGTACCCGCATCGCCAGCAGCTGGTGGGCGCCCAGGCGCAGCGCGTCGAGCACCTTCGCCGCGACCTGCGCCAGCGGCCGGTCGATGCAGGCGGCGAGCACCGCGTCGTACGTGCCCTGGCGGCGCAGCGTCCCGGAGACCAGCTCGGTGGTGAACGCCGCGTCGCGGCCGGAGAGCCCGTGCTCGCGGAGCACGCCGGGCAGCACGAGGTTGGCGTAGGCGTCGTCGACCCGGACCGCCTTGAGCACCTCGAGCGCCGCGACCCGGGCGGGGTCGGTGCGCGCGCGGTCGGCCCGGCGGCCGCCCTGCCGGCGCGGCTCAGCCATCGCCGAGGTGCTCTCGCACGAGTCGCTTCGGCGCTCGGGCGGCCCAGGCGTCGGTGATCACCTCGGCGAGCTCGGCGCGGCCCAGCTCGCCCAGCCGCGACTGCTGCACGAGCACGGCGTTGGTGCGCGCGAAGTGGTCGATGGTGAAGAACGGCAGCCGCGCGTCGTCGACGAGCGCCTGCTTCTCGGCCGGTCCCGGCGTGACGATGACCAGCAGGTCGTCGTACTCCTCGCCGGTCCCGGGGTCGACGGCCGAGGCGTGCGGCTTCCGGAAGAGCACGAACCCCCGCCCGCCGACCAGGTACGTCGGGACGTCGCCCCACGAGGTGCCGAGCTCGACCTCGGGCAGCGCGCGGCAGATCTCGTCGACGTCCCCGGGCGTCGCCGGGCGGTCCGCGGCCGGGTCAGTCGGCACCGAGGACCGTGCCCGTCTCCAGGCGCACGCCGCGCGCCCAGTCGGCTGCCGGCATCTGCTTCTTGCCGAACGCCTTGACCTCCCCGAGCCGCACCGCGTGGGTGCCGGTGCCGACGAGCACGGCGTTCTTGCGGACCTCGAGCGTGCCGGGGGCGAGCTCGACGTCGGGCTCCAGCGCGACCGGACCGACCTTGAGCCGCTCGCCGGCGTGGGTGGACCAGGCCCCGGGGCCGGGCGTGCACGCGCGGATCCGGCGGTCCACCGCCGCCGCGGGCTCGGTCCAGTCGACCCGGGCGTCCTCGACGGTGATCTTCGGCGCCATGCTGATGCCGTCCACCGGCTGGGGGCGCGCGTCGATGGTGCCCTCCTCGAGGTGGTCGAGGGTGGTGACCAGCAGGCCGGCCCCGCCCTCCGCGAGCCGGCCGAGCAGGTCGCCGGCGGTGTCGGTGGGCCGGATCCGCTCGGTCATCACGCCGAACGTCGGGCCGGCGTCCATCTCGCGGACGATGCGGAACGTCGTCGCGCCGGTCACCTCGTCACCGGCCCAGATCGCGTGCTGCACCGGCGCGGCCCCGCGCCAGGCGGGCAGGCAGGAGAAGTGCAGGTTGACCCAGCCCAGCGGCGGGATGTCCAGCGCCGACTGCGGCAGCAGCGCGCCGTACGCCACCACCGGGCAGCAGTCGGGCGCCAGCGCCCGCAGCTCGTCCTGGAACGCCGGGTCGCGCGGGTGCTCCGGCTTCAGCACGGGTACGCCGAGCTCCGCGGCCCGCTGCGCCACGGGGCTGGCGAGGAGCTTGCGTCCCCGTCCCGCGGGCGCGTCGGGGCGCGTGACCACGCCGACCAGCTCGTGCCGCGAGGCCGCGATCGCGTCCAGCGCGGGGACCGCGACCTCCGGGGTGCCGGCGAAGACCAGCCGCATCAGAGACCCAGCCCTCGGGTCGGGTGCGGGCTGACCTTGACGGTCGGTCTCTCGAGGCCGAACCACTCCGACTCCCGGATCGCCTTCATCGCGGCCTTGCGGGTGTCGCCGTCGAGGCGGTCGAGGAACAGCACGCCGTCGAGGTGGTCGGTCTCGTGCTGCAGCGCCCGGGCGAGGTACTCGGTGCCCTCGATGGTCACCGGCTCGCCGTGCATGTCGAACCCGCGGGCCACGGCCCGCAGGGCGCGCCGGCAGTCGAAGGTCAGGTCCGGGATGGACAGGCAGCCCTCCGGCCCGTCCTGGGTCTCCTCGGACAGGTCGAGGACCGGGTTCACCAAGTGGCCGACCTCGCCGTCGACGTTCCAGGTGAAGACCCGCACGCCGACCCCGATCTGCGGTGCCGCGAGACCCGCTCCGGGCGCGGCGAGCATCGTGTCGGTGAGGTCGGAGACCAGCCGGCGCAGCTCCTTGTCGAAGTCGACGACCTCGATGGCGGGCCTGCGCAGGACCGGGTCACCGAAGAGGCGGATGGGCTGGACGGCCACGGGGCTCCTGTCGGGTCGGGGGAACACCCAGCCTAGTGAGGGGGGCGGCGGTGGTTACCGGAGCCTCATGCTGCGCGACGTCCGGGACTACATCGACAAGCTCCACATCAACGGTCACACCATCGGAGAGGACGTCGACGACGACCCCGTCCTGCTCGATCCGCAGGGCCGGGCGGTCGACACCTGGCGGGAGGGCTACCCCTACGAGGAGCGGATGGGGCAGCAGGAGTACGAGGAGACCAAGTACCGGCTGCAGGTCGAGCTGCTGAAGTTCCAGCGCTGGGCCGCCGACTCCGACACCAAGCACGTGCTGCTCTTCGAGGGCCGCGACGCCGCCGGCAAGGGTGGCACGATCCAGCGGTTCATGGAGCACCTCAACCCCCGGTACGCGCGGACGGTGGCGCTGTCGAAGCCGAACAACCGCGAGCAGGGCCAGTGGTACTTCCAGCGCTACGTCCGGCACCTGCCGTCCGGCGGCGAGATGGTGCTCTTCGACCGGTCCTGGTACAACCGCGCCGGCGTCGAGCGGGTGATGGACTTCGTCTCCCCGTCGGACTACGAGCAGTTCATGTCCCAGGTCCCGCAGTTCGAGCGGATGCTCGTCGACAGCGGCATCTCGCTCACCAAGTTCTGGTTCTCGGTCACCCGCTCGGAGCAGCGCACCCGGTTCATCATCCGGCAGGTCGACCCGGTGCGGCAGTGGAAGCTCTCCCCCATCGACCTGGAGTCCCTGGACAAGTGGGACGACTACACCGAGGCCAAGGAGGCGATGATCCGGCGCACCGACACCGACTGGGCACCGTGGACGACGGTGCGCAGCAACGACAAGAAGCGCGCCCGGGTCAACGCCATGCGGCACTTCCTCTCCCGCTTCGACTACGAGGACAAGGACCCCGACGCCGTCGGCGTGCCGGACCCGCTCATCGTGGAGCGCGGGATCGACGCGGTCGACGACTGACCGCACGCGGCGAGGTGTGCTGCAGGACCGCCGGCACGACGACGTCCCAGGTCGAGGGTGGCGGGGGCTCGTGACCGACCCCGGCCAGGGCCAGCAGGGAGCCGTGCCGGACCGCCCGCGCGAGCGCCCGCCCGTGACCGAGGGGGAACAGCGGGTCAGCGGTGCCGTGGACGACGAGCGTCGGGGCGGCGAGGTCGAGCAGGGTGCCGTGCGGGTCCGGCCCGGGCTCGAGCAGCGCATGGTTGCCCATCGACGCGAGGTCGGCGGACCGCGCGACCACCCGGCGGGCCACGGCCCGCACCCGTCCCTCCTCGAAGCCGGCGCGCATGAAGGCGCGCTGCTCGGCCACCAGCCGGTCCACGACCGCGGGACCGTCCGCCCAGTCCGGGGCGGGCCGCCGCCCGAGGGCGCGGAGGGACTCCGCCATCTCGGGCGTCATCGGCGGCAGGCCGGAGGGCGCGCCCTCCAGGGCCGGCGTCGTGGAGACCAGGGTCAGCGTGGTCACGAGCCCGGGGTGCTCGACCGCGATGCCCTGCGCGACCGCGCCGCCCATCGACATGCCGACCAGGTGGGCGGAGGCGACGCCGAGCGCGTCGAGCAGCGCCACGGCGTCGGCGCGCAGGTCGGCCCCGGTGTAGCCCGGCTCCCCCGGCGGGTACGTCGTCGAGCGACCGGTGTCGCGGAAGTCGTAGCGCACCACGTGCCGCTGCCCGGAGGCGAGCCGCTCGCAGAGGCCGTCCTCCCACCAGTCCATGGAGCACGACATCCCCGCGATCAGCAGGATCGCCGCGTCCGTGGGATCGCCGAAGGTCTCCACGCACAGGTCGACGCCGTTGACCCGCAGCAGGCGTTCCATGTCGGGACAGACCGGCCGCGCGGACCGGACTCATCGCGCCGGTGCGTCACAGGGAGTACGGGTCGACCTGGATCCGCACCGGGTCGAGCTTGCGGCTCGAGCGCACCCGCTGCACCTCGCCCAGCGCGTGGGCCAGGGCCGCGCCCCGGGCCCGGGGCACCCGGACGACGACACGCGAGCCCTCCTCGGTCTCGACCGGCCCGAGCACCTCGGCGCCCTCCGGCAGGTCGAGCAGGGTCACGGCGTCGTCGACGGCGCCCGGGTCGCCGCTGAGCGTCGCCAGACGGGACGCCGGCGGCAGGTGGGCAGCCTGCCGCTCCGCCGACTCGCGGTCGGCGAAGCCGCCGTGGTCCCAGCGCACCAGCGCCTGGACCGCCGGGTGCGCGGGGTCGCCCACCACGAGCGCGCGGCCGCCCGGCCGCACCAGGCCCACGGCGTTGCTCCACCGCCGCAGTGCCTCCTCGTCGGTGCGCAGGTCGGCCCGCCCCAGCGCGAGCCAGGCGTCGAGCAGCACGACCGCGGCGTACCCGCCCCGGGCGACCGGCTCCGCGCCGGGGGTGGCGACCACGATGGTGGGCCGGTCCTCGACCTCGGCCAGCACCCGGTCGCCGGACGACGTCAGCACCCGGACGCCGGGGAACGCCCGGCCCAGCTCCTCCGCGGTGCGCGCGTCGCCGAGCACGGGGGCGCGCAGGCCGTGGTGGCCGCACTCCGCGCACGCCCAGGCCTCCGCGGCGGTGCCGCACCAGCGGCAGGCCGGCGGCGCCGTCGGCCCGGACAGCGCCAGCGGGCCCGCGCAGGTGCCGCACCGGGCCGGGGTGCGACAGCGCTCGCAGGCCAGGCTGGTCGCGTAGCCGGTGCGGGGGGTCTGCACCAGCACCGGCCCGGCGGCGAGGCCGTCGCGGACCGTGTCGCGCACCTGGCGCGGCATCCGGGCGGCGCGCGCGTGCACGTCGCGCTCGACGTCGAGGTCGGTGGCACCGGCGACGGTCACGGTCAGCGCCGCGCGGACGGCGGCCCGGGGGGCGACGAGCTCGCGGGCCCAGCCCGTGCGCAGCAGGTACGCCGCCTCGACCGTGCGCGCGAACCCGCCGACCAGGGCCGCGGCGTCCTCCCGCTCCGAGCGCAGCAGCAGCACCTCCCGGGCGTGGGGGTACGGCGCGCGCGGCTCGGCGAGCAGGTCGTCGCCGTCGTCCCAGACCGCCACCAGGCCCAGGTCGTGGACGGGCGCGAACGCCGCCGCGCGGGTGCCGACGACGACCCGGCGGGCGCCGCGGCTGACCGCCAGGAAGTCGCGGTAGCGGCGGGCCGGGCCGGAGTCGGCGGTCAGCGCCACGTGGTGGCCGGGGCCGAGCACCTCACCCAGCGCGCGGTCGACGCGGTCGACGTCGCGGCGGTCGGGCACCACGAGGAGCGCGCCGCGGCCCCCGGCGAGGGTGGCGGCCGCGGCGTGGGCGAGCAGCAGCGGCCAGTCCGTGCCGGGGCGGGCCCCCCACACCGCCCGCGGGCTGCCGCCGGCCGCGAGGTGGGCCAGGAACGCGGTGGCGTGCTCGTGGTCGGCCCACGCGGCGCGGGCCGCATCGGCGTCGTGCCGGGCGGGGGCGTCGGGCGCCGGCGACGGCTCCTTCTCGGTGGTGGCGTGCCGCGCCGGGACCGCGAGGCGGAGCACGTCGGACCGGGTGCCGGCGTACCGCTCGGCGAGTTCGGCGGTGAGCGCCGCGACCTGGGGGGCGAGCACCGGCTCGGGGCTCACCACCCGGCGCAGCGGCGCGAGCCGCCCCGGGTGCTCGGAGGTCGCGGCGCGCGCCACGACGTACCCGTCGACGTCCTGGCCGGCGAAGCGCACCTTGACCCGCACGCCCGGCTGCGCGGCCTCGGCCATCGTGGCCGGGACGGCGTAGTCGAAGGGCCGGTCGAGGTGGGCGAGCGGCAGGTCGACCAGCACCCGGGCGACCGGGTCGACCTCGCTCACCGGGGCCTCGGCGACCTTGCGCGCGCGGGTGGCGCGGGCCTTCGCCTGGGACGCCGCGACCGTCGCCCGGACCATGCCCGGCAGCAGCTCGGGCTGCTCGGGCAGGGCCGGCGGCACGCGGCTGCCGGGCGGGTCGGGGCTCATGGCCGCATTGATACCAGCCGGCGCCCCCCGTCCCGCCGGGGCCTGGGAGATCAGGCCTGGACGGCGGCCTTCAGCGCGTCGGCGCGGTCGGTGCGCTCCCAGGTGAACTCCGGCAGCTCGCGCCCGAAGTGGCCGTACGCCGCGGTCTTGGCGTAGATCGGGCGCAGCAGGTCGAGGTCGCGCAGGATCGCGGCGGGGCGCAGGTCGAAGACCTCGAGCACGGCCTCCTGGATGGCCTCGTCGGAGACGATGCCGGTGCCGAAGGTCTGCACGAAGACGCCCACGGGCTGGGCCTTGCCGATCGCGTAGGCGACCTGGACCTCGCAACGGCGGGCCAGGCCGGCCGCGACGACGTTCTTGGCGACCCAGCGCATCGCGTAGGCGGCCGAGCGGTCCACCTTCGAGGGGTCCTTGCCGGAGAAGGCGCCGCCGCCGTGGCGGGCCATGCCGCCGTAGGTGTCGACGATGATCTTGCGGCCGGTGAGCCCGGCGTCGCCCATCGGGCCGCCGACGACGAAGCGGCCGGTGGGGTTGACCAGCAGCCGGTAGCCCTCGGAGGGGAGGTCGAACGTCGCGAGCACGGGGTCGATGACGTGCTGCTTGATCTCCTCCTCCAGCTTGGCGAGGTCGGTCTCCTCGGAGTGCTGGGTGGACAGCACGACGGTGTCGACGCGCACAGGGCGGTCGTCCTGGTCGTACTCGATGGTGACCTGGGTCTTGCCGTCGGGCCGCAGGTTGGCCATGGTGCCGTCCTTGCGCACCTCGGCGAGCCGCTCCGCGAGCCGCTGGGCGATCACGATCGGCAGCGGCATCAGCACGTCGGTGTCGTCGCAGGCGTAGCCGAACATCAGGCCCTGGTCGCCGGCGCCGCGCTGGTCGAGCTCGTCCTCGGAGTCGCCGACGCGGGCCTCGATGCCCTGGTCGACGCCCTGGGCGATGTCGGAGGACTGGGCGCCGATCGCGACCTGGACGCCGCACGAGGTGCCGTCGAAGCCCTTCTCGGAGGAGTCGTAGCCGATGTCCAGGATGGCCTTGCGGACCAGGTCGGCGACCGGGGCGTAGGCGTTGGTGCGCACCTCGCCCGCGACGACCACGAGCCCGGTGGTCAGGAGGGTCTCGACGGCGACGCGGAGGTTCTCCTTGTCGGGGTCGTTCTCCATCAGGTAGTCGAGCACGGTGTCGCTGACCCGGTCGGCGATCTTGTCCGGGTGGCCCTCGGTCACGGACTCCGAGGTGAAAAGACGTCCAGCCACAGTGCTACTCACTCCCGCTCGGCGAACTCGATGAGTCCGATGATATTTGAGGTCCCAGGATGCAAGACAGCCGTCTCACGGGCCGAATCGACGCGCCACCTGGTCCCAGATGACCTGGGCCAGCGCGGCCTTGGTGCCCCGGGGCACCTCGACGGACCCGCCGTCGGCGGCCAGGATGACCGCCTCGTTGTCGGGGCTGCCGAAGACCGCTCCCCCGCTGACGTCGTTGACGACCAGCAGGTCGCAGCCCTTGCGGGCCAGCTTGGCGCGCGCGTGCTCGAGCACGGTGCCGGACGCGTCGCCGGTCTCGGCCGCGAAGCCGACCACGACGCTGCCGGGGTGGCCGCGCTCGGTGCTGAGCTCGTGCAGGACGTCGGGGTTCTGCACCAGCTCCAGGGGCGGCGCGGAGCCGTCGTCGGCCTTCTTGATCTTGCCCTCGCTGACCGTGACGGGGCGGAAGTCGGCGGGGGCGGCGGCCATCACCACCGCGTCGGCGGACGCCGCGGCGGCCACGACCTCGTCGCGGAGCTGGGCGGTGGTCTCGACGTGCACGACCTTGACGCCGGCAGGGTCGGGGAGCGCGACGTTGGCGGCGACCAGCGTGACCTCGGCGCCCCGGGCGGCGGCGGCGCGGGCCAGCGCGTACCCCTGGAGGCCCGAGGAGCGGTTGCCGAGGAAGCGGACGGGGTCGAGGTACTCGCGGGTGCCGCCGGCGGAGACCACGACCCGGCGGCCGGCGAGGTCGGTCACCACGGACGACGCGGAGGAGCCGGCGGACCCGGTGGCGGAGCGGGCCAGCACCTCGCGGGCGAGCTCGAAGATCTCGCCCGGGTCGGGGAGCCGGCCCTTGCCGGTGTCGGCGCCGGTGAGCCGGCCCTCGGCGGGCTCGACGACCACGACACCGCGCTCGCGCAGGGTGGCGACGTTGGCCCGGGTGGCGGGGTGCTCCCACATCTCGGTGTGCATCGCCGGGGCGAGCACCACCGGGCAGCGGGCGGTGAGCAGGGTGTTGGTGAGCAGGTCGTCGGCGATGCCGTGGGCGGCCTTGGCCACCAGGTCGGCGGTCGCGGGCGCGACGACGACGAGGTCGGCGGTCTGCCCGATCCGCACATGCGGCACCTCGTGCACCGAGGTCCAGACGTCGGTGGCCACCGGCTTGCCGGACAGCGCCGCCCAGGTGGGGGCGCCGACGAACTCCAGCGCCGCGGCGGTGGGCACCACGGTGACGTCGTGGCCGGACTCGGTGAGCCGGCGGAGCAGCTCGCAGGCCTTGTAGGCGGCGATGCCGCCGGAGACGCCCAGCACGACGCGGGGCATGACGCGGGGTGCCGGAACCGAACCGGGCCGCGCCCCCGAAGGGGACGCGGCCTCGTGGTCGTCGCTGATGCTCAGCGGGGTGCTCTGGCTACTCGGAGTACGTCGCGTCGGCCGCGGCGGCCTTCGCAGCGGCCTCCTCGGCGGCGAGCTCGGCCGGGTCGACGTCCTCGCAGGTGAGCAGGTCCTCGTTGATCTCGCGGAGCGCGATCGACAGGGGCTTCTCCTGCACGTGGGTGTCGACCAGCGGGCCGACGTACTCGAGCAGGCCCTCGCCGAGCTGGGAGTAGTAGGCGTTGATCTGGCGGGCGCGCTTGGCGCTGTAGAGCACCAGCTTGTACTTGCTGTCCGTCTTGGTCAGCAGGTCGTCGATCGAGGGGTTCGTGACGCCCTCGGCGGCGATGTTAGGAGAAGACACGCTGGTGAGCCTCACAGATCGGTAGGGGGATGCACCATCAAGGCTACCAACTCCTCGGCGGCAGCGTGAATCTCGTGGTTGACGATGCTCACGTCGAACTCCGACTCGGCCGCCAGCTCCTCGCGCGCGGTGACCAGACGGCGCTCCCGCTCCTCCGCGGTCTCGGTGCCGCGGCCGACGAGCCGGCGCACCAGCTCGTCCCACGAGGGCGGCTTGAGGAAGACGAACAGCGCGTCGGGCATCGTCTCGCGGACCTGCCGGGCGCCCTGCAGGTCGATCTCCAGCATGGCGGGGTGCCCGGAGGCCAGCGCGAGCTCCACGGGCTGGCGCGGGGTGCCGTAGCGGGCGGCGCCGTGCACCACGGCCCACTCGAGCAGGTCCTGCTCGGCGACCATCCGGTCGAACTCCTCGTCGGAGACGAACCAGTAGTGGACGCCGTTCTCCTCCCCCGGCCTCGGCCGGCGCGTGGTCGCCGAGACCGAGATCCAGACTTCGGGGTGGGTGGCCCGCACGGCGGCGGCGACGCTCCCCTTGCCGACGGCGGTGGGACCGGCGAGCACGACGAGCCGCGAACGGCGCTCGGGCGTCACGCAGGATCGCGAGGGGTGAACTCGGCCTCCAGGGCCGCGACCTGCTTGGACCCGAGCCCCCGGACGCGGCGGCTCTCGGCGATGCCGAGCCGCTCCATCGTCTGGCGCGCGCGCACCTTGCCGAGGCCGGGCATCGACTGGAGCAGGTCGACGACCCGCATCTTGCCGATGACCTCGTTGGTCTGGCCCTGCTGCAGCACGTCGACGATGGAGGCGCCGGAGTTCTTCAGCCGGTTCTTGACCTCGGCCCGCTCCCGGCGGGAGGCGGCGGCCTTCTGCAGAGCCGCCTGGCGCTGTTCGGGGGTGAGCGGAGGCAGTGCCACGTAGAGGTCCTTCGTCGAGAGAGCAGCCGGTGCGAGGTCAATCTAGTCAGAACCGGTCGCGGGCGGCAATCGCCCGGTCCCCCGGCCGGGATCAGCGGCTGAGCGGGGTCTGGCACACGTCGCGCGACTGCTGCTGGAGGGCGTCGAGCGCACCGGCGGTGGCCGGGGAGACCAGACCCTCGGCGGCGGCCTCGATGCGGGCGCGCTCGTCGCGGCCCAGGCCCGGGGGCGGGTCCTCGCCGTCGTACGCCGCGGGGTCGACGTCGGCGTCGGCGAGGGCCTCGTCGAGCGCCTCGAGGCTGCCGACCACCTGCTCCCACTCGTCGCGCACGTCACGGGGCGCCCGCTCGCTGAGGTCGCGGAACGGGCCCAGGGCGTCGAGCAGCGCGGTCGGACCGCCCTCGGCTGCGATCTCGGTCAGCCGCTCCTGGTGCTCCTCGACCGCGGCGCAGTAGTCCTCGGTCGGGTCGCCGCCCCCGCACGCCGCCAGCGGGACCAGGGCGGCGAGCACGGCCGCGCCCAGCGCGACCCTCATGCACGCCCCAGCTCGTCGTTGGCCCGGCGTACGGCGTCGCGCATCGCGCCCGCGTCGGGGCCCAGCCGCAGCACCTCGCGGGAGGAGCTCGGCAGCACCAGCGCCGCCGCCGACCCGAAGATCCGGCGTACGTCGGCCGCCGTGCCGCCCTGCGCGCCGTACCCGGGGGCCAGGACCGGCCCGTTGAACGCGAGGTCCTCCCCGGTGCCGCCGATGGTCGCGCCGATGACCGCGCCGAGGCTGCCCAGCGGCTCCGCGCCCGCGTTGAGCCGGCGCAGGTGCGCGAGCACGCCGCCGGCGACGGTGCCGCCGTCCTCGGTGCGGGCGTGCTGGACCTCGGGGCCCTCCTTGTTGGAGGTGAGCGCGAGCACGAAGACGCCGGCGCCGTGGGCGCGGGCGGTCTCGATCATCGGGTCCAGCGAGCCGAACCCGAGGAAGGGGCTCGCGGTGATCGCGTCGGCGGCGAGCGGGGAGGACGGGTCGAGGTAGGCGTCGGCGTAGGCCTGCGAGGTCGAGCCGATGTCCCCGCGCTTGACGTCGAGCAGCACCAGCGCGCCGGCCGCCCGCGACTCCGCCACCACCCGCTCCAGGACGGCGACCCCGCGGCTGCCGAACCGCTCGTAGAACGCCGACTGCGGCTTGACCACCGACGCGTGCGGCGCGAGCGCCTCGACCGCGGTGAGCGCGAACCGCTCCAGCCCGGCGACGTTGTCGGCCAGCCCCCAGTCGGCCAGCAGCGCGGCGTGCGGGTCGATGCCGACGCACAGCGGCCCGCGCGCGGCGACGGCGGCGTGCAGGCGGGCGCCGAACGGCGGGGGCTGGGTCACGAGGGCTCCTCGGTCAGGCCGGCCGCGATCCGCGCGGCGGTCGTGGGGTCGTGCAGGAGGGCGGTGCCGACCTGGACGGCGCACGCCCCGGCGGCGAGGAAGGAGCGCGCGTCGGCGGTGTCCGCGATCCCGCCCGCGGCCACGACCGGGAGGTCGGGCAGCGCGGCCGTCACCTCGGCGACGCAGCGCAGCGCCAGCGGGCGGACGGCGGGACCGCTCAGCCCGGCGGGCCGGCCGTCGGGCAGCGCCGCGGGCTGGGCTCCCCCGACGACGACCGCGTCGGCGCCGGCCTCGGCGACGGTGCGGGCGGCCTCGACGACGCGCAGCACGTCGGGGCGGAGCTTGACCAGCAGCGGCAGTCCGCGCGGCAGGTCGCGGGCCACCGCCGCGACCACCCCGGCCGCGACGAACGGCTCGCGCGCGTCGAGCAGCCCGGCCGCGACCGCGTCGGGGAGCGCGAGGTTCAGCTCGAGGGCGGCGACGCCGGGCGCGCGGCCCAGCCGCCGGCAGACCTCGGCGTACTCCTGGATGGTGGCGCCGACGACCGAGACCACGACCCGAGCGCCCTGCTGGAGCAGCCAGGGCAGCTCGCTGGCCAGGAACCCCTCGAGGCCCGGGCCGGGCAGCCCGGTGGCGTGCAGCAGCCCGGACGGCGACTCGACCACCCGGGGTGGCGGTCCGCCGGGGCGGGGGTCGAGCGCGATCGACCGGGTGACGAAGGCGCCGTACGTCGACAGCGGGGCGTACGCCGCGAGCTCGCGGCCGGTGCCGCCGCAGCCGGCCGCGACCAGCACCGGGGACGGGAGCGGGAGGCCGGGGATCACGCGGACCGGTCCTCGAGCTCGGCCCAGCGCACCCGGTCGCCGCGGAAGACCGGGCCGTCGGCGCAGGCCCGGACGGTGCGGGCGACGCCGTCCTCGCCGACGACCGGCACCGGGCAGCCGTGGCAGAGCCCGGTGGCGCAGGCCAGCGGCTGCTCGACGGCGGTCTGGCTCCAGGCGCCGGCGTCCTCCGCGGCGGCGGCGACGGCGTGCAGGGTGGCGACCCGGCCCCCGGCGTACACGACCTCGGCGCCGGAGCGCTCGAGGACCCCGACGACGACGTCGGCGACCCGGCCCTTCATCCCGACCGACCCGTCGCGGGTGACGACGGTGACCGCGCGGGCCGAGCGCCGGGCCTCCAGCGCGGAGAGCAGGTGCGCCTCGTCGTCGGCGGCGACCAGCAGGTTGACCGCGCAGCCGCGCTCGCGCAGCCGCTCGGCGAGCGGGAAGAGCGGCGCCGCGGCGTACCCCTCGCCGACGAGCAGGCAGCTCACCGGCTCCTTGGGCAGCGCGAACGGCCGGCCCAGCGGGCCGGTGACCTCGACCCGGCTGCCGGGGGTGAGGGCGGCGAGCCACCGGGTGCCCGGGCCGACCGGCTCGACGACGAGCTGGAGCGCGGGCCCGTAGCCGCCGACCGGGCGGACCTGGTGGACCCACAGCGCCCGCCGGGCCAGCCGGGTGGCGCCGGTCGTCTCGCCCACGGAGAGCGCGACGAAGGTGCCGGGGCGGAACCGCTCGGCCACGTCCGGGGCCACCACGGTCAGGTGCGTGTAGGCGCCGACCACCTTGGTGGCCAGCACCTCGCCGGTGACGTGGACCGGGCCGGGGGCGGGGGTCATCGGGTCGCCCCGACCCCGCGGACGACCCGCCGCGGCCACCCCGGGCCCTCGTAGACGAACGCGGTGTAGCCCTGCAGCAGGTCGGCGCCGGCCGCGAGCCGGTCGCGGGCGTCCTGGACCGTGGTGATGCCCCCGACGCCGATGAGCGTCAGGTCGGGGCCGACCCGCCCGCGGAGCAGCCGGAGCACCTCCAGCGAGCGCGCGGCCAGCGGCCGCCCCGAGAGCCCGCCGGCGCCGATCGCCTCGACCTCCGCCGCCGGGCTGCGCAGCCCGGAGCGCGAGATCGTGGTGTTGGTGGCGATGACGCCGTCGAGCCCGATCGCCACCGCGAGGTCGGCGACCGCCAGGACGTCGTCGTCGGCGAGGTCGGGCGCGATCTTCACCAGCAGCGGCACCCGCCGGTCCGCGACCGCGAGGTCCGCGGTGCGCCGCACGTGCTCGAGCAGCGGGCCCAGCCGCTCGACGGCCTGCAGGCTGCGCAGCCCGGGGGTGTTCGGCGAGCTGACGTTGACGACGAGGTAGTCGGCGTGCGGCGCCAGCAGCCGGGCGGACTTCGCGTAGTCGGCCTCGACCGCGGCCTGGTCGTCGTCGGGCACGAGCTTGGTCTTGCCGATGTTCACGCCGACCACCGGGCCGGGTCGCCGGCCACCGGAGGAGCTCGCCCGAGCGGCGAGCCGCCGGGCCACGGCCTCGGCGCCGTCGTTGTTGAACCCCATCCGGTTGACCACGGCGCGGTCGGGGACGAGCCGGAACAGCCGCGGGCGCGGGTTGCCCGGTTGCGGCTCCCCCGTGACGGTGCCGACCTCGACGTGCCCGAAGCCGAGCGCCCCGAGGGCGTCGATGCCGACGGCGTTCTTGTCGAAGCCGGCCGCCATCCCGAGCACGTTCGGGAACCTCAGCCCCAGCGCGTGCACCGGCGGGCCGGGGGTGCCGAGCCGCGCCAGCACCGGGCGCGCGGCCCGAACCGCCCCGAAGCCGAGGTGGTGGGCGCGCTCCGGGTCGATCCGGGTGGCGACCCGGTCGAACAGGACGTCGTACGCCGAGGTCACCTGCGTGCCCACTCCTGCAGGCTCCGGACGCCGATGTCGCCGCGCCGGGTCGCCTCGATGCCCTGCACGGCCGCGCCGAGGCCGGGCACCGTGGTGATGCACGGGACGTTCGCGCGGACCGCGGCGGTGCGGATCTCGTAGCCGTCGAGGCGGGCCTGGCTGCCCACGCCCGCGCCGTACGGCGTGTTCACGATCAGCTGGACCTCGCCGTCGTCGATGAGCTGGACGGTGGTCTTCTCCCCGTCCGGGCCGGGCCCCTCGAAGTGCTTGCGCACCACCGTCGAGGCCACGCCGTTGCGGCGCAGCACCTCGGCGGTGCCCTGGGTCGCGAGGATCTCGAAGCCCATGTCGGCGAGCACCTTGACCGGGAAGATCATCGCCCGCTTGTCCCGGTTGGCCATCGAGACGAAGACCTTGCCCGACGTGGGCAGCGGACCGAACGCCGCGGCCTGGGACTTCGAGAACGCCGTGCCGAAGTCGCGGTCCAGCCCCATCACCTCGCCGGTCGACTTCATCTCCGGGCCGAGCACGGTGTCGACCTGGGCGCCGTCGGGGGTGCGGAACCGGTTGAACGGCATCACCGCCTCCTTGACCGCGATCGGCTGGTCCGCGGGCAGCGAGCCGCCGTCGCCGGACGCCGGCAGCACGCCCGCGGCCCGCAGGTCGGCGACCGACTCCCCCAGCATGATCCGCGCCGCGGCCTTGGCCAGCGGGGTCGCGGTCGCCTTGGACACGAACGGCACCGTGCGGCTGGCGCGCGGGTTGGCCTCCAGGACGTAGAGGATGTCGGAGCTCAGCGCGAACTGGATGTTGAGCAGCCCGAGGACGCCGACCCCGCGGGCGATGCCCTCGGTGGCCTCCCGGATCCGCTCGATCTCCCGCGCGCCGAGCGTGATCGGCGGGAGCGCGCAGGAGGAGTCGCCGGAGTGGATGCCGGCCTCCTCGATGTGCTCCATCACCCCGCCGAGGAAGAGCTCCTCGCCGTCGAAGAGGGCGTCCACGTCGATCTCGATCGCGTCGTCGAGGAACCGGTCGACCAGCACCGGCGCGCGCCGCGAGATCAGCCCCGCGGCGACGTACTTCTCCAGGTAGGCCTGGAGCGCCTCGTCGCCGTACACGATCTCCATGCCGCGCCCGCCCAGGACGTACGACGGCCGCACGAGCACCGGGTAGCCGATCTCGGTGGCGATCTCCTGCGCCTCCGGGTACGACGTGGCGGTGCCGTGCTTGGGCGCGACCAGGCCCGCCTCGGCGAGCACCCGGCCGAACGCGCCGCGCTCCTCGGCGAGGTCGATCGCGTCGGGCGAGGTGCCGACCATCGGGACGCCGTTCGCGGCGAGCCCCTGCGCCAGGCCCAGCGGCGTCTGCCCGCCCAGCTGGCAGATGACGCCGGCGACCGGGCCGGCCAGGGTCTCGGCGTGCACGACCTCCAGGACGTCCTCGAGCGTGAGCGGCTCGAAGTAGAGCCGGTCGGAGGTGTCGTAGTCGGTGCTGACCGTCTCGGGGTTGCAGTTGACCATCACGGTGTCGTAGCCGACCTCGCTCAGCGCGAGCGAGGCGTGCACGCAGGAGTAGTCGAACTCGATGCCCTGGCCGATCCGGTTGGGCCCGGAGCCGAGGATGATCACCGCCGGCCGCTCCCGGGGCGCGACCTCGCTCTCCTCGTCGTAGGAGGAGTAGTGGTACGGCGTCTGCGCGGCGAACTCCGCCGCGCAGGTGTCCACGGTCTTGTAGACCGGCCGGATCCCGAGCGCGTGCCGGACCCCGCGCACCACGTCGGCGCTCATGCCGCGGATCTTGCCGATCTGGAGGTCGGAGAAGCCGTGCCGCTTGGCCTTGCGCAGCAGGCCGGGGGTGAGCTCGGTCGCCGCGGTGACCTCGGTCGCGACCTCGTTGATCAGCATCAGCTGGTCGACGAACCACGGGTCGATGCCGGTGGCCTCGAAGACCTCCTCGGGCGTCGCGCCGGCGCGGATCGCGTCCATCACCTTGCGCAGCCGGCCGTCGTGGGGGGTGCGGATCTCCTCGAGCAGCGCCGCCTTGTCGAGCTCGACCCACTCCTGGTGCCAGTCGAAGACCGCGTCGGAGGCCTCCAGCGAGCGCAGCGCCTTCTGCAGCGCCTCGGTGAAGCTCCGGCCGAACGCCATCGCCTCGCCGACCGACTTCATGTGCGTGGTCAGCGTCGGGTCGGCGCCGGGGAACTTCTCGAACGCGAACCGCGGGACCTTCACCACGACGTAGTCGAGCGACGGCTCGAAGGACGCCGGCGTCTCCGCGGTGATGTCGTTGGGGATCTCGTCGAGGGTGTAGCCGATCGCCACCTTCGCCGCGATCTTGGCGATCGGGAAGCCGGTCGCCTTGGAGGCCAGCGCGCTCGACCGGGACACCCGCGGGTTCATCTCGATCACCACGAGCCGGCCGTCGGCGGGGTTCACGGCGTACTGGATGTTGCAGCCACCGGTGTCGACGCCGACGGAGCGGATGATGCCGATCGCCATGTCGCGCATGTGCTGGTACTCGCGGTCGGTGAGCGTCATCGCCGGCGCGACGGTGATCGAGTCGCCGGTGTGCACGCCCATCGGGTCGAGGTTCTCGATCGAGCAGACGATCACCACGTTGTCGGCGGTGTCGCGCATCACCTCGAGCTCGTACTCCTTCCAGCCGAGGATCGACTCCTCGAGGAGCACCTCGGTGGTCGGGCTGGCCGCGAGGCCCGCGCCGGCGATCCGGTGCAGGTCGGTCTCGTTGTAGGCCATGCCCGAGCCCGTGCCGCCCATGGTGAACGAGGGCCGCACGACGACCGGGTAGCCGAGCTCCTCAGCGGCCGCCAGGCAGTCGTCCATCGAGTGGCAGATCGCCGACTTCGCGGACTCGCCGCCGAGCTCCTCGACGATCTTCTTGAACACCTGGCGGTTCTCGCCGCGGTCGATCGCCTCGATGCTGGCGCCGATCAGCTCCACGCCGTACTTCTCCAGCACGCCCTCGCGGTCCAGCGCCATCGCGGCGTTGAGCGCGGTCTGGCCGCCGAGCGTCGCGAGCAGCGCGTCGGGGCGCTCCTTGGCGATCACCTTCTCGACGAACTCCGGGGTGATCGGCTCGACGTACGTCGCGTCGGCGAACTCCGGGTCGGTCATGATCGTCGCCGGGTTGGAGTTCACCAGGATGACCCGCAGGCCCTCCTCGCGCAGCACCCGGCAGGCCTGGGTGCCGGAGTAGTCGAACTCCGCGGCCTGGCCGATGATGATCGGCCCGGAGCCGATCACCAGCACGGACTTGATGTCCTCGCGCTTGGGCATGCTCAGGCCTCGCTCTCGGTGGTCGGGTTCCGCGGGTCACGGCGCTCCGACATCAGTTCGGCGAAGCGGTCGAAGAGGTACGCCGCGTCGTGCGGCCCGGCGGCCGCCTCGGGGTGGTACTGCACCGAGAAGGCCTTGAGCCTCCCTGGTTCGGTGGTCGAGCCTGTCGGGACCCGGAGCTCGAGCCCCTCGACCACGTCGTCGTTGAGGCAGACGTGGCTCACCGTCGCCTCCCCGTACGGCGTGCTGGTGACACCCTCGAGCGGGGCGTCGACGGCGAACCCGTGGTTGTGGGCGGTCACCTCGACCCGGCCGGTGGTGCGGTCCATCACCGGCTGGTTGATGCCGCGGTGGCCGTAGGTGAGCTTGTAGGTGCCGAAGCCCAGCGCGCGGCCGAAGAGCTGGTTGCCGAAGCAGATGCCGAAGTAGGGCAGCTCCTGGGCGAGCGCCCCCTGCAGCACCTCGACCTGGTGGGTCGTGGCGGCGGGGTCGCCGGGCCCGTTGGAGTAGAACAGCCCGTCGGGACGCACCGCGAGCACGTCGTCGAGCGTCGCGGTGGCGGGCAGCACGTGCACCTCGATCCCGCGCTCGGCCATCCGGTGCGGCGTCATCGTCTTGATGCCGAGGTCGAGCGCCGCGACGGTGAACCGCCGCTCACCGTGCGCCGGGACGACGTACGCCTCCTGGGTGGAGACCTCGCTGGAGAGCTCGGTGCCGGCCATCGCGTCGGCCTGCCGGACCCGCTCGAGCAGCGCGGCGGGGTCGGTCTCCACCGAGGAGATGCCGACGCGCATCGCGCCGCGCTCGCGCAGGTGCCGAGTCAGCGCGCGGGTGTCGATGCCGGAGATGCCGACCACGCCCTGGTCGCGCAGCTCGTCGTCGAGGGTGCGCCGGGAGCGCCAGCTCGAGGGCCGGCGGGCGGGGTCGCGCACGACGTACCCGGCCACCCAGATCCGACCGGACTCCTGGTCCTCGTCGTTGATCCCGGTGTTGCCGATGTGCGGCGCGGTCATCACGACGACCTGGCGGTGGTACGACGGGTCGGTCAGCGTCTCCTGGTAGCCGGTCATGCCGGTGTTGAAGACCGCTTCGCCGAACGTCTCGCCGGGGGCGCCGTACGCCTCGCCGGTAAAGGTGCGACCGTCCTCGAGGACCAGGATCGCAGGGGCATGCAACGGCACGCCGACCTCCTTCTCCGCCTCACGGGACGGATCGTTAAAGGATGTTCGAACGCAGCGACCCTATCAGCGCCGGACCGTCCTACGATCAGGCCATGCTGTCCCGGACGGCTGTCCTGGAGCGCGACGAGGAGCTCGCGGCGCTGGTCCACGCCGCTGGTCGCGCGGCGACCGGAGCCGGCTCGGTGGTGCTGGTCTCCGGGGAGGCCGGGATCGGCAAGTCCAGCCTGGTCGGCGCCCTGCACGACGTGCTGCCCGACGCCCGGCTGCTCACCGGCCGGTGCGACGACCTGGCCACGCCCCGGCTGCTGGGCCCGATGAGGGACCTGGCCGGCTCCGTCGGGGCCGACCTCGCCCGCGCGCTCCGGTCACCCGGCGAGCGGGACGCGCTGTTCACCGCCCTGCTCGAGGAGCTCGACTGGCGCGGCCACGCGACCCTGCTGACCGTCGAGGACGTGCACTGGGCCGACGAGGCGACCCTGGACCTGCTCCGGTGGCTGTCCCGGCGGGTCGCCGAGCTGCCCGCGGTGCTGGTGCTGACCTACCGCGACGACGAGCTGGACGGCGGCCACCCGCTGCGTCGGCTGCTGGCCGCCCTCGCCACCGCCCGGTCGGTCGTCCGGCTCCCGCTCGGCCCGCTGTCCTCGACGGCGGTGTGCACCCTCGCCGGGGCCGCGGCTGCCGACGCCGTGCTGGCGGTCACCGGGGGCAACCCGTTCCTGGTCCACGAGGTGCTGGCCGCCCCCGGCCCGCCGGCCAGCACCGTGCCCTCCAGCGTCCTCGACCTGGTCCTGGCCCGGCTGCACCGGCTCGACCCCGCCTCCCGGGACGCCGTGGAGCGGCTCAGCGTCATCACCTCGACCGTGGACCGCCCCCTGGTCGACGCGCTGGTGCCCGGCGGGCTGACCGCCCTGGCGACCGCCGAGGAGCAGGGGCTCCTGGTCGTAGAGCCGCGGCAGGTCGCGTTCCGCCACGAGCTGACCCGGCGTGCCGTGGTCGACGCGCTGCCCGCAGCGCGGCGTACGTCGCTCAACGCGACCGCGCTCGCCGTCCTCGAGGCGCGTCCCGACCACGACCCGGCCCAGCTGGTGCACCACGCGATCGAGGCCGGCGACCCCGCCGCGGTCCTGCGGCACGGCCCGGCGGCCGCGGCGGCCGCGGAGACCGGGCGCGCGCACCGGCAGGCGGCCGACCACCTGCGTGCGGTCCTGGTCCACCGCGACCGGCTCGCCCCCGCGGACCTCGCGGACCTCCTCGAGGCCTCGGCCCGCGCCTGCTACACCGTCGGCGACCGGGAGCGCAGCGCCCTGGCCGACCAGGACGAGGTGGTCCGGATCCGGCGCGGGCTGGGCGACCCGGTGCGGCTCGGCGCCTCGCTGCGGATGCTCTCCCGGGTCGCCTGGTGGCAGGGCGACCGCCGCCTGTCGGAGCAGGCCGCGGCCGAGGCGGCGTCCGTGCTGGGCGGGACCGGGGACCGCCGCGAGCTCGCGCTCGCCCTCAGCAACCTCTCCCAGCTCGCGATGCTGGCCGACCGGATGGCGGAGGCCACCCGGACCGCGGAGCAGGCGATCGTGCTGGCCCGCGAGGTCGGCGACCGCGCCGTGTACTCCCACGCCCTCAACAACCTCGGCACCGCCCGGTGGGCCCAGGGGGACCCCGCCGGACGGCGGCTCGTCGAGGAGGCGCGCGAGGTCGCCCTGGCCGCCGGCCTGTCCGAGCACGCGAGCCGTGCCTGGTGCAACATCGTGTGGCAGCTGCTCGTGCACCTCGACCCCGACGAGGCGGGCCGGGAGCTGGTCGCGGGGATCGAGCACGCCGAGGCCGACGAGCAGGTCATGTTCTGGAAGTACCTCACCGTCGAGCGCGGCCTGGTCGCCCTCGCGGGGGCCCGCTGGGCCGCGGCGGTCGCGGACGCGGAGGTCGGCCTGGACGCCACCAGCCCGATCCGCTGCACCGCGCTGTTCGTGCTCGGCCGGGCGGCGCTCCGCACGGGGTCACCGGCCGACGACCTGGTCGAGGAGTGCTGGCGACTGGGCCGAGACCTCGACGAGCTGCAGCGGACCGCGCCCGCCGCGGCCCTGGCCTGCGAGTCCGCGTGGCTGCAGGGCGACCTCGTCCGGGTACGGCGCCTGGGGCGCGAGGTGTACGACGAGGCCGTGCGGCTCGGGTCGCTCCCGTGGCGGGTGGAGCTCGCGCACTGGCTCTGCCTCGCCGGGGACCCGGTCGACCCGGCGGACCTCGCCGGCACCACCCACCCGCACGCGCTCTCGGCGCGCGGCGACTGGCGCGGCGCGGCCGACGGGTGGGACGCGGCGGGCTACCCCTACGAGGCGGCCGCGGCGCTCACGCGGAGCGACGACGACGGCGTGGTGCTCGCCGCGCTGGCGCGGCTCGACGCCCTGGGCGGGGTCCGCCTCGCGGCCCGGGTCCGCGAGGACCTGCGCCGGCGCGGCGCCGTCCGCGTGCCGCGCGGCCCGACCCCGGCGACCCGGGTGAACGTCGCCGGGCTCACCGCCCGGCAGCTCGACGTCCTCGCCCTGGTCGCCCAGGGCCTGCCCAACGCGGTCATCGCCGAGCGGCTGGTGCTCTCGGTGCGCACCGTCGACCACCACGTGGCGGCGTTGATGGCCAAGCTCGGAGCGGCCTCCCGCAGGGAGGCGGTCGCCCGGGCGGAGGACCTGGGGTGGCCCGCCGGCTGAGCGCCGGGCCGCACGCCGGCCGGACGCAAGGCCGGACGCAAGGCCGGACGTAGGCCTCTTGCGCGGGGCCGAGAACTGGTGTGACGTCGCTTGTGCGGGGATGCAGAGCGGCCTGAGAGCAGGTCCTGCCCACCGCTCTCGGGAGGTGGACGTCCATGAGCTCGATCCTGACGACCCGGCCGGCAAGGGCGCTCCGCGTCGCCGTCGTGCTGACCCTGACGAGCGTGCTCCTGGTGGTGGGACGCCCGGCACAGGCCAAGCCGATCGTCGATGAGGACCCAGCCCCGACGCCGCGCTCGGCCTTCACCGAGCTGCAGGTCGGGACCATCAGCGGGGACCTGGGAACCGACGTCAGCTCCTACAATGCCCCCGCCGGCTTCGATCCGCTCGGCGGATACCCGGCGACGGTGCCCGCCGGGTCGACCGCCAACCCCCGCGACTACTTCGGCCTCATCCAGGCGTTCGACTCCTCGGGGACCCAGGCCCTGACCTACTGCATCGACCTCTTCACCAGCACCGGGGCCGGCGTCAACTACGAGCGCGGTGAGTGGAACGAGGCCAACGTGCCCAACCTCGGCGACGTCGGCTACATCCTGGAGAACTACTACCCGACCGTGCCCGACCTGCCCGCGGGCGTGCCCGACACCGTCAAGGCCGCGGCCGTGCAGGCCGCGATCTGGTTCTTCACCGACAACCTGGTGCTCGACGCCACCCAGGAGCCGCAGATGTACGCGCTCGTCTCGGCCATCGTCGCCGACGCCCTCGCGAACAGTCCGGCGACGGAGCCCGCGCCGCCGGCGCTGAGCATCTCGCCTGCGTCCGCGTCGGCACCGTCGACGGGCGAGCTGGTCGGTCCGTTCACGGTCACCGCAGACGGCCCCTCGACGCTCCGCCTCCAAGGGGTGGAGGTCTTCAGCGACGCCGCGGGCACCCAGCAGCTGGTGGCGGGAGACACGGTTCCCGCCGGTGCGCGGCTCTGGGTCCGCACGATCAGCCCCGACACGCCACAGGGCTTCGCCCTGGAACGCGCGCTGACGGTCCCGGAGAGCACCGTCTACGTCTACGACGGCACCAATCCGGGTCGGACGGACGCCCAGAAGCTGATCCTCGCGCAGACGAAGACGCTCGAGGTCGTCGCCGGGGTGCGGATCACCCCGTACGCCGCCGGGGGCATCGACGTCATCAAGACGATCAGTGGTGCCGGCGCCGGGCGGCAGGACCCGGTGGTCATCCGCGTCGTGTGCACCCCGGCCGACGGGGGCGCGCCGGTCGAGCGCCGGGTCAGGATCCCTGCCGGCAGGCGCGCGGGTTCCCGGACCGTCGCGGTCACCGGGCTGCCCGCCGGCGCCACCTGCCGGATCACCGAGCCGCGGAACGGCGAGAACCGCCGGGTCAACCTCACCGCGACCTCCATCGAGCCGAGGAACGTGACGATCGCCGAGGGCGCGGTCACCCCGGTCGCGGTCACGAACACCTACGAGGCCCAACCGAGCGTCCTGAGCCGTACCTCCGACAAGCGGGTCAGGCCGGGTGAGCCCCTCTACGACCGGGTCCGCCTGACCGGTCTCGCGCGCGGGACGACGGTGCCGGCGACGGCCCGTCTCCACGGCCCCTTCGCCTCCCTGTCCGCAGCGACCTGCCGGCCGGGGACCCTGGCGCGGACGGTCACCTGGCGCGCGGGCGCCGGGTGGTCCCGGTCGCCGGCCGTGCGGGTGCGCGCACCCGGTGTCTACACCTGGCAGGTCAGCACCCAGCGGACCGCGGCGAACGGTGCCGCGACGACGCGGTGCGGCGTGGCCGCGGAGACCACGACGGTCGCGAAGGCGCCGTACCGGGCTCCGGTGGTCGCCGGCGGGTTCTCCGGCACCCTGCCGCGCTCCGCCCCGTGGTCCGCGCGCGTGGCGCCGACGGTCATCCGGGCCCCGAGGATCGGCCTCGACGCGACCGTCGTGCCCACCACGATCACGCGTGGAGAGATGCGCCTGCCCGGGGACGTGGGCGTCACCGGCTGGCTGCGCAGGTCGGCGGGGCTCGGTGACCGGATCGGCGCCGCCGTGGTGGCCGGGCACGTCTCGGACCGGCAGGACCGGCCCGGTGCGCTGTGGGGCCTGAGCCGAGCCAGGAAGGGCCAGTTCGTCACCGTGGCCAAGGGCGGCACGACCCACCGCTACCGGGTGAGCAGCACCGCCAGGTTCGAGCGGACGCGGCGCCTGCCGCAGCGGCTCTTCACCACGACCGGCGCGCACCGGCTGGTGCTGATCAGCTGCACCGACCGGGTCGTCTACGGCAACGGGCGCTTCCACTACACCAAGTACCAGGTGGTCGTCGCCCGGCGGGTCGGCGGGCAGCGCTGACCGCACGGTCTCACGGTCGGCGCCGCCGGCCTCGTTCCGGCGGCGCCGACCACGGGTCCTCCGGCCACGCGTGCTTCGGGTACCGCCCGCGCAGCTCGGCCCGCACCTGCGGGTAGCCGGTCGCCCAGAACGACGCGAGGTCGGCCGTCACCGCGACCGGCCGGCGGGCCGGGGAGAGCAGGTGGACCAGGACCGGCACCCGTCCGTCGGCCAGCCGCGGCGTCGCCGCCCAGCCGAAGGTCTCCTGCAGGCGTACGGCGAGCACCGGCTGGTCGCCGTCGTAGTCCACCCGCACGGTCGCGCCGCTCGGCACCGCCAGCCGCTCCGGCGCGAGCTCGTCGAGCCGACCCGCCTCGGGCCACGGGAGCAGCCGGCGCAGCGCGGCCAGCACGTCGACCCGGCCCAGGTCGCGCGTCGTGCGGATCCGCGCGAGGGCGGGTCCGAGCCAGGCCTCCACGTCCGCCGACAGCGCCTGGTCGGAGACGTCCGGCCACGGCTCCCCCAGGACCCGGTGCAGGAAGGCGAGCCGGGCCCGCAGGCCCCGCGCGGCGTCGGTCCAGGGCAGCACGTCGAGGCCCTCCTGCTCCAGCCCCTCGCGCACGGCGGCGGCCACCCGCTCGGCGGGCGGCTCGGTGAGCGTGACCGAGGCCAGCTCGACGGCGCCCAGCCGGGTGACCCGGCGGGCCACGACCCGGCCGTCGTGCCAGGTCACCTCGTCGTCCTCGGTCCAGCGGGCGGCCGCGGCCTCCAGCGCGAGCTCCTCGTCGACCGGGGCGGCGGAGCGGATCGTCGCGTCCCGGTCCCCCGGCCGCCGGTCCACGTCGGCGACCGCCAGCCAGACGCTCCCGGCCAGCGCGGACCCGGGCGCCAGCACCGCGCCGGTGCCGCCGACCATCAGGTACGACGTGCCGCCCGGGCGCCGCCGGGCCACCCGGTCCGGGTGGGCGAGCGCCACCACGGCACCGACCGCGAGGTCGTCGGTCAGCCGGTCGGCGGGCGCCGCTCCCCCCGGCACCTGCGTCGCGAGCTGCTCGACCGTCGTCCTCCAGGCGGGCGTCCCCGGCCCGCCGCGCCGCAGCGACCGGAGCGCCGCGACCAGGTCGCCCCCCGGGGTGCGGACGTCCTCGGCGAGCATCGCCACCACCTCGGCGGCGCGGCGCGCGCCGACGGCCGCCGCTCCGTCGAGGAGCGCGCGTCCGAGCCGCGGGTCGGCCGGCACCCCGGCGATCGCGCGGCCCCGGTCGGTCACCGCGCCGTCCGGGCCGAGCGCGCCGAGGTCGGCGAGGACCGCGTGCGCGGCCGCCAGGGCCGAGGCGGGCGGCGGGTCGGGCAGCGTCAGCCCGCTGCCGTCGGGGCTCCCCCAGACGGCGAGCTCCAGCGCGAACCCGGTCAGGTCGGCGACCGCGATCTCCGGGTCCGGGTGCGCGGCGAGGTGGGCGTGCTCGGCCTCGGACCAGCACCGGTAGGCGGCACCCGGGGCCTCCCGGCCGGCACGGCCGGCGCGCTGCACGGCGGCGGCCCGGCTCACCGGGACCGTGACCAGGCCGGCCAGCCCGCGCCGGTGGTCGGTGTGCGGCCGGCGGACCAACCCCGCGTCGACCACGCTGCGTACGCCGGGGACGGTGAGCGACGACTCCGCGACCGCGGTGGAGACCACCACGCGGCGGCGCTCGCCCGCGACCAGCGCCAGGTCCTGCTGGGCGGCCGGCAACCGTCCGTGCAGGGGCCGGACGTCGACTGCTCCCCCGGCGACGCCGGCCAGCCGGCGTACCACCCCGTCGACCTCGGCCACCCCGGGCAGGAACGCGAGCACGTCACCCGGCCGCTCGGCCAGCGCACGGCGGACCGTCGCCGCGACGTGGTCGAGGAAGGCGGGGGTCGTCCCCCGGTCGTCGGCGCGGCGTACGCCGGGCGGCGGCGGCGCCCAGACCTCCGTCACGGGGTGCTGGACGCCGGGCACCTCGACCACCGGCACCGGCGGCGCGCCGAGCAGCGCGGCGAACCGGGCGGACTCCACGGTCGCCGACATCGCCACCAGGCGGAGGTCGTCGCGGAGGTGGGCGCGCACGTCGATGAGCAGCGCCAGCAGCAGGTCCGCGTCGAGCGCCCGCTCGTGGACCTCGTCCAGCACCACCGCGGCGACCCCGGGCAGGTCCGGGTCACGCTGCAGCCTCCGGAGCAGCACGCCGGTGGTGACCATCTCGACCCGGGTGGAGGAGGACGAGCGGCGGTCGCCGCGGACGGCGTACCCCACGGTCCGCCCGACCGGCTCGCCGAGCAGGTGCGCCAGCCGGCGGGCCGCGGCGCGGGCGGCGATCCGGCGGGGCTGGGTGACCACCACCCGGCCCGGGCCGAGCGCGGCGACCGCCGGCGGGACCAGCGTGGTCTTGCCGGTCCCCGGCGGGGCCTGGACCACGACCGCGCCCCGGTCGCGCAGCCCGGCGAGCACGGCCTCCAGGCCGGCCACCACCGGCAGGTCCGGCGGCGCCGCGAGCAGGCGCTGGAGGTGGTCTGGGGGCACGGGCCCCAGTCTCCCCTTCCCGGTGCCGGCGGCCCGACCTGGGCAGCCGGCGGTCCCGAGATGGGCAACCGCTGCGGATCCGGACGCGGGTCGGGACGCCTAGGAAGGAGGTGTCAACCCCGAGAACGAAGGAGCACCACCATGAGCACCACCACCGACCTCGCCGCCGACCGGGCGCTGAAGGCCAAGCACCGCGCCGTCTGGGCCCTCGGCGACTACCCGGCCGTCGCCGCCGAGATCATCTCGGACCTCGGCCCGACCCTCGTCGAGGCGTGCCGGATCGCGCCCGGCGACCGCGTGCTCGACGTCGCCGCGGGATCCGGGAACGTCGCCGTCCCGGCGGCCGCGGCCGGCGCGAGCGTCGTCGCGTCCGACCTCACCCCGGAGCTCCTCGACGTGGGGCGGCGGCACGCTGCCGACGCGGGCGTCGAGGTCGAGTGGGCCGAGGGCGACGCCGAGGCGCTGCCGTACGCCGACCACACCTTCGACGTGGTCACCTCGAGCGTCGGCGTGATGTTCGCACCGCACCACCAGGCGGCTGCCGACGAGCTGGTCCGGGTCTGCCGCCCCGGCGGTCGGATCGGGCTGATCTCGTGGACCCCGGAGGGGTACATCGGCCAGATGTTCGCGACCATGAAGGGGTACGTCGCGCCGCCGCCGCCCGGCGTGCAGCCGCCGCCGCTGTGGGGCTCCGAGGAGCACGTGCGCGGCCTGCTCGGCGACCGCGTCGTCGACCTC
This sequence comes from Nocardioides dongkuii, assembly GCF_014127485.1. Classification (NCBI taxonomy): domain Bacteria; kingdom Bacillati; phylum Actinomycetota; class Actinomycetes; order Propionibacteriales; family Nocardioidaceae; genus Nocardioides; species Nocardioides dongkuii. The sequence goes on along the minus strand of NZ_CP059903.1, from coordinate 1,910,867 downwards.
GTCGCCGAGCGGCGGTCGCTGCCCGTGCGGAGGTTCGCGACCGGGGCGGAGCTCCGCGACTACTTCAAGGCCCGCTACGGCCCGACGATCGCGGCGTACCGCGGGATCGCGGACCAGCCCGAGCGGGTCGCCGAGCTCGACGCCGCGCTCGCCGCCCTGCCGGACCGGTTCGGCGGGGTCACCCAGCTGGACTGGGAGTACCTGCTGGTCACCGCCCGCACCGCAGGCTGAGCTCTTACCGGGTGTGTCCCCTGTGGTCGGGACTGCGGTAGCGCGCCTCGACGGCACCGTGGACATGGAAGCGGTGGTGGATGCTCAGGAGCGACTCATCTGCGTTTCGGTGCACCACGGTCCCACCAGTCGCGCGGCGGACCCTCATGAATCAGCTGCGCGGCAAACTCGACGTCAGCGAGGTTGCAGAACTTCCAGAGCTCCTTCGCCGCCCGGCTGTACTGGAAGACGATCTGATCAGTCTCGAACGCGTCGAGTTCGCCGGCGCGGAAACTGTCCGCGGCTTCGCCCACCCGCTGGAGGAGCGAGGCCAGCTGCGCCTCGTGATAGGCGGCAACCGCCTCGCGGGCGGCTCGTCGCTCCGACTTGGTCGACATGGCAACGAGGCTACTGAGCCGACGTCGGCAGGGGACCCGCGATGTGGTGATGACATCGCGGTCACTCGTGAACATGCTCCATGTCCTGGAAGTCGAGCATCATCTGAGGAGATTCAGCCGGAGGCCAGCTTCTTCACGACGTACTGGTTGAGGCTCAGGCCGTCCTCTGCCGCGTGGATGACGAGGTCGCGGTGGAGACCTTGACCGATGCGGACGTTGAACGTGCCGGAGTACGTCCGCTCGGAGAATGGGACCGGGGCCTTTTCGCCTTGCTCGGCCATGTCGACGAGCACGTCGCTGAGCACTGCCTCGAGTCCCTGGAGTGCCTCGATCTGGGTGGGTGCGAGCCAGGACAGCGAGGGGAACTCCAGACAGGTGGCGACGAACTCGTTGTCCTCGGCCGACCAGGTGACTCGGTAGCTGTAGTGGGACACGTCCACTCGGGTCTGGGTCTGCATCAGATCGCCTCCTTCTTGTCGATCGCCTTGAGGACCTGGCGCACCTGGTACGCCTTGGCCTTCCCTTTGTCGTTCTGGATGTTCACCCGCGGGTCACCGGGCCACGGAGTCTTGAACACGAGGTGGGAGCCGCCGCTCTGTCGGGGTTCCCGAAGTAGAGCTCGCACACCGACCTGAGGTCGTTGAAGGCGATTCCCTGCGGGTTGGCCCGCATCGCCTTGACGATCTTGTCGACGGACGGCACCATCCAGATGGTACTACCCGCAGTACTCCAGCCAACACCGCTAGTCACCCGCACCTCCGCGAACCCCACGACCGCAGCACGCGCGCAGCGGCAGAAGCGGTCGCGCGAGTCGTGGAAGGAGCGGACGGCTGCCTCAGCGCTGAGCCGTACATGTAACGCGGTATCCACTGCTCTCCCGCGGTGCTGCAGCACCGCGGAAGAGTGGTGGACACCGCGTTACAGCTGGCGGTGTGACCTCGCAGGGGCGAGAGCGCGCTCATCGGCATGAGAGCGCGTTTCTCGCGGGCCTCAATACCCGGGACATGGGACACACCCAGTTAGCAGCAGCGACCCTGCGTCGAGCGCTCCCGGTGGTCGTCGCGGTGCCGCTCGAACGCGCGGCGGCTCATCGGCGCGGTGCCGTCGCGGGCGCAGCGCTCGAGGTAGTCGTCCCACCGGGCCTCCCCGCTCAGCTCGCGGAGGTACCAGCGCAGCCCGGCCAGGACGCGCGTCACCGCCGGCTCCCCGCGCCGCCGGCGCCCGCCACCCGGTCGGCCTCCCGCTCGGCCTCCCAGGCGGCGACCGCCTCCTTCTCCTCCGGGGTGGCCAGGAAGTCGGCCGGCGCGACCAGGTGGGAGGGCTGGGCCGGGACCTCGGTGGTCGGGAGCGAGCCCGCCCGCAGCGCCCGGACCCACACGAGGGCGGCGTTGGCGACGATGACCAGCACGAGCACGGCGAAGGCGGCCTGGAGGACACCGTTCACGGTGGAGTTCGTGACCACGGTGTCCATCTGCCCGGCGTCGGCGGCGGGGGCGAGCACCTCGCCCGCGTCGCGGGCGTCGCGGTAGCGGTCGGCCTGGGCGAAGTAGCCGATCAGCGGGTCGGAGGAGAACACCTTCTGGTAGCTCGCGGTCATCGTGGTGACCAGGTCCCAGACCAGCGGGACGGCCGGGACCCAGACCCACTTCGCCCAGCCGTGCTTGAGGAAGAGCGTCACGCAGAGGGTGAGCGCGATCGCGGCGAGCAGCTGGTTGGCGATCCCGAAGAGCGGGAAGAGCTGGTTGATCCCGCCGAGGGGGTCGGTGACCCCGACGTACAGCATGTAGCCCCAGCAGGCGACGACCACGGCGGAGGCGCTCCAGGCGGCGGGCTTCCAGGAGGTGTCGGCGTACCGCGTCCAGACGTTGCCGATGGTGTCCTGGAGCATGAACCGGCCCACCCGGGTGCCGGCGTCGACGGCGGTGAGGATGAACAGCGCCTCGAACATGATCGCGAAGTGGTACCAGAACGCCGCGCCCCCGCCGCCGAAGGCGTCGCTGAAGATCGTCGCGATGCCCAGCGCGAGGGTGGGCGCGCCGCCGGTCCGGGAGACCAGGTCCTCCTCGACCGCGGCCGTGGCCGCCTCCAGCTGTCCCGGGGTCAGGGTGAACCCGAGGCCGTTGACGAACTCGACGGCGCCCTCGATCGTGCCGCCGGTGGCACCGCCGGGGGCGTTCATCGCGAAGTAGATGCCCTGGTCGATCACGGAGGCGGCGATCAGCGCCGAGATGGCCACGAAGGACTCCATCAGCATCCCGCCGTACCCGATCATCCGGACGTGGCTCTCCTTCTCGATCATCTTCGGGGTGGTCCCGGAGGCGATCAGGGCGTGGAAGCCGGAGAGGGCGCCGCAGGCGATGGTGATGAAGAGGAACGGGAAGAGCGACCCCGCGAAGACCGGCCCGTCGCCGTTGCTCGCGAACGACGTGACCGCCTCGTTCTGCAGCGACGGCCGGGCCAGCACCAGGCCCACGGCGAGCAGCAGGATCACGCCGATCTTCATGAACGTCGAGAGGTAGTCCCGCGGGGTGAGGAGCATCCAGACCGGGAGCACCGAGGCGATGAAGCCGTAGACCACCAGGCAGATGGTCAGCGTCTCCTTGGACAGCGTCAGCGCCCCGTCCAGGCCCCAGGCCTCGACGTACCCGCCGCCGATGATGGCGAGCAGGAGCAGGACGACGCCGATGCCGGTGACCTCCAGGACCCGGCCGGGGCGCAGGAAGCGCAGGTAGAAGCCCATGAACAGCGCGACCGGGATGGTCAGCCCGATCGAGAAGACGCCCCAGGGCGACTCGGCGAGCGCGTTGACGACCACCAGCGAGAGCACCGCCAGGATGATGATCATGATCGAGAACACCGCGATCAGCGCGGCGATGCCGCCCACGACGCCGATCTCCTCGCGGACCATCTGGCCCAGGCTCTTGCCGTCGCGGCGCATCGAGAGGAACAGGACGACCATGTCCTGCACTGCGCCGGCGAAGATGACGCCGACGATGATCCAGACGGTGCCCGGCAGGTAGCCCATCTGCGCCGCGAGCACCGGGCCGACCAGCGGGCCCGCGCCGGCGATGGCCGCGAAGTGGTGGCCGAAGAGCACCCGGCGGTCGGTGACCTCGAAGTCGGTGCCGTTGCCGAGGCGCTCCGCGGGCGTCGCACGGCTGTTGTCGAGCCGCAGCACCCGCCGGGCGATGAACCGGGAGTAGAAGCGGTAGGCGATGGCGTACGACGACAGCGCCGCGAACAGGATCCACAGCGCGGAGACGTCCTCGCCCCGGCTGAGCGCCAGCACCGCCCAGCAGACGGCGCCGACGAGGGCGACGGCGGTCCAGATCGCGATCGAGCGGGGCGAGGGGCGGCCCCGCTCCGCGCGCGACCCGGGCGGATCGGTCAGCGTGGTCGAGGTGCTCATGGGGCCTCCGGTCCGAGAGTGTGAGCAGCCTCACGCTACCCCTCGGCGGCCCTCCCCATGCGGACCCGCGGCGGTCAGACCCGGGCGGTCGCCATCGCCTCCGCCGCCAGCTCCACCGAGCGCAGCCGCGCCTCGGTGGTCGGAGCCTGGTGGGCGGTGATCAGCTCGTCGGCGCCGACCCGGTCCGCGAACGCGCGCAGGTAGGGGCCGACCTGGTCCGCTGTGCCGATCGCGGCGTAGGTGAACATCTGGTCCACGTGCGTGCCGGCACCCCGGCGCAGCAGCACGTCAGCCTCGACGTCGGAGAGGTCCTGGCCCCCGCCGAAGAGCCCGACGGCCATCGACCGCCGCATCGCGACGTGGTGCTCGTGCGCCTCCTCGGTGGTGTCGGCGGCGATCACGTTGACGCCGGCCACGACGTACGGCGCCTCGAGCTGGGCGGAGGGCCGGAACTCACGGCGGTACGCCGCGACGGCCGCCTCCAGCGCCTGCGGCGCGAAGTGGCTGGCGAAGGCGTAGGGCAGCCCGAGCTGCGCGGCGAGGTGCGCGCCGAACATCGAGGAGCCGAGGATGTAGAGCGGCACCTGCGAGTCACGCCCGGGCACCGCCTGGACCCCGGGCACCCGCGACTCCCCCGTCAGGTAGCCCTGGAGCTCCAGGACGTCCTCGGGGAACCGGTCGGAGGACGACGGGTCGCGGCGCAGGGCGTACATGGTGTTCTGGTCCGAACCGGGCGCGCGGCCCAGGCCCAGGTCGATCCGGCCGGGGTACATCGCCTCGAGGGTGCCGAACTGCTCGGCGATGGTCAGCGGCGCGTGGTTCGGCAGCATCACGCCGCCGGCGCCGAGGCGGATCGTCGAGGTGTGCGCGCCGACGTGGGCGATCAGCACGCTGGTCGCGGACGAGGCGATGCGCGGCATGTTGTGGTGCTCGGCGTACCAGACCCGGCGGTAGCCGCTCGCCTCCGCCTGCTGGGCGAGGGCGACGCTGGCCGCGATGCTGCTGCGGACGCTCTCCCCCTTCGCGATGGGGGCCAGGTCGAGGACGGACAGCACGATGCTCATGCTGGTCCCCAACGTCGGCGGCGGCCGATCCCTTCCCCGGAAGGGATCGGCCGCTCAGGCGAGCTTGCCGTCCAGGACCGTGGGCCGGCCCCGCAGGAAGGTCGCGACCACCCGCCCGGGCAGCTCCATCCCGCGGTACGGCGTGTTCCGGCTCAGGCTGGCGGACTCTGTGGGGTCGATCGTGCGGCGCGCCGCCGGGTCGTAGAGCACGACGTTGGCCGGCGCCCCCACCTCGAGCGGGCGGCCGTGGTCGGCGACCCGGCCGATCCGCGCGGGGGCGTACGACATCCGCTCCGCGACGCCGGCCCAGTCGAGCAGGCCGGGGTCGACCATCGTCGCCTGCACGACCGACAGCGCGGTCTCCAGGCCGAGCATGCCGAACGCCGCGGCCGCCCACTCGCAGTCCTTGTCCTCGTGCGGGTGCGGCGCGTGGTCGGTGGCGACGATGTCGATCGTGCCGTCGGCGAGCCCGGCCCGCAGCGCCTCGACGTCGGCGGCGGTGCGCAGCGGCGGGTTCACCTTGTAGATCGGGTCGTAGGTCGCCGCCAGCTCGTCGGTCAGGATCAGGTGGTGCGGGCAGGCCTCGGCGGTGACGTCCACGCCCTTGCGCTTGGCCTCGCGCACGATCTCCACCGACCCCGCGGTGGACACGTGGCACACGTGCAGCCGGCTGCCGACGTGGGCCGCGAGCAGGCAGTCGCGCGCGATGATCGCCTCCTCGGCGACGGCGGGCCAGCCGGTCAGCCCGAGCCGGCCGGAGAGCTCGCCCTCGTTCATCTGGGCGCCCTCGGTGAGCCGGGGCTCCTGGGCGTGCTGGGCGACGACGCCGTCGAAGGCCTTGACGTACTCCAGCGCCCGGCGCATCAGCACCGCGTCGCTGACGCACTTCCCGTCGTCGGAGAAGACCCGCACCCGGGCGGCGGAGTCGGCCATCGCGCCGAGCTCGGCCAGCCGCTCGCCCTGCAGGCCCACGGTGACCGCGCCGACCGGGTAGACGTCGCAGAAGCCGGCCTCGCGGCCGAGCCGCCAGACCTGCTCGACGACCCCGGCGGTGTCCGCGACCGGCTCGGTGTTCGCCATCGCGTGGACCGCGGTGAACCCGCCCATCGCGGCGGCCTGGGTGCCGGTCTCCACGGTCTCGGCGTCCTCGCGGCCGGGCTCGCGCAGGTGGGTGTGCAGGTCGACCAGGCCGGGGAGCGCGACCAGCCCGGTCGCGTCGACGACCTCGGCGCCGTCCGCGGACAGCCCGGGGCCCATCTCGCGCACCACGCCGTCGGCGAGCAGCAGGTCGGTCGGCTCGCCGCCGAGGACGGCGGCGTTCTGGATCAGGTAGGTGGTCATTCCGCCTCGTTGCTAGAGCTGGTCGACCCGGCGGGCTCGCTGCCGCCGAGCAGCAGGTACAGGACGGCCATCCGCACGGCCACGCCGTTGGTGACCTGCTCGACGATCACCGAGCGCGGGGAGTCGGCGACGTCGGCGCTGATCTCCATGCCGCGGACCATCGGGCCGGGGTGCATCACGATCGTGTGGTCCTGCAGGGTCGCCATCCGGCGCCCGTCCAGGCCGTAGCGGCGGGAGTACTCGCGCGCGGTCGGGAAGAACCCGCCCTGCATCCGCTCGCGCTGCACCCGCAGCATCATCACCGCGTCCGCCTTCGGGATCACCGCGTCCAGGTCGTACGACGTCTCCACCGGCCAGCTCCCGATCCCGACCGGCAGCAGCGTCGGCGGCGCGACCAGCGTCACCTCGGCGCCCAGGGTCGCGAGCAGCAGCGCGTTGGAGCGGGCGACCCGGCTGTGCAGGACGTCGCCGACGATCGCGATCCGCCGGCCGTCGAGGCGGCCGAGGTGGCGGGTCATCGTGAACGCGTCGAGCAGCGCCTGGGTCGGGTGCTCGTGGGTGCCGTCGCCGGCGTTCACCACGCTGGAGCGCACCCAGCCGGAGTTCGCCAGCCGGTGCGGGGCGCCGCTGGCGCCGTGGCGCACCACGACCGCGTCGGCGCCCATCGCCTCCAGGGTCAGCGCCGTGTCCTTGAGGCTCTCGCCCTTGGACAGGCTGGACCCCTTGGCGGAGAAGTTGATGACGTCGGCGGAGAGCCGCTTGGCCGCGGCCTCGAAGGAGATCCGGGTGCGGGTGGAGTCCTCGAAGAACAGGTTGACCACCGTGCGGCCGCGCAGCGCGGGGAGCTTCTTGATCGGCCGGTCGGCCAGCTCGCGCAGCTCGGCGGCGGTGCTGAGGACCAGCTCGGCGTCGTCGCGGGTCAGGTCGCCCGCGCTGAGCAGGTGCCGCTTCACGGGGCCACCTCCTCGCGGGGGACGCCGAAGATCGTGACCGCGTCCACCTCGTCGATGCCGGCGAGGGTCACCCGCACCCGCTCGGCGAGCGAGGTGGGGAGGTTCTTGCCGACGAAGTCCGCACGGATCGGCAGCTCGCGGTGGCCGCGGTCGACCAGCACGGCGAGCCGCACCGCGCGGGGGCGGCCGAGGTCGTTGAGCGCGTCGAGCGCGGCCCGGATGGTGCGACCCGAGAACAGCACGTCGTCGACGAGCACCACGGTCCGGCCGTCGATGCCGCCCGGCGGGAGCTTGGTGGGCAGCAGCGCCCGCGCCGGCTTCATCCGCAGGTCGTCGCGGTACATCGTCACGTCGAGCGAGCCGACCGGGACGTCGTACCCCTCGACGGCGGCGACGCGCTCGGCGATCCGCTCGGCCAGGGGCACGCCGCGGGTCGGGATGCCGAGCAGCACCAGGTCGTCGGCGCCCTTGTTGCGCTCGAGGATCTCGTGGGAGATGCGGGTGAGTGCTCGGGCGATGTCACGAGCATCGAGGACCACGCGGCCCTCGGAGGGGCTGCCGTCAGCAGCCGCAGGCTGGGCACACACGAGTGCGCTTGACCTCCTTCTCCGCCTCACGGGACGGCTCGTTAAAGGATGTCGATCGCCCGCGACCCTACCCCAGCCGCCGGGCCGCCGCTCACTCCTCCGCGATGGCCAGCAGCACCTTCCCGATCGTGCCCTGCTCGACGGCGTCGTGGGCGGCCGCGGTCTGCTCGAGCGGGAAGTGGTGGAGCGGTACGCCGAAGTCCGCGCCGACCTGCAGCGCGCCGACGTCGACGGCCGCGTTGACGTCGGCGATCGCGATCTCGAGCAGGTCCGCGCCCAGCGTGTAGAGCAGCAGCCCCTGGAGCCGCAGGTTCTTCGCGAAGGTGTCGCGCACCGGGACGGTGGCCTCGGAGCCGCCGTTGTCGGCGTAGTAGGCGATGGTGCCGCGGTTGCGCAGCACGGCCACGTCGAGCGCGACGTTCTGCGCGAGCGCGACCTCGACCACCAGGTCGACGCCCTCGGGGCACATCGCCTGCACCTCGGCCGCCGTGTCGGCGACCCGGTAGTTGATGGTCTCGTGCGCGCCCGCGGCGACCGCCAGCGCGGCCTTCTCCTCGCTGCTCACCGTCGAGTAGACGGTCGCGCCCGCCCAGCGCGCGAGCTGCGTCGCGGCGGTGCCGACCGCGCCCGCTCCCCCGGCCACCAGGACCGTCATCCCCGACATCGTGCCCGGCGCGATCCGCTCGACGTCCTCGCCGGCGGTGAGGGCGCGGTGGGCGGTCACGGCGGGGACGCCGAGCGCCGCGCCGAGGTCGTAGGACGCCCCGACCGGCAGGTGCACGACCCGGTCGACCGGCTGGACCGTGTACTCGGCCGCGGTGCCGAGCCAGCGGCCGGACTGCGCCAGCACCAGCCACACCCGGTCGCCCTCGGCGAAGCCGACCACCCCGGGGCCGACCGCGTCGACCACGCCGGAGCCGTCCTGGCCCGGCGCGACCTCGTCGTACGGGCCGTTCTTGCCGGTGGCGCGGAACTTCCAGTCCGTGGGGTTGACCCCCGCCCGGAGCAGCCGCACCCGGACCTCGCCGGGACCCGGCTCGGGCAGGTCGAGGTCGACGAGCGACAGGACGGACGACGGACCGGGCTCGCGGTAGGTCACTGCGCGCATCGAGGGCCTCTTCTCTGGGATCGGTCGGGTCGATCGGCTGGGTTGATCGGCTGGGTCGCCGATGACCTACCGGTGACCGACGCCGGGCCGTCGCAATCCAGGCAGGCTCACTCCGGGATCGGCGGGCCGAGCACCTCGAGCCCGTAGCGCGGCCCGGCCTCCACCCACCGCGGGATCTCCACCTCGGGCGAGAGCCCGTCCGCCCCGGGCAGCCGCAGCTCGGTCGCCGGGATGCCGACCTCGTCGTACAGGTTGAGCAGGCCACCGGGTGCGGTGAGCGCCAGGAAGCGCGCCGGCACCTCGCCGCGGATCCGGAACGCGTGCGGCACGCCGGCCGGGAGGTACATGAAGCAGCCCGCATCGAGCTCGTGGGTCTCGTCGCCCGCGCGGTAGGACATCCGGCCCTCGAGCAGGAAGAAGGCCTCGGCCTCCCGGGCGTGCTGGTGGAGCGGGGTCGCGATGCCCGGTGGCTGGGTGACCATGGCGACTCCCAGGCCGACGGCGTCGCGCGGCGCCTCCAGGAGATGCTCGAACAGCGACCCCATGGCCCAGGTGCCGCGGCCCCCACCGGGCCGGGTGACGACGACGGACTCGGACATCGGCTGCTCCTCAATTCGATCCGAAGCACCTTCGGATCAATTGTTACGCTAAGTCGCGTGCCCCGCCCTGTCAACGGTTCCGCCCCCGCCTCCCGGGACCCCCGGCCGTACGACGCGCGCCGGCGCCAGGCGGCGGCCGAGGCCACCCGGCAGGCGGTGCTGGTCGCCGCGCACGAGCTCTTCTCGACCCGGGGCTACGCGGGCACGTCGGTCGCCGACGTGGCGCGGGCGGCGGGCGTCGCGGTCGACACCGTCTACGCCAGCGTGGGCCGCAAGCCCCGGCTGCTGCTCGCCGTCCACGACCTGGTGCTGGGCGAGGGGGCGGTGCCGTCCGACGTCCGTCAGCGCGCCTACGTCCAGCGGGTCCGCGCCGCCCCGGACGCCCGCACCAAGATCGCGGTGTACGCCGAGGCGATGGGCCGCCTGCTCCCCCGGACCGCTCCCCTGCTCGACGCGCTCCGGTCTGCGGCGGCGACCGACGACGAGTGCGCCGCGGTCTGGACCGAGCTCTCCGAGCGGCGCGCCGCGAACATGCGGCTGCTGGCCGCCGACCTCCGTGCGACCGGCGAGCTCCGCGACGACTTCACCGACGAGGAGGTGGCCGACCTCGTCTGGTCGCTCAACGGCCCGGAGTACTTCGGCCTCGTCTCCTCGCGCGGTCGAGGCCCGGAGGAGTACGCCGCGCTGCTGGCCGACGTCCTGACCCGGGTCCTCCTGCGCTGAGCGCGGGGAGGGTTTCTCACCCCGTCGGGTCGGGCACCGGTGGGCTCCGCGACCCGAGGAGCCCCCCATGCCCGAGCTGCCCTTCCCCGACGAGCTCCGCGACCTGCTCCGCAAGCCGAACCCGTCCGTCGTCGCGACCCTCCGGAAGGACGGCCAGCCCGTGTCGGTGGCGACCTGGTACCTGCTCGAGGACGACGACCGGGTGCTGCTCAACATGGACCACACCCGCGTGCGCCTCCAGCACCTGCGCCGGGACCCGCGGCTCTCGCTGACCGTGCTCGACGAGGCCGACTGGTACACCCACGTCTCGCTGCAGGGGCGGATCGTCGAGATGGCCGACGACACCGAGCTCACCGACATCGACCGGCTCAGCACCCACTACGGCGGCAGCCCCTACCCCGACCGCCAGAGCCCGCGGGTCAGCGCGTGGATGCAGATCGACCGCTGGCACGGCTGGGGTGCCGCGAAGAGCTGACCGTCCTCGCGCGCCGTCCGTCCCCGGACGTCATACGACCTGGTCGCTACTGCCGCCGTCTCGCATAACGTCCCACGGGACGTCGTACGACGTGGTCGCTATTGCCGCCGTCTCGTATGACGTCCCGGCGGCGGCAGCGGCAGCGTCAGCGCTTGAGGCCCTGCGTCGCCCAGACGTGACCCCAGGGGTCGACCTCGAGGAGCACCCGGTCCCGGGCCTCGCCGAGCGCGCACGCGGCCCAGACCACCGCCCAGAGCCCGCCGGTGAGCAGCGTCATGATCGCGTGGGCGGCATGGGCGGGACGCCGCCGGTAGGACAGCACCACGCCCGACGGACCCTCGTGGACGACCGTGGCCCCGTTCGTGAGCACCTGGTCCTCGACCGCGAGGCCGAGCACCCGCTGCCGGGTCTCGACGCTCTCCTCGGGGTCACGGTGCAGCGGCTCGGCGACCTCCAGCCGCGAGGGACGCAGGGAGTACGCCGCGCGGGCCCACCGGCGTCCGGTCCAGCGGCGCCAGCGGGTGCCGTCCCACTGCAGCTCGCCGCTGACCCGGCGACCCTTCCGGGTGCGGTTCATGGTGACGCTCATGCAGCCATCCTCGCGGTTCCCGCCCCGGTCGGGGCGGGAACCGCGAGGTCCGTCAGAGCGCCCCCGCCATGCCGGCGCAGGCGCGCAGCCACTGGCGACGGGTGTCCGGGGAGAGCTGGCTGTAGGGGACGATCGAGCCGGCGACGAGCGCGGGGTCGTAGGGCACCCGGTAGACCGCGCGGGTGCGCTGCTCGTAGACGTCGACGAGGTCGTGGGCGAGCTTGCCGTCGACCTGCGGCGAGGGGTCGGAGAGCACGGTGACGGTCTTGTACTTGAGGTTCTGGTAGCCCGCGTCCTGCAGCGCGTCGAGCATCCACAGCCCGCTGTAGCCGGTGTCCTCGCGGACGGTGCTGGTCACCACGAGGAGGTCGGCGGCGTCGGCGGCGGCGAGCCAGTTCTCGGCGCGCATGTTGTTGCCGGTGTCGACCAGGATGACCCGGTAGAAGCGCTCGAGGAGCTTGTGCACGGCGTTGAAGTCCTCGGCGTGGATCTGGCCGGTCACGTCGGGACGCTCGTCGGAGGCGAGGACGTCGAAGTGCGCGTCGCCCTGCGAGCGCACGAACGCGCCGAGGTCGCCGATCCGCGACTGGTAGACGTCGTTGAACCGGCCGAGGTCCTCGAGCAGCTCGCGGGTGGTGTTGCGGTGCGTGCTGCGGGTGCCCCGGATGCCGAGCGTGCCGCGGGTCTCGTTGTTGTCCCAGGCGACGACGCCGCCGCCGCGCACCGTGCCGAAGGTGTAGCCCGCGGCGAGCACGCCGGTCGTCTTGGCCGCCCCGCCCTTGGGGTTGATGAACGCGATCGTCCGCGGGCCGTCGAAGTCGCGCTGCACGGAGCGGCGGTCCTGCTCGAACTCGAGCTCGGCGGGACCCATCCGCGGCTGCACCATGTTCCCGGTCCAGCGCCGCACCCGGCCGCGCCAGCCCCAGGTCGCGGGTCCGAAGTCGGTGTCGTCGACGCGGCGGTCGAGGAAGTCGGTCGCGCTCATGAACCGGCGCGGCTCCCCGTCGCCCTGCTCGCCGGGCGCCACGGGCGCCCCGGGGGCCCCGGCCGCTGCGGGATGAGCGGGCGGCGGGGCGACCGGCGAGGTCGAGACGTGGGCACGGGCGGGCGGCGCGGACGGCGGCGGACCCACCGGCGGAGCGGACGGCGGCGGCGTCGCGGGCCGCGCCACGGGCGGAGCGGCGGCTGGCGGAGCAGCGGCCGGCGGCGCACTCGGCGGGGGCGTGCTGGGCGGCGCCGTCGGCCGCGCGCCGTACGCCGGGTCGCTCAGCGGGTCGCCGCCGTACACCGGCGTCTGCGCGGGCGCGCCGGTCGGCCGGGTCGGCGGCACCTGGCTCGCGGCGTACGCCGCGAGCTCCTCCGGCGTGTAGAGCCGGTCGCTGGTGTCCGAGGTGTCGGGTGCCTCGTGGTGCGGCCTCTGGCTCATCGGCGTTCGGGTCTCCTCGGTGCGGGCTGCTGGTCCGGGTCCACTTTCCCCGATCCGGGCCGGCTCACACGTCGCCGAGGTCGGCCAGGGCGGACTCGATCGTGCGGTGGAAGGTCGGGTAGGCGAAGTGCATGGATCGCAGGGTCGCCACCGGCACCTCGGCGTGCACCGCGGTCGCCAGCAGGCCGATCACCTCGCCGCCGTACGGCGCCACCACCGAGGCCCCGACGAGCACCCCGCGGTCGACGTCCGCGACCACCTTGACGATCCCCTCGTTGCCGGCCTGGTGGATCCAGCCGCGGGTGGACTGCGCGACGTCGGCGTACCCGGTCACCACGCGCAGCCCGGCGTCGCGCGCCTGCCGCTCAGTCATCCCGACGGCCGCCACCTCGGGGTCGGTGAAGGTCACCCAGCTCAGCGCGCGGTAGTCGGCCGGCGGGCCGTCCTGCCCGAGGACGTCCCGGACGACGATCGCGCCCTGGTACATCGAGACGTGGGTGAACTCCCCCTTGCCGGTGATGTCGCCGACCGCCCAGAGCCGGTCCGCGGCGCGCATCCGCTCGTCGACCTCGACGTGCCGCGCGGCCGGGTCGAGCCCGACGGTCTCGAGGCCCACGTCGCGCAGGTTGGTCCGGCGCCCGGTGGCGACCAGCAGCTGGTCGGCCTCGACGGTGCGCCCGTCGACGTCGACGTGGAACCTCCCGTCGTGGCGGACCCGCTCGATCCGCGCGCCGGTGACCACCCCGATGCCCTCGCGCTCGAAGACGTCCGCGATCACCGCGCTCGCCTCCGGCTCGGCCGGGCCGAGGATCCGGTCGGCGACCTCCAGCAGCGTCACCCGGACCCCGAACCGCGCGAACGCCTGCGCGAGCTCCGCGCCGATCGGGCCGCCGCCGACGACCACCAGGCTCTCCGGCGCCGTGGTCAGCCGCATCACCTCGCGGTTGGTCCAGTACGGCGTGCCCTCGAGCCCCTCGATCGGGGGCACGGCGGGCTCGGTGCCGGCGTTCAGCACCACCCCGCGCGCCGCGACGTACGTCGTGCCGTCGACGACCACCCGACCGGGACCGTCGAGCCGGCCGTGGCCGCGCACGATCCGCACCCCCGCCTCCTCGAGCCGGGTCGTGTGCGAGGCGTCGTCCCAGTGGTTGGTGGCCTGCTTGTCGATGCGGGTGGCGACCAGGCCCCAGTCGGGATGGACGTCGACGGCGCCGCCCAGCGTCTGGGCCCGCCGGGCCTCGGCGAGGGTGTCGGCGGCGCGGATGATCATCTTGGAGGGGATGCAGCCGTAGAACGGGCACTCGCCCCCGACCAGCGCGCGCTCCACGCCGACGACGCTCAGCCCGGCCTCGGCGATCTTCTGCGCGGCGTACTCGCCGCCGGGGCCGAGCCCGACGACCACGACATCGACCTGCTCCTCCATGTCCCCACCCTGCCACGCCGGCGAGGCGCGGGCAGGTGAGTCAGCGGGACAGGTGTCGCGCCCGGGCGAAGCTGAACAGCCCGTAGCAGCCGATGCCGATCGCGATCGCGCCGAGCAGGACCGGGCCGAACGGCTGGTCGAGGACCTCCCGGAGCGCCTGGTCCAGGCCGCCGGACTTGTCCGCCTCGTGGGTCACCCCGGCGTACACGAACAGCGAGCCGACGATGCCGATTGCGACGCCCTTGGCGACGTACCCGACCTTGCCGAACAGCAGGTACGCCGACCCGGAGTCGCCGCTCTTGCCCTGCGCGTCGAGCTCCTTGGCGAACTTCTCGGTCCACGCCTTCACGATCAGGTAGCCGCCGTACCCGATGATCGCGAGACCGACGAGCACCACGATCACCTGCCCGCCGGGCAGGTCCATCAGCTTCGCCGTGGTCGAGTCGGTGCCGGACTTCTTGCCGCCGCCGGACGAGCCGGACCCGGTCGCGACCCGGACCGCGCTGACGCCGATCGCGCCGTACAGCACCGCCTTGCCGGCGGAGGTGACCCGCTTGCGGACCCGGGTGCTCCCGTCCTCGTCGCGGTGGCCCAGCGCCGCCTCGAGCAGCCGCCAGACCACGAGCAGCAGCATGCCCAGCGCGATCAGCCAGACCAGCACCTTGCCGAACGGCTGCTCGGCCAGCTGCTGGAGCGCACCGGAGCTGGACGCCGACCCCTCGCGCTCGCCGAACGCGAGCTGGAGGGCGAGCCAGGCGATCAGCAGGTGCACGACGCCGTAGGCGACGAGCCCGGCCCGGACCGCGTGGTCGAGCCAGTCGCTGGAGTGAGCCTGACGGCCCAGGTCGTCGGTGCGGGAAGCGAGATCCATGCCCGACTCTCTACCCCCCGGAAGCACCCCCCACGCCGTGACCCGCACCCCGGCGTCGTGCGTCCCGACACACCCCACGCCGAGTCGGCGCTTGTGTCCGGACTCGGTGGTCGGCCGTCGGTGGTCGAGTAGCGAGCGCCAGCGAGGCACTCGACCTACGACGACCTCAACCCACGAGGGGCGGAGCCTCAGCGGCTCAGCGTCGCCTTGTTGCGCAGCAGGTTGCCCAGCACGCCGTTGACGAACTGCGGCGACTCGTCGGTCGACAGGTCGCGCACCAGGGCGGTCGCCTCGCTCACCGCGACGGCGTCGGGGATGTCGTCGGCGTACAGCAGCTCCCAGAGGCCGATCCGCAGGACGTTGCGGTCGACCGCCGGCATCCGGGCGAGCGTCCAGCCCTCGGAGTACTCCGCGAGCAGCTCGTCGAGGCGCGCCTGGCGCTCGACGACGCCGCGCACCAGCACCGCGGTGTAGTCGTTGGTCGGCGCCTCGCCGTCCGCGATCGCCCGGTCGAGGGCGTCGACGGCGGACTCGCCGCGCATCTCCGAGGCGTAGAGGACGTCCAGCGCCCGCTTGCGTGCCTTGGAACGAGCAGCCATCAGGACTTGACGCGACCCAGGTAGGAGGAGTCGCGGGTGTCGACCTTGACCTTCTCGCCCTGGTTGACGAAGAGCGGCACCTGGATCTCGTGCCCGGTCTCCAGGGTGGCCGGCTTGGTGCGGCCGGTGGCGCTGTCGCCGGCGAGGCCGGGCTCGGTGAAGGTGACCACGAGCTCGACGGAGGCGGGCAGCTCGACGAAGAGCACCCGGCCCTCGTTGGTGGCGACGATCGCCTCCTGGTTCTCGAGGAGGAAGTTCGCACCGTCGCCGAGGACCTCCGGCGGGACCTCGAGCTGGTCGTAGGTGCCGGTGTCCATGAAGACGAACGAGGTGCCGTCGTTGTAGAGGTACTGCATCGTGCGGCGGTCGACCGTGGCGGTCTCGACCTTGGTGCCGGCGTTGAAGGTCTTGTCGACGTTCTTGCCCGACTCCACGTTGCGGAGCTTGGTGCGCACGAACGCGGGGCCCTTGCCCGGCTTCACGTGCTGGAACTCCACCACGGCCCAGAGCTGGCCGTCGATGTTGAGGACCATGCCGTTCTTGAGGTCGTTCGTCGTTGCCATGCGCGCGGGCCAGCCTTCGGGTACGGGAGCGGGGACGTCGCCCGGCCGGTGCCTGGGCAACAGCAGACGAGTCTAGCGGCGGGGGCCGGGCACCCGCGAAACCCGGCCCCCTCGCTCACGCCAGCCGCCAGACCACCTCGACGCGCACCGCCAGGTCCTCCTTGCCCGCGCGGATGGGCACGGCGGCCGCGTCGTACGCCGCCAGGTTCTGCGCCGCGAAGACCGGGGACTCCCGCGGCGGGGTCGCGGACACCTCGCGCAGGGTCACCACGCCGCCGAGCTCCTGGCCGGTGGCCTCGGCGTACTCCTCGGCCTTGGCCGTGGCCTCCGCGACCGCGGCCTGCCGGGCCTGGGCGAGCGCGGCGTCCGGATCGGAGATGCCCAGCCGGATGTCGCTGACCCGCACCCCGTTGCCGCCGGCGCCGACCGCCGCGGAGATCGCGGCGCCGCCGCGGGCGAGCTCGGTGACCAGCACCTGGGCGCGCTGCGAGACGCGGTAGCCGCGCAGCACCGGCGGGCCGTTCTCGACGTAGTCGTAGACCGGGTTCATCGAGAGACCCGTGGTCTGGACGTCGCCCTTGCGGACGCCGAAGCCGGAGAGCCGGCCGAGCACCCGGTCCATCGTGGTGCTGGCGACGTCGAGCGCCTCGTCGAGCGAGGGTCGCGTGGCGCCGACCGCGAGCGAGAACTCCACCTGGTCGGGCACCGCGGTCGCCTCGCCGGCCCCGCCCATCGTCACGGTGCCGGGCGCTGCCGCCGGGGTCGCCGTGGCGGGAGCGGGTGCTGCGTCCGCGGCCGCTCCCCCGCCCGCGTCCCCCAGCAGGTAGGCCACCGCGAGCCCGAGCAGCACCAGCCCGGTCACCACCAGCCCCTTGACGCCCACCGTGATGCTGCCGTCCGTCCTGCCGTCCATGTCCGCCACCCTCGTTCGCTGGTCCGTCGGTCGCGGGTCGGACGGCGCGGGTCAGGAGGTGGTTCCGCCCCCGAGTCGCGCGAGGGTCTCCAGCGCCAGCCGGTAGCCGTCGATCCCGTGGCCCGCGACCACCTCGACGGCGTACGCCGTGACCACGGAGGTGTGCCGGAACTCCTCCGGCCGGCGGCGGGGGTCGGAGATGTGCACCTCGACCAGCGGCGCCACGAGCTGGGCGCAGGCGTCGAGCAGCGCGTAGGAGTAGTGGGTCCAGGCGGCGGCGTTGAGGACGACCGGCGTCTCGTCGTCGGCGGCGGCGTTGAGCCAGTCGATCAGCTCGCCCTCGTGGTTGGTCTGGCGCACCTCGACCGCCAGCCCGAGGTCGCGCCCCCAGGCCACGCACTGCTCGGCGAGCTCGGCGTGGGTCGTCGTGCCGTAGATCTCCGGCTGGCGGCGGCCCAGCCGCCCGAGGTTGGGCCCGTTGAGCACCAGCACCCTCATGACGCGGCCCCCCGCAGCACGTCGTAGGCCGCGCGCAGGTCGGCCTCGTCGGGGCCGGCCAGCACGGTCGGCCGCCCGATGCCGTCGAGCACGACGAACCGCAGCTGCGAGCCGCGGG